>CAYZWN010000192.1:0-8547 GCA_964482185.1 uncultured Roseivirgaceae bacterium
ATTGAAACCGACAAAGCTGCATCAAAAAAAGCAAAATTAGGAGTAAAGATGTTTCTGTTCTACACGCTCGTGTATGCAGGATTTGTCTTGATTGGTCTCACCCGCCCTGAATGGATGGGCTTGGAGGCCATCGGCGGATTAAACCTTGCCATTTTATATGGGTTTGGACTGATCGTTCTGGCAATAGTTATGGGATTTATCTATAATTATTTTTGCACCAGGATGGAAGATGAGATGGAAAAAAGTTAGCCCCCTAAAGAGAAAGCTATGATTTACGAAGTCTCTAATTTAGCGATTATAATTTTTTTATTTATAGTCGGTCTTGTTCTGGGTTTGTCGTTTTATTTTGCCCGAAAAACAAAATCCTCAGCCGGATATTACGCCGCTGGTGGCAATATACATTGGGCTGTAAACGGGATTGCTTTTGCAGGCGATTACCTTTCTGCTGCCTCTTTTTTAGGGATATGCGGCATGATCGCCTATTCCGGTTATGATGGTTTCCTTTATTCGATAGGTTACCTTGCAGGCTGGGTGGTGGCACTGTTTTTAGTAGCCGAACCGTTAAAAAAACTGGGGAAATATACATTTACTGATGCGCTTGATTCACGTTTCGATTCGAAACATATAAAATTGGCAGCATCAGTAAGCACGCTGATGGTATCCATTTTTTACCTGATACCCCAAATGGTTGGCGCAGGCGATTTGATAGTACCCCTGTTGGGCCTGCCCCACTGGATCGGCGTTTTACTTGTTGGATCTATAGTTATATTGATTGTAGCAACCGCAGGCATGACCTCAACCACCTATGTGCAGTTTATCAAGGGTGCGCTGCTGGTTGTGTTTTCTACCATACTAACTGTCTATATCCTGAACAACGGTCTGTCGCTGACTCCCAATGAGAATTATCATCAGTTTCTTCAGACCGAAGCCCTTACGGCAAATGATAACACTATAGAATTAATTGATCCTGCTTATAGCCTCAAAAAAACCATTGTTGTGGACGATCAGGTATTTGCACAACTTGATAAAAACGGCTCACTTTATTGGTTTAGTGTGACCAAGCAGGGGGAAAAGGCTGTACTGGATGAAATGCTGTATCTGACTACGCTGCCTGACGGCACCATACTGTACAATGGTGCACCAAAATCTGAAAGGAAATTTTATCAGGTGGGGCATTTGAGCAAGATTATTGTTGATGGGGAAGAGGTAGAGACAACCGGACCTTTGGGACCGTTTGAGTTTCTCAAAACAATCGATAATAGTGAGATAGTAAGGTTCTCAAAAAAGACTTTCACTGATGGAGATGATAAGGTAACTGTCTGGCACCAGAATGTAACATCAGGCAAAGACGTTATGAAACCCGGGCTTTTATACAAGCTTTCCAGCGCTGCCGGTGCAACTAACTGGGATCGGTTAAATTTTGTATCACTCATGCTGGCTTTGTTTTTAGGAACATCGGCCCTGCCCCACATCCTCATCAGATATTATACCGTGCCAAGCCAGCGGGCTGCGCGTAAGTCCACAATTGTGGGCATCTCCGCTATTGGGTTTTTCTATATTCTTACGCTTTACATGGGGCTTGGTGCCATGGTCAATGGGGTATTGGATATGGAAAGCAGCAACATGTCTGCGCCGTTACTGGCAAAAGCATTTGGCATTGGATTATTTTCAATTATATCAGCCATTGCATTTGCTACAGTACTAGGCACTGTCAGCGGCCTGATTGTAGCATCTTCCGGCGCCATAGCTCACGACTTTATTGATAAATACCTGCAAGTGGAAATGACCGACAAAGGAAAAGTAATGGCAGGAAAAATATCCGCCATTTGTGTTGGTATCTTTGCAGTCATTCTCGGCATTCTTTTTAAAGGATTGAATGTTTCATTTCTTGTGGGCCTTGCTTTTGCGGTGGCTGCATCAGCAAACCTGCCGGCAATATTGTTTTTACTCTTTTGGGAAAAAACCACCGCTAAGGGCATCGCATCATCGATACTCGTGGGTATTGTCGTGTCAGTAGGTATTATATTATTTTCTCCTACCATGTGGGAAAAATATGGCCTGATACCCGCTGAAGCCCCTATTCCGTTGGATAATCCGGGCATCGTATCGATTCCGCTTGCTGCGTTAACCTTGGTAATCGTTTCTTTAATGACCCAAAAAGAAAATACAACAAAGAAAATTAAGCATTGAAAATTGCTCAGCGGAATGGTTTCAATCTTCCGCTGAGTATTTCAGTTTTTTTATGAGCCATCGCATCCAATAAATCAAATTAATCAATGTATAAGAAGTACTTTTTATCAGTTCTAATTGTACTGATATTCATTGCCAGAGCTTCAGCACAGGAAAAATCGGACGTTCAGAAAGAACCACTTCAGTACAAGCCGATAAAAATTAATGTTTCAGAAGACGGGTCTTATTATTTAAGGATCATTACCTGGGCACAAATGTGGGCTACCCATGTTGAAAATAACCCGGGCACCATCGGTTATGATTTTGAACCTGACAACGCATCCAACAATATTGGCATCCGCAGAGCCAGGATGTTGTTTTATGCCCAAATGGGGCCACGCTGGCTGATATTGACACACTTCGGCATCAATAATCAGACATTTAACAGCGGTGGCTACTCAGGTGGTTCTGACGGAAAAAAGCCTCAGCTCTACATGCACGATCTGTGGACAGAATTTAATATTATTCCAAAAAAGCTATATGTAGGCATCGGACTGCATTACTGGAATGGCGTTTCCAGATCTGCCAATGCATCAACACTTAATTTTATGACGCTGGATGCGCCGATTTTCAATTGGTATGTTATAGAAACAAATGATCAGTTTGGTCGTCAAATGGGTATTTATGCCAAAGGTCAGCTCAACAGATTGGATTACCGCCTCGCCCTGAATCAACCTTTCCAGAACGGATCAAATCCATACACCCAACAGACAAGAACCACTACCGGCTTCAATTCAAACCTGGCAGCGAGAAACGCTTATACCAGTACATTCGCGCAGGCAGGTTATGTGAAATATATGTTTAAAGACATTGAAAAAGATGTACTTCCTTATGAAATAGGAGTCTGTATGGACGGCCAGGAAATGTTTAATATCGGTGCCGGTTTTTACAATCATCCCCAGTCCACCTATACCTTTGACCCTGGCGCAGGTAGCAATTCGTTAAGACTCTATAATACCACGATATTTGGTGTTGATATGTTTTATAACCATAATGTTGGCAACAAGGGCTTTTTGATCAATACCTATCTTTTGTATCAACATATGGATTTTGGAAAAAGATACCTGAGAAATATTGGTGTATTCAACACTTCTTCAGTGATCGGTAATGCAGAACAGCTGGGAGATGAATACGCCAATCGAAGCGTGATGGGCGCTGGAAATATGCAACCTACTTTGGGTACGGGCGATATCCTCTTCGCACAATTTGGATTAAAATTTCCTGGTCTTGCAAACGGCAGCGCTTTTATGCCTTATGTTACAGGCACATATAAGTCATTTGAAGCAATTGAGGAGCCATCCCTGCAATACGACCTTGGTTTGAATTATTTTATAAACAAGCACAATGCAAAAGTAACCTTACAATATGGCACGCGTCCTGTTTACAGATTTGACACCTCGTCCCCCAGCGGCATAGCACAAAACGGTCTGAAGGGGCAATTTACCTTACAGACACACTTTTATCTGTAAACCTGAGCATCCTCCGATAGAAAACCGCATTTTGAAAATCAATCAATTCTGAAATGAAACCTGGTTTGATTTTCAGGATATTAATTTTAGTGCAGATTACTCTACAGAAAAAAATAAGGGCTTGCGCCCTTATTTTCAAAATTAATCACCTAGCAGGTAATATGAAGAGGAATCGGTATGCCACAGCAAATCGCTGCGTCGCAATAATATTTTAAGTCTTTGATCATCACCACCCCGGCATTCATAGACCAGTTGACAGCTTGAATTGTATATTTTAATTCTCTCTTCTGCTGCGCACTCGTTAAATGTATCTTTCACAATCAAAGCCGCTACTTCTTTGAGCGTTTCAATGGTGGAGATGGCTTCCGTTTGTTCCTGGTTGTCAGCGTACAGATCTGAAAAGGATAGTATTGCGACGATCACTCCTAAAAATAATGCTGAAATTCTCAACTTCTTTTTCATGGTTTCAATTGGTTGTTTGGAAGGTGTGTTGCCAACAGCCATGCCAGAAATAATATATACCTGATTTATTGGCATTTACACAAATAATGAAATTCAAACAACTTACACGGGTGTACTAATTCGGACAAAATTCCGGACACATTTGCGCGGTTGGCGAGATAAAAAACAGGGCAAACAAAAGCCCAATTACACCCACTCAACTTTGCAGGTGATTAATGTTTTTTTATCTAAAGGAATTTCTAATTTTGATTTTCTTTTTTCTCCACGGCATCTGATGCCGCAAATACTGACTTATGGATATTGTAAAAATTCTTCAAAGAGTTCCTTTGTTTGGCGGTCTTGACAAAGAACAGCTCGAAGCGCTCCAATCCCTTTTTGAGGAAGAATCATGCGCTGAAAATGAAAAAATACTGCGCGAAGGAGAGTTTGGCGATTCCATGTTTATTATCGTTAACGGGATCGTGGATGTGACCAAATTTAATGAAGAAGGCGAAGAAATACCGATTACCCAATTGAAAAGCGGTTCCTATTTTGGTGAAGTCGCCCTGATCGATAATCAGCCCCGATCGGCCAATGTCAATGCCGCCGAGCCGACGGATTTGCTGCGCTTGAAAAAAAGTATGTTTGAAAAACTGCTTGTTGATAATAAAACCTTCGCCATCAACTTCTACAGAAATTGTCTCAATGAAACCCTGACCAGGATGCGCGAGACAGCCACAAGTCTTACTTCATCCAAAACAGTTTTGTACCAAAAGAGCAATCGTCTCGACCGCCTTCACGCCGATCTTTCGGATGCCAAACTAATCCAGGATTATTTCATAAGCAGGGATCAAATGTCTTCTGAGTGCATCAGAAAGCACAACATCAGGCAAACCCATATTTATAAACCATACCTGGAAGTAGGTGGTGATTTTCTGAATCTCAAAGCCATTTCAGATGATAAGGTTGGATTCATCATTTCAGATGTAATGGGTCATGGCATATCGGCCGCGCTCGCTACAGGGGTATTGCGAAGTGGCTTTACAATTTTCTCCAAGGAATTTGGAGATCAGCCTGTAAAACTGATGGAGCATCTGAATACGCACATTTACGAAATCTTTACATCACTGTATGCAACCGGCTACTATGCACTCATCGATATGCGATCCTCAACCGTTGAGTTGTGCAAGGGAGGGCACATGCATCCCCTGATCTGGAAAGCATCTGAGAATAAAATGCTCGAAATTCAACTTCCGGGACCGGGACTGGGCATCATTCCTAAAGCAAAATTTGAAGTGCATACTTTGCAGGTTCAAAAGGGCGATAAAATGCTTTTCTTTACAGACGGAATCGTTGAACAGAGAAATAAGGAAGGGGAAATGTTTACCCAGGAGCGGCTGGAAGAATCATTTGTTCGTTTCTGCCTTGAAGGCAATGAAGAGATCGTTCAGTCAATTTATGGCGAATTCATGGCTTTTTGCAATAACAGCGAAATGCAGGATGATATTACACTGTTCCTTCTGGAGTTTTAGTCTTTCTTGCGTGCATCCAGCCGGGTTGCGAACAGATAATTAAAATGGGCTAATTTTACAATTGTCGTTGATTTCGGGAATCTGGGCTTAGGGCATTAATTTTATCAAAACCAAATTGTATCGTTCTGTGATGCCTCGCTCCCGCCAGGGTATTAAAGTCAATACACTGCATTCACCAGTTAGCCTTTGACAAGTCAACTGCGTAAAAATCCTTTATATTTGCATCCACAATAATTCAATAAGCAAGTGGCCAAAAAAGAAAAAGATCCGAACAACATAAATATCAGAAACAAGAAGGCGAGCTTTGAATTTGAATTCATTGATAAATATGTCGCCGGCATTGTACTGCAGGGCTCAGAGATCAAATCGATTCGCGACGGCAGAGTAAATCTGCAGGCTTCTTACTGCATCGTAAGGAATGACGAAATGTTTGTAAGAGAACTGCACATTTCGCCTTACGAACAGGCCTCCTATCTGAACCATGATCCCAAACGCGAACGCAAGCTGCTGATGAGCAAAAGAGAAATATCTAAACTTCAGTCCAAAAGCCAGGAAAAAGGCCTGACAATCGTACCCGTTCGACTATTTGTCACAAACAAAGGTTTGGCAAAACTCGAAGTCGCCCTGGCCAAGGGCAAGAAAGTACACGATAAAAGACATGATATTAAGGAAAGAGACATTAAGAAAGACCTGGAAAGAATCAGATTTTAAATGGAAAAACAGGAAAAGGGTATCTGCAGGTTGAGTGTGATTCCGGTTCGGCGCGAACCGTCGGACAAATCGGAAATGGTCACGCAATTGCTGTTTGGTGAGCATTACAGTGTTGCAGAATATGCAACTGATAAAAAGTGGATTCACATTATCATTGAGTTTGACGGTTATCCGGGCTGGATCGACGTGAAGCAGCACACACCCATATCACTTGAATATTTCAATCATCTCAATAACACGGAATTCAAGATTGCAACCGACCTCACCTCCACCATTTTGTACAAGAAAAGAATGATTCAGATACTGATTGGCAGCATTTTACCCATTTCAAGTGCTGAGCTATTTGAAGTTAAGGAACAATTTGCATTTAACGGGAATTCAAAAAATGTTGGCGAAAAGAAAGATTTTGATTTTCTGAAGCAAATGATCATTCCCTTCATGAATGCTCCTTATCTGTGGGGTGGCAGATCACCTTTTGGCATCGATTGCTCAGGCTTTGTCCAACAAATTTTTAATTTTTGTGGTTATAGATTGAATCGGGATGCGCACCAGCAATTTAAGAATGGAGAAGCAGTTCAATCTTTTGAAGATGCAATACCCGGTGATCTTGCCTTCTTTGGCAAAGACACAACCCACATAAGCCATGTGGGTATTGTTTTAGAACAAAACCGTATCGTTCATGCTTCGGGTTTTGTCCGGACTGACAAACTTGACAAAGAAGGTATTTACAATGAAGAATTATCCGGATACACACACAAACTGGCTGGACTAAGGCGAATATTTAAAACATGAACATAAAAGCGCTTGTACTAAACATAGACTGCACTCCAATTTCGGTGTGCACGGTACAACGCGCCTTTCTGCTGGTTTTTTTAAAAAAAGCTGAGCTCATTAAAGCCAATAATACCCACTCGCTGAATACAGTAAATGAAAAATATCCTATGCCTTCTGTTATCAAACTTAGCAGGTACGTGAACGTTCCGTACAAAGGAGTAGTACTTTCAAAAGAGAACGTGTTCAAGCGCGACGCATTTCAGTGTCATTATTGCGGTAGCCAGAAGGAACTAACACTCGATCACATCATTCCCAAAGCCCGGGGAGGCAAAACTACATGGCACAATCTGGTCACTGCCTGTAAAAGATGCAATTCCATGAAAGGCGACAATTCAGTAGAAGAAGCTGGATTTCAGTTGAAATACCGACCGGGAAAACCATCCTATATTATGTATTTGAAACAACTCAGCTCAAATGCCTATGAAGATTGGAAACCCTTCCTTAATATCGAAAAAAACAGGGTTGCCTGATTCCTGATGATCTGCTTGAGTAAGACTTTGTTATCAATTGCTCATAATGACTTTTTTGCGCTTGCGCAATTGAGAGAACACATAGAACATCTCTACCGCTACCTGTCGGCATAATTCATCAAATTTTTCTTTTTCCATATCCGAACCAACATATCCGGAAGGATCCTCATACTCCAAAAACAGCCTGTTGTAGGTGCCACGGATATTTTTGATATTCAATTCTGCGTTAGAATCCAGCACAACAGCCATAAAACTATTGGCGGGATTTTTTACATGATCAATTTTTTTGGGAAACATGACCAAAGGCTCCAGGTTGTAGGTGTACTTGACGCGGTACACGTCAATTCCGCCAATGGGTGCTTTATAAATAATAAATCCAGCCTTTTCTAATGATAATATGGCACTTACGGGAATCTGTTCCGGAACCATCCCGCCGGAATTCGGGGTGAAATCCGTAAAGCCAAAATAGTATGCTGCAGCTCTGGACCAGGCAAGAGCCATTTGGCCTGCGGCAGACTCATTGGACGATATAAATGTAACCTGCCAGGGTGCCCTATTTTGCTGTTGGTCTTCGAGAAAATAAACAATTTCATTTAAACGGTATCTTCGCTCTTCCGGAATTTTACGTAATTCCTTTGGAAAATTCCGGATATACTCATTGAGAATCGGATAAAGTGTATTGTATCTGGCATCTTCGGCATCCGGCTGTTTCCCAAAAAACAGAAGCTGTGCTGTAAATAAAAGTATTATCACCTGCATAAAAGTATCATTTTCATTTCAATCGCGCTCTCCAGTTGCTTTGGCAATTACCGGAATTTGAAACTTTAGTGGAAGTCTCTGTGCGATTTAATTCATAAGCCA
>CAYZWN010000193.1:0-8546 GCA_964482185.1 uncultured Roseivirgaceae bacterium
TAATCGTTGAAAAAAGCATCGTCATATGTGGCAAGATTGCCAAAAATGTCGTTCGCTGTTAGTCCTATGCCGTATTTATGCCCCAGGTAGTTTTCGACAATAACCCTTTGCGGTGCAGTGAGCGCATTGCGATAAATCAATATTTCTGCGATGTCGCCGGGGAAACTGCGGTTATCTCCTAAGTTGAAATTTCCTATGAAAAGATCAGATGCATTGTTTGGGAGTACTGTACCAACATTAGCACTCGTGCTTGTAACAGAATTTCTATTAAAAAAGAATTTATTACCGGAAAGACCCTGGTCATAAACTGTTGAAAGTACATAATTCGTATTATCAGACACACTGAGACTAGCCGTGCCGCCATTACTGATATCAGCGTTGAAATTGGCATTGTTGAATAACCGATATGACTGTTGATTATTGAAACCGACTCTTTTATTTAAAATTCCCTGAACACCGCTGCCTGCTGATCTTAAAACCAGAAAAAAGGTCATCTCAGATGAACCATCCAATAAATCATTGTCCGGAATGGCCAGGTGAAAGTTACTGGTTCCAGTCGGTCCAAAATCAATGGAAGGCAAGTTGTTGAGATTGGCGTTGGAAGCAGTATAATTCGGCTGGAGTGCCCCATTCGCCTGCGCTGCATTCAGCCCATTTGTGGTCTGGTCTGCCCAGGCGGAGACTTTTCCTCCCGACTCTGTTATGCCTGCATCAGCGCGCAGCCATAGTACGTTTCGGGGTGTTGAGGATCCGTCGAAGCTACCAATACCGGCCGGAGGTGCTTGGGCAAAAAGGTTAAATGAAATAATCGTTAATACGACTGCATTGATGAGGAGGAATCGCAGCAAATTCATTTTTTGAAATTTATATATGGCCATGTAAAAAACGTGTAAAAATTACAATTTGGCAATCAGCACAAATATAAGTTATTATAAAGATTGATTGCAATTATCCAATTTAAAGCATTCATAAAATGAGGTGAAAAGTAAGGTTTATCCAAAAAAAGACTGCTCAGGATTAAATTCTCGAATTTATGTTTATAAAACCTGGTGGCTTAGACGTAGTTTTGCACATCCCACAAGTTTCCTGCTGAATGAAAACTGATACAGAAACTTTGGAAAAGGTAATGCCAGGAAAAGTGGAGGCGATCGATTGGGAATACCATCCGTGCAATCCTGAAATCCAGGTAATCCGTGATGCAGACAGCGTTCCGTGAGTAATGAACAGGAGTTAGAAAACCCAAATCACAAGCATCAAAAAACAAATAAATCCCAATAGCTCAAATTTCAAAAAGCAAGTTGGCCTTGGATCTGCTCGATTGAGGATTGGAATTTATTTGTGATTTGGAACTTGATTCCTGGAACTTGAACAGCATGATGAAGCCCTGGAGATTACAGAGGGCCACTCCCTGGATTTAACACCCATTTGTCCCCCAGTTTCCACTTCTAAACAATCTGATGTTGTCTTACCTCCTGATTATCACCTTCCTGATCACCTTGTAGTCATTTTCGCCGGTCACGATCATCATATGCAGGCCGACCGGCAGCTTTTGGGTATCAACCTCATAAAGCGCACTTCCTGCCTTGAATGTTCCGTTGGATAGCATCACACCGCGCTGGTCGATGATCGTCCAGTCCATATCCTTGGATATTTCACCCGAAAGCGACAGATTAAAATACTGATCTGCCGGATTGGGATACAGGTCAGCTTCCCGGATTCGTTTTGCATTCAGTTCGTCTTCAAGCCCGGTGATTATGGTATTTTCCAGCACAGGCAATGTCGCATATACGGCCTGATACACTTCGCGCGTTCCCTGATTTACCGCATTTTGCACGAAGACAATCACGCCCAGGTTGTTATTATCATAAATCTCATTGTCCTTGTTCAGCTTGTTGAGATCCCAGTTGACCTGGAAGTTCTGAGATGTGCCTGTCTGCCAGCTGATGTCGTACAATTGTCCGGTAGTTGGCAGCATGTCTTTGGCGATGTTATTGAGTGAATCGATACCCAAAGAGCTTATCTCCGGAAGACCGGAAATACTGGTCTCTATTGGAATCACATAGACAGTAAGCTCTTGATTAAAAGCATTGTTCGCCGTAAGGGTAACATCGATATTTACATCGTTTGGATTTCCTGTCGGAATGATATTTAAAGAAATATCAAATAGCGGATCGATCAGCGATCTGTTGATAATCTGGTAATCCTGAATCGTTGCTCCCGCGTAGTCGTATTCTTTGGTGCCATCCATAAACGATCGTGGTGACTGATTGATATTGTAGATGGAGCCCCGGGTTTCCGTAGGGAATTTATTATCCTGGTAAATGATGTCTTCCGTCGGATATTTTGTGTGGTATTGGAGCGCAATCATATCAATGGCAAATTTCTGAGCAATCGTATTCATATTGTTGATCTGGTTGCCCTGGGAGAGATTATCAAAATGCTCCATCAATACGTTGTGTGTTCTGTCACCAATCCAGAGATTATCAAAAGCAAATCCATCATAGGTGGTTCCTTCCGGATTCTGCTGATCACTACTAAATATGACCCTGAATCGCACCGATGCCTGATTGGTTTGTATTAGTTCATTCCTTATTGCATCCAAAGGATACCTGGCTGTTCTCCAATCTGAGTAAATGCCTGTCCAGCCAAAGCTACCGGGATTTGTCCCGACAGTTCCATCCAGAGTTACATCTCCCGGTCTGCTTACAAGGCCTTTTTCGTTGTACCATTCCAATCCGATCTGGCCCAGCGGGTAATTTGTGAGGTTCTGGTTGTTGGGATCGACCATTGTAAACCACTCACCACCATCAAATGAATACTGTAAAACTGCGCCATCCCTGGTGCTTTCTGAATTGGACCAGATATCAATTGAAATCATTGGCCTGGTTAGCGACCTCAGGTCGAATGCCGGCAGGGGCACATAAGAATGCTCGTTATCATTGTGCCTGTTTTCCAAATTGCTTGTAACCCAGGCCTTGTCGGTTCCGGTGATCATCGCTCCGGTGGGTTGCATGAGTTTCCAGCTTGAATTGTTACCGCGCGCTGCATCAGGGTTGAAGTTTTCAAAATCTTCTGCATAGGGATATGATGCTACAGATTCCAGTATGGAAATGGAATTTGTAACTGAATTGATACAGCCCAGATTGGTCTCAATCGTCATGGTGACCTGATATTCCCTATTGCCCTGGCTAAACTCATGATAGGCTGTACTGAGCGATGCATAGGGACCTTCCTGTTGCGCTTCTTCAAAATCCCACCAGATATAATTTATGGATGAAGTCGGGTCATCATATCCTGCTGGAAATTCGGGATCATCCGTTGGTATTGGAGTTACATCGGTAAACTCAGATAATTCACCAAGCGTAAGATTGCTGCGTGAGAATCCAGGAACCGGAACAGCACCTATAGGAATTTCAATACTGCCTGAGGAGACACATGAAAATCTTGTGGTAGCTTCCAGCCTTACAACATAATTGTCCGGCTTGTTTTCTTCAAATTTAATACGTGGATTTTGTTCAATACTTTCAAAGTCTTTGTTGATGCCGATCTCCCATTTCCATGCGGTAATCATATCGTTAAACACATCTCCGTCCGGAAGGAATGATTGATCCAGGAACTGTATTGTATCTGCCACACAGTTGTTGGCGGTGGTAAACTGTATTACCGGCACATCATTTACCTGGATAAACCTCGGCTCATTTACTACAGCTCCTGTGAGTACATCAACAAGCGTGTAGGTAACTTCGTGCAAGCCCACTCCGGCTGCGGAATTATTAAAATAAAACTGACCTGCCTGTGAGAAAACATTACTGCCTGACCAGCCATCGGTAAAGCCCGGATTGTTGGTTCTGGGCAATGGATTCGCAAGCGGATCTATACCAAGACAATAAGGACCCGGATCGCCAATTTCTGCTTCCGGAAGCGGGAATACAACTGTTGCTTGATCTTCAAAATTTGTACATCCATTCTCATCAATTTTAGTGTATCTGATCACATGTGTGCCAGTGTCAGCTAAAGACGGCAGGAATGCATTGCCGATGATTCCGTCTCCGGTAAAAAGACCACCTGATGGCACACCGGTAAGCGGTGAGGACGGATCATCAATCTGGTAGGAGGCCTTGAGCCCGGAGAAGCCGGTTGGAGTTAACCTGTAAATTGTGACTTCGGTTTGCGCGGATGCGGCAAAACACACGCCTGCCGGATCATCTGTCGTCAGTGTAAACTGTACATCTGATCCGCGTTCAACCTGCTCGGGTATGTATGCTGTGTTTAATTGGTTGGGATCCAGAAATGTACCGATACCGCCTGACCATATGGCAGAGGTAGCCGATCCTCCGATTGTTCCGCTGAGGAATATGGTGTCTCCAATACAAATCGGGGCATAAATTCCGGCATCTACAATTGGCGCTTCATCAATTTGTATAAACACATCATCCGAAACTGCAATGCACGGGCCTGACGGATCGTTTGTCGTGAGGGTCAGGATTACTCCGCCATTAATTTTATCGTTTGTCCCCGGGGTGTAGCGGGCATTAAGATCGCCAACAAAGCTGAATGTGCCATCACCAGCCGTGGACCAGTTTGCGCTGGTTGCCGAGCCGGATATAGAGCCATTCAGATTGACCGTTGAGGTTTCACAAATCACCCTGTCCACTCCCGCATCCACTTCAGGCGCCTTATTGATTGTCAATAACATCTGATCAGCCACAAAACTGCATGGCCCTGCACCATCCGGATCATTTGATGTAATGGTAAGAATCACTGTTGTTCCTATCTCAGAAACTGCCGGTGAATAGGTTGCATTCAGTAAGTTGACATTATCCCAGGTGCCCAGACCGCCACTCCATGTCACTGTGCTTGTACTGCCGCCTGTTAATGCATCACTCATTGCTATTACGTCACCTTCGCATATTATCTTGTCTGTTCCTGCATTCACGACCGGTGCCTGATTGATGGAAACATCAACCTGATCGCTTACTGCGGCGCAAGGCCCGATGGCATTTGTGGTGATGGTGAGTGTAAAGCTAGTACCGATTTCTGCCGCCGTAGGGATATAAGTGGCATTAAGCGTAGTATTATTGGGACTGAATGTTCCTAATCCTCCACTCCAGAGCACAGATGTTGTGCTTCCTCCTGATGTGGCATCACCGAATAAAATTGTTCCTCCTTCACAAACCACCTTATCTGCCCCTGCAAAAACTTCGGGCGCTTTTTGAATGGTAATTTGCACCTGATCAATCACGGCGCCACACGGTCCGGCCGGGTCATTGCTCGTAATGGTCAGCGTAATGGTTGTTCCCGTTTCGGATGCTGCCGGAGTATATGTTGCATTGAGCAAATTAATATTATCCCAGGTGCCCAGACCGCCACTCCACGTGATGCTGCTTGTAGTGCCTCCTAATGTTGCATCACTCATCACAACTACATCACCCTCACAAATTGTCTTATTCAAGCCTGCATTTGCTACCGGTGCCTGATTAATGGTCACTTGTAGCGAATCGCGAGCTGCATCACATGGCCCGGAAGGATTATTGGTTGTAATATAAAGTTTGACCGCAGTTCCAACCTGTGACGGTGCCGGAATGAAAATCGCATTCAGGGTATTGGCATTTGGGGAAAAAGTACCTAAACCTGTCGAATCAACCCATGTAACTGAACTGGCGCTTCCACCGATGGTTGCTCCTGATAACAATGCATTGTCCCCTTCGCAAATCACCTGATCAGTCCCTGCATCCACAACCGGTCGTGTATTGATTACAATATTTACAATATCAGAAACGACAGGGCATACTCCCGCTCCGATTCCAGCAAGCTGCAAAGAAATGGTTCCAACTTCATCGGCCGGGCTTGGTGTATATGTTGGAGAAATTGTGGTCTCATTTGTCAATGAACCTCCGCCATTTAACACAGTCCATGAAAGTGCGGTGGTCCCGCCACCAAAACTCGCATCGCCAATCTGAATGGCCGGCGTTCCCTGACAAACGATAATATCCGTTCCTGCATTAACAATATTTCTTGGATAGACATATTGAACCATATCTATCGAGTCGCCCTGACATGATTGGGCAGTGGCAAAAATCCTATATACTACCGAATCCAATTGGGAAGTATTATTGAACAATTGCTGGGTTATTTTATTTCCGGTACCATCACTTTCGCCGGTAACAACCCCTGTATTAAAGGTCACCCAATTAAACACGGTGAAACTGACGCTATTCGGATTCCCAATATCAATGTTTGTAATGTTAGCACTGCAAATTTCAGGCGCAAGCGCATCAATGGTCGGCAATGGTTTTACATCTACAAAAACAGATGTGGTGGATGGATTCACAAATCCACCTGTCCTTACTTCAAAAACGTATTCGACCTTTTGTGTCAAATTCGTACTGTTCAACAATTGATCAGTGATCGTAACCGGCAAGGCAGTAAACACTGTTCCAACTGGTGTAAAACCAGTAACACCTCCGGCTGTGGGTGCGATATTTACAGCAACGAGTTCAATCTCCGCACCGACCGTCGGACTGCTCAATACGATTTCCGTAGATTCGTCAGAACAAATATCCGGATTGTTGTTGGCGGCATTCAGTATCGGCAATGGGGTAATAACCACTTCTGCAGTGTCTCTACCGACGGTATTGACGCAACCATTTGCGCTTGCCTCAAAAATATACCTGATCGTTTCCGGAGCATCAGATGTACTGGACAGAATATCATTGATTACATTGCCGTCCGTAAATGAAACACCCACACTCGTATTACCTGTGATGGAAACCGGTTTATCTACCTGGACAAGCGTGACAAGACCATTTTGAGTTGGGATATTTAATAAAATGTCTGTGGAAGCTCCACTGTTGATTAGCGGGTTGTTGTTTGTTAGCGTCAAAACCGGTTGCGGATTGACTGTCACTACTGCCGTTTGTACCGCCGAACCTGTAAATCCACTGGCGCTCACCTCAAACTCATAGGTTATCGTCTGGATCTGGTTTGTGGTATTGACTAACGGATCCGCAATCAAGGCTGGAAATGTGTTCCATGTGGTAGCTATTGGCGTAAACCCAGTAATCGACCCGGCCTGCGATAGGGTTATATTCTTTAATTCAATCACTGCATTCGCCGTTGCGCTGCTGATCTCAATAGCTGTGGACTCGCCGGGACACAACACCGGATCCTGGTTATCCACTGTCATCTGTGGTGCCGGATTTACTGTGATCACCACTGATATGGTCACCGGATTGGTACAGCCATTGCCAATCGCTTCAAATTCATACGTGATATTCTGCGGTGCATTCGAACTGTTATTAAGCACATCCGTTATAATTGACCCATCAGTTAGCAACACTCCCGCCGCCGTATTGCCGGTGATGTTAGCCCCTTTGGTCACCGATCTCAGCCTCACCTGGCCATTTTGTGTCGGCGTAGCTATCCGTATATCCGTCGTCTGCCCGCTTAAGAACGGAGAGGGACTCTGATTATCAATCGTCATCACTGGCGCCGGATTCACTTTTACAATGGCAGTTTGGGTTGTTGAACTAACAAATCCACTGGCGCTCACCCTAAATGTGTATGTTACCGTCTGGATCAGGTTGGTCATGTTCTGCAGGTTATCAGTTATTGTCGCCGGTAATGGCTCGAAACCAAAGCCCCACTGACTGCCAACCGGAGTGCTACCTGTTATGCCACCCACATCCGGTGTTACGGCCAGACTAATCAGCTCAATCACAGCATTGGCTGTCACACTATTTACTACTATATTGCTTAAGCCTCCCGAACAAAACTCCGGCTCATTATTTGTCACCGTCATCTGTGGTACCGGGTTCACTGTTACATTTGTCAAAATAGTCGTGAGATTCACACAACCGTTCGCGATCACCTCAAAATCATACGTAATAGTCTGTGGACTTGTCGTACTGTTTACCAGTGCGTCCTCCAAGGTTGTTCCATTAGGGAATAAGGCTCCTTCGATCGTGTTGCCTGTCAATCCGGGGTCTGTCTTGGTCACACCTTTCAATCTTACCTGACCATTCTGGGTTGGTGTATTAATCAATATGTTGGTCGTTTGTCCACTATTGATATCCGGATTGTTGTTTGTTATCGTCATGGCTGGTTGCGGATTAACTGTCACCACCGCCGATTGTAGCGTGGAACCTGTAAATCCGCTGGCGCTCACCTCAAACTCATAGGTTATCGTCTGGATCTGGTTTGTGGTATTGACTAACGGATCCGCAATCAAGGCTGGAAATGTGTTCCATGTGGTAGCTACCGGTGTAAAACCAGTAATAGCCCCACCCTGGGATAATATTATACTCTTCAATTCAATCACTGCATTCGCCGTTGCGCTACTTATCTCCATAGCTGTGGGCTCGCCGGGACACAACACCGGATCCTGGTTATCCACCGTCATTTGTGGCACCGGATTCACTGTGATCACCACCGAAATGGTCACCGGATTGGTACAGCCGTTGCCAATCGCTTCAAATTCATAGGTTATATCCTGCGGTGCATTCGAACTGTTATTAAGCACATCCGTTATAATTGACCCATCAGTT
>CAYZWN010000194.1:0-8544 GCA_964482185.1 uncultured Roseivirgaceae bacterium
CACGGAGGAGCGTGTCATGGATGGGTACATTGTTCAAAATATTGCCATCGAGAGTTTTCCGGGTTTTTATGTCACGGGAAACCTGTACCGACCAACCATGAAGAAAGACCGGTATGCCGCAGTGCTCAGTCCGCATGGGCATATGAAAGACAAGCGGTTTACGCATTATGTGCAATTGCGCAGTGCGGTGCTTGCCAGAATGGGCGCCATTGTTTTTGCTTATGATATGGTGGGATATGGAGAATGTGATAACATAACACACAAGATGCCCATCGCCTTGCTTTTGCAAACCTGGAACAGCAAACGGGTGCTCGATTACCTTTTGTCGCGGCCCGATGTGGACCCGGAAAGAATTGGTATGACCGGCGGATCAGGTGGTGGCACGCAGACATTTGTGCTGGCGGCTATTGATGAGCGCGTCAAAGTATCTGTTCCTGTAGTGCAGGTGTCAGCGCACTTTTTTGGCGGTTGTGTATGTGAAAGCGGAATGCCAATTCACAAAAGTGCTAAACATCAAACCAACAATGTAGAAATTGCGGCCTTGTGCGCACCAAGACCCATGCTGATGATTTCTGACGGAGGCGATTGGACGCACAATACACCCCGAATAGAATATCCCTACGTCCAGCGTGTATATGCTCTGTATGACGCAGAACACAAAGTTGAAAATGTGCATTTACCAATGGAAAAACATGATTATGGTTTTTCAAAAAGGGCAGCGGCCTACAATTTTTTTGCGCAGCATCTCAAATTATCAGCCTCGAACATTCCTTATGACGAAGGCTTTAAGGAGGATTTTGTAAAAATTCTACCCCCTGAAGACCTGAGGGTATTTAGCGATAAAAACCCAAGACCCGCAAATATGCTTCAGGGTGATGATGCAGTGATCAGTTACCTGAAAATAGAACTTCCAATTAAGTAATTTTTTCATGGCCTTTTTTTATAGCTGATTGAAGTTGTTAAAGAGGCTAAACCAGTCAATTAGTTCGCTTTTAGAAATTGAGCGCATTGTATTTAAGAGCGATTAGGATTTTTATGTAGTCCCCAAATTTATATTTTTGCGCCTTTGTTTGCTTAAAATAATCCTAGATAAATTACGTTTGCCGGTAGAACCTATAGAAGTATGAGTAGAATAGTTTTGTTCGTGGGAATGATACAAATGATTAGTTTTTCACTGTTTGGCCAGGCCGACTCTTTGTCCAATTATCAGTTGGACAGCTTGTTTATCAGCGAAGTGGAGGATGATGAATATCCGTCAAAGGTATTGCATGCCGAGCCGCTTTACATAGATTTAATCCGTGATTTAGGTGCAAGAAAAGGTGAAAGTGAGTGGAATTTGGGCTTTGGCTTGACTGATAATCTAAAATTTGACAGCTATGAAGCACTTGTCGAGTATGAGTTTGCACCGGTAAACAGGCTGGGTTTTGAAATTGAAGTTCCGGTAACAATTTATGCACCTCAAAATGGGTATTCAAGAGACTCGATTCCTTCAGACCGGATCGAAAGCCTGAAACTCGCTACCCAGTGGTCTTTTTTTGTTAATCCCAAAATCGCGACTTCCATGGCCCTGGGTTACATTCATGAGTTTGAATTCAGTGACCTGGAGAATTTTGGGAATCCATTGTTCAAAGGAAATATCTTCAACCCATTTTATATTATCGCCAAGCGATGGGGCAATAACTTTCATACACTGATTTATACCGGGCCACGAGTTGAAAGAAATCTATCAACCAAAGAAACCCACACAACATATGAATTACACTCAAATGTGCACTACATGATCCCCGGCACCCGAAACTTCATTGGTCTGGAAATGAACAAATATTTTACAGATGGAGATTTTGATATGACCTTAAGACCACAGATGCGCGTCGGTATCGCCGATAATTTGCTCATTGGAATCGTGACCGGCATACCCATTGCCAGGGAAAATCAGAGGTTTAGCACTTTCCTAAGGCTGATTTGGGAACCATCGCATAATCAGTAGTGTCGTGTCAATAATTAAGCGACAGATAATTATGTCGGTAAGGAGCAAGGACACCAGGTTAGCGTTCACTGCTGTGCCTTTAGAAACTCTAAAATTATTTTACCTGCCTGCATTCGCAATGTTTGGAATACTGAAGGATTACAGTTGACAAAACTCTACGATCGATGTCATATTTCTTTAGCAAACAACTCATAGGCAAGATTTACCTGCTCAGGGTTGCCGAGCACATACACGATGTCATGACTGTGAAAGATAGAGCCAGGAACTGGCAATTCAATGATCTCCTCACCTCTTTTTATTGCCAGTACAGTAACGCCTGTTTTTGTACGCAATTGAATATCCATCAAAGATTTGCCTTCCGCTTTCGATTTAGGCTCCACCTCTATTGCAGAGATATTCATATTTGGCATTTCATCAAAAATGGTTGGCGTGTTTACCACATCTTTCTCCACAAATGCACCCAGGTTTTGATTTCGCATTCTGGCCAGTACCCTGTTGATTTCCTTTTCGGGGTACAGTCTTTTGTGTAGCAACCTGTTAAACAGATCAATGGCGATTTCAAGCTTTTCGGGTACGACCTGGTCAGAACCAATCTCGTATAGCGACTGCATATTCTGAATATTTTTTGTTCTGGCAATGATGTAAGCCTTCGGATTGATAAGCCGTACTTTTTCGATGATGGCCATGGCAGGAATGATGCTTCCTACGCATACAATCACTACATCTGCTGTATCAGCATGGGCTTTTTTCAATATCGGTGTATTTACGGCATCGCCATAAACCACGATATCATTGTTCTGAATTTTTTCTTTTGCGATCAGTGGATCAAAAATTATGGAGACATGATTGATATTGTTGTATCTGGCCATAATAGATAGCTTCAGCGCACTCGCGTCTTTGCCGATGATCACCAGGTGGTTTTGAAGATCAGGGATTTCAATTTCCCGTAAGGGGAAAATACCATCCACAATAAATTTGGGTAAAGGAAGCCTGAGTAGCAAATTGGCAAAGGGTAATGAGGCTTTCATCAGAAACGGTGTAAATGCCATGGTGATGACGGCCACAGCTAGAAATAACTGGTAAAAGAAATCGGGTATAATGGCATTTTTAAGGCCAATTTTCGCAAGTATAAACGAAAACTCACCTACCTGGCACAAAGCCAGACCTACCAGCACAGTACCCCGGAATGTATGCCCCAGAACAAAGCCGGTGGCACTAGCGATTATTGTTTTAACAACCACGACCAGCAAAACACTTACCGCGACCACATTGAGGTTTTCGATGATAAAAGATATATCCAATAGCATACCGATCGAGACAAAAAAGAAACTCGTGAAGGTGTCCTTAAATGGTATCAGATTTGAGAATGCGTTGTGGCTGTAGGGTGACTCGGATATCATCAGGCCCGCAAGAAAGGCGCCGAAAGCCAGCGACATACCCAGACTGGATGTGAGCAATGCCACGGCCAGGCAGATAAGAAAAATGCTCATAAGGAATAGTTCCTGGTTTTTGGTGAGCGCAATGTAGTAGAGCAATTTTGGAAGCAGCCACTTATTGCCTGCATATACCAGGCCGATAATCAGTATCGCTTTGATGATGAGCAGGAAAATCTCACCGGTCACATCGTGAACGCCTTCGCCGAGGAGGTTGGCAAACAGCAACAAAGGTACCAATAGCAAATCCTGGAAAATGAGGATTCCCAGCACCGTGCGCCCGTAGTTTGAGGTAAGCTCCGATCGCTCCTGAAGCAGTTTCAGAACAAGCGCCGAACTACTCAGGGCTGCAAGGAAACCAATAAAGAGACCGGATTGCCAGGATAAACCATAAAAACCGGATGCAATGTAAAAAATGAATGCAGTCAATGATACCTGCACGAGGCCGCCAAGAAACACAATTCGCCTGATTTTCAGCAGGTGCTTCAGCGAAAATTCCATGCCAATGGTAAAGAGCAGCAGAACAACACCGATCTCGGCAAGAATTTCGATCTCGTGCTCCGAATGGACTATTGATAGTAAATGTGGCCCTGCAACGATTCCGGTCATCAGATACCCTACTACCGTGGGGACCTTAATCCTGGTAAAAATCAAATTGACCAGCGTAGAAAGGGCAAAAATGATTACAATATCCTTAAGCAGGGGTAGTTCCATCTGTGTCGATTATATGCGACGGAATCTACCAACTGTAATCATAATATGCAAACAGAGAAATTTATTTTAGTAGCTTATAATCAATGGATCATGATCTGACCGACTCAAAAAATTATACTTTTTTTATTGAAAACATAATTATTTACATTTGTGCTCATTTTTAAAAAAATCAACATACATGTCAGAATTAAAATTCAAAGTAAAGGATATTGCCCTTGCAGATTGGGGCAGGAAAGAAATTGAACTGGCTGAGGCAGAGATGCCGGGCCTGATGGCGCTTCGTGAAGAATACGGCGCGTCCAAACCGCTCAAAGGGGCGAGAATAGCAGGTTGCCTGCATATGACCATTCAGACGGCAGTGCTTATCGAAACCCTGACGGAACTCGGGGCGGAGGTATCATGGTCGTCATGCAATATTTTCTCCACACAGGATCACGCAGCAGCGGCCATTGCCAAAGCCGGCATTCCGGTCTATGCCTGGAAGGGCATGAGTGCTGAAGAGTTTGACTGGTGCATCGAACAGACACTGTTTGCTTTTGAAGGTGGCAAACCGCTGAACATGATCCTTGATGATGGCGGCGACCTCACCAACTTGGTGCTCGATCACCATCCTGAGTTGGTTCCAGGCATTAAAGGCTTGTCGGAGGAGACGACCACCGGTGTGCACAGGCTCTATGAGCGCATGAAAAAGGGCACCCTACCCATGCCGGCCATAAACGTGAATGATTCGGTTACAAAATCTAAATTTGATAACAAATATGGTTGCAGGGAGTCCCTGGTGGACGCCATCAGAAGAGCAACCGATTTGATGCTCGCCGGCAAGGTGGCTGTGGTGGCCGGTTACGGTGATGTTGGCAAAGGCTCTGCCCAATCGCTTTCCGGATCGGGTGTTCGTGTGATTGTAACCGAGATCGATCCAATCTGTGCATTACAGGCTGCGATGGATGGTTTCGAAGTAAAAAGAATGGTTGATGCCGTGCCTGAAGCGAATATCGTGGTTACCGCTACAGGTAACAAAAACATCATCGCAGAGCAACACTTCAGGTTGATGAAAGACAAAGCGGTAGTATGCAATATCGGCCACTTTGACAATGAGATCGATATGGCGTGGCTCGATAAAAATTACGGACACACCAAAGTTCAGATCAAACCCCAGGTTGATCTTTTCAATATCGAAGGCAAGGATATTATTGTGCTGGCTGAGGGCAGACTTGTAAACCTGGGTTGTGCAACCGGACATCCTTCATTTGTCATGTCCAATTCATTCACAAACCAAACATTGGCGCAGATCGAACTTTGGATGAATGCTGATAAATACGAAAATGCAGTATATACCCTGCCCAAGCATCTGGATGAAAAAGTGGCAAGGTTGCATCTTGAAAAAATCGGCGTGCAGTTGGATACCCTCTCTCCCGACCAGGCTGCTTATATCGGCGTGGAGGTGGAAGGGCCGTTCAAGCCGGATTATTACAGGTATTAATTAATAATAGACTCAAGCTTCGCAGATAAATATCGATAATTAACTGCCTATAATTCAATTGATTAAAGCCTTGGGTGCTTTGTGTTTACCTTTGCGGCCCTTGCGGTAAAAAAATAAAACCGCAATGAGCGCAAAGAAGGCGCTGATGATCGACAGAAAAAAGCTCCGGGAATACCAAAGTAAATGATGTGGTGATGGCACAGGAGGTCTTGCAAAACGCATTCAGGACAGATTTGCGTCCATTTTTGGCAGAAGCCCGGATTCAATCAGGCACTGTTTTAGATCCATTGAATGCCTGCCGGACATTTAAGGTGCGCGATACGCTCATTCAGGATCGCGGATTGAAATCAGTCTCCTCCGGATTGTAGGATGGATGTTGATTCTGAATGTCTATGCCGCAAAGTCGGATTGCCGTAACGTGAAAATTTAGTGAATCATGCTTAACCTTGCGAATGATAGATTCATTTACAATCATCCACGCAACATAGTAAACCAACTTTTAGTGATGATTAATCCGGGTTAAGATTTTTCCAGGCCAAGTAAAATCCTTCGGATATCGTTGGCTTTTTCCATCAGGTCGTAAGCCACCGCATCGTCTTTAGCGTCAATGATTTCCTTGAATTGCTTTAGCTGATGAATGTACGCATCAAGTGCCACGGAAATATTGGCGGCATTTTGCTTGAAAATCGGTGCCCACATGGCTGGCGAACTTTTAGCCAGTCGTACAGTTGATGAGAATCCTGAGCCCGCCATCGTAAAAATATTTTGCTCGTCCTTTTCTTTCGCGAGAACGGTCAGGCCGAGTGCAAACGAACTGATATGGCTTAGATGGGATACATAAGCGATGTGCCGGTCGTGTTCTTCGCTCTCCATATAGCTGATGTGCATATTCAGCTTTTTAAATATACTGGTAATGATGCGCAACATATCCGGGCGGCTTTTCTCCTGATCACAAATGATCATCTGCTTGTTTTTCAAGAGGCTGGCAAACGCTGATTCAGGGCCGGAGTTTTCGGTGCCGGCCATAGGGTGGCAGGAAATATACTGACTGCGCTTTGAATGATCACGAACGATTTCGCTGAAATTATTTTTTGTGGAGCCAAAATCGATGAGCATGGAATCCTTTGGGAGCAAATCGAGCGCTCCGGGCAGCATGGCACTGATCACATCAACCGGGGTTGACAAAACCACAAGGTCGGATAGCCTGATGGCCGATTCAAAATCCAAGATTTCATCAACAATACCCAGCTTTCGTGCGATGAATGCATTGTCTTCATTAATATCCACACCGATGAAGTGATGTCCTGCCTCAACCGATCTTAAGCCCAGGGCAAATGATCCGCCTAAAAGCCCGACACCTATTATTGAAATTTTCATAGTTCAGAAATATTAAAAAACTCCAGTCTTCCCAGCACTTTTTCGAGGATTTCCTTTTTCACACAAAGTGAAATACGAATATACTGCGATCCTTTTTCGCCAAAGACAAAGCCCGGAGTGACAAAAATATCTTTTTTATACAAAAGGTGGTCTGCAAGTTTTAAAGATGATTCTGCTGCTTCAGGCACTTTCGCCCAGATAAATAAACCTGTTTGATTGCGATCGTATCTGCAGGAAAGCTTATCAAGGATACGATAGACCAACTCCCTTCTTTCTTTATAAACATCATTTCTTTCAGTGTGCCAGACTGAAGAATTTTTAAATGCCTCCACGGCGGCAAGTTGCATGGGTTTAAACATGCCTGAATCCACATTGCTTTTTATTTGCAATATGGCATCGATGTACTGCCTGTCTCCCGCAACCCATCCAATCCGCCATCCGGCCATGTTGTGTGATTTACTCATTGAATTGAGCTCTACAGATACCTCAGCAGAACCGGGGATGCTAAGCAGGCTCAATGGCGGTGTTTCATTCAGCACCAGACTGTAAGGATTGTCATGCGCCACAAGTATTTTATGCCTTTTGGCAAATTTGATGATTGCCTCAAAAACATCTCGATGAGCCGGGGCGCCGGTTGGCATATTAGGATAATTGATCCACATGATTTTGACACGGTTCAGATCCATTTGTTGCAACTTTTCCAAATCAGGTCTCCAGCCCTCTGTTTCAACCATTGGGTATTTTATGGCTTTTCCGCCAATCATTTCTGTCACAGCTGCATAGGCCGGGTAGCCGAGTTCAGGTACGAGCACTTCATCGCCCGGGTTCAGAAAGGCAAGCGAAATGTGTGTAATGCCTTCTTTTGACCCGATCAGAGGCAGGATTTCGGTTTCAGGATTTAAGCTGACGCTATATGTTTCCCCGAGCCATTTGGATATCGCAGTGCGCAACTCAGGAATGCCGCGATAAGGCTGATATCCGTGATTTCCCGGGTTGGCGGCATACTTCGCCAGCGCATCAATGGTTGCTTGGGAAGGGGCCATATCCGGATTGCCAATCGCGATATTGATGATGTCACGGCCCTCGGCCATAAGTTGGCGCACCTCCTGTAGCTTAACTGAAAAGTAGTATTCTTTAGTCGTTTTAAGCCTGTCTGCTGTCTCGATGATCATTAAAAATAAAATTACTTAAAGGGCGATCGCCATTATTAATTGAACACCCGGTGAAAATGAAACGGCGAATTTACTGACACTTCATTGTATAATGAATAGTTTTATCCTTAATTTTAATTGTATTCCAAAGCAAGGCTTGTTTTGGAGTGCTGTAAACTTTTAATCAGGTTAAGTTTATATAAGGGTTTTTCAGTGATTTTTTTAGATAGTTAGGTTTTAAGTGTCATTAAGCCAGACATATGACACATTGAAAAGAGGAAAACTTAGGGTTTTAGCCTCTTATTGCGCAACTACCTCCCTGGCATCAACGATTTTATAGAGTTTGTCCGCTCGCCTGATTTTAGAAGGAACGGGGATGGAGCAATGCTCTCCTTTGTTGGA
>CAYZWN010000195.1:0-8511 GCA_964482185.1 uncultured Roseivirgaceae bacterium
TAATTAGTTTTCACTCCACCATCATATTCATCACTCGCGAGGACGCGAGCGATTGATGCTTATATATCTTCAAGGGAACTCACCTGCCAATCAGGCAGAAATGAACGACGTACTTTTTTTACAATACGTCACGTCCAGCGTATGCATGGCACGGGTACACGCCACGTATAGCATCTGCCTGTCGGGCTCGCTCTGATAGTTTTTGTCAGTGCAGAAGGGCACCAACACACTGTCAAATTCCAATCCTTTTGCCAGATGCGCGGTCGTAATGACGATGCCGCTTCCAAAGGCCACACTTTTTGCATCCATCAGTTGCACGGTGCCATTCAGATTGAGCTGACTGTGAAGTTGCTCCGCCTCACCCTGGGTTTTACAGATAATTCCCAGTGATCGGTAGCCGGTTTGTTCGAAGTTTAAAATCTTTGTGCGGATGTATTCCAGCTCTTCATGCCGGTCATTAAACCCGGAGATAACGGGTTTGTCTTCCGTAAGACCAATGCGCTAGGTTTCAGAGTTTTTAGTAAACAAGTGCATTTCTATACAATTACTTTACCATGAAATCTATATGTGATCAATGTTTAACTAAACCAAAAAACATGAAACTACGTCATTTTGCTCTTCAGTTGGCCGGGCTTGGTATTGCCCTTCTGTCCATTTTCACTATCAGTTCATGCTCCTCAGATGAAGAGATGACCCCTGATGTTGATGGTACTCCCGGCTCTACAAATTCCCCGGCTCCGGAATTTTCTTTGACTTCGCTGGATGGCACCACTGTAAAGCTTTCGGATTATAAGGACAAGGTAGTTGTTTTGTTTTTCTTTGGAAATAGCTGCCCATCCTGTAAGGCGACAGCACCGACTATAGAGAGCAAACTCAATACAGCATTTTCATCCAACTCAGATTATGTCATATTGGGTCTGGATCAATGGGACGGCAATAACTCAGCAGTTGAGTCATTCAAAAACACAACTAAAGTAACTTTCCCGTTGCTCCTTAAAGCATCAGCGGTAGCGGGCAGCTATAACACCACCTATGACAGGTTAGTTGTGATTAATAAAGCTGGCATTGTAGCATTTAAAGGAACGCAAATCGCTTCCAACGATATCAACAAGGCAGTCGCTAAAGTAGAGGAGCTTCTTTAATCATGGCCGCTATGAAGTTAGTACCTGTTATAATTCTATTGACATTGGCTGTAGGAACAACCATTGCTCAAAAACTTCCCCAGTTTGAGCTGAAAGACACCGAGAACAACATCAAATCCTACGATGACCTGAAGGGTGCAAAAATCACCCTGGTGGATTTCTGGGCAACCTGGTGCAAGCCCTGCCTCAAGGCGATTCCGGAATTGAACAAAATTTATGACGAATACCGTTCGGCGGGTGTAGAAGTCATCGGCATCAGCTGCGATGGTCCGCGCAGCACAGCAAAGGTAGCCCCGATGGTGGGTACGTTGCAGATAAAGTATCCTGTGCTTCTTGATGTCAACTCCGACATCGTCAATAATTTGAATCTCGCCAATTTTCCAACGCTGCTGGCTGTTGATCCTTCCGGAAAAATACTCTACACCCATGAAGGGTTCGAAACTGGTGATGAAATCGAAATAAGGAAAGAAATTGAAAAGCTTCTGGGCCGATAATCAAACAAGCCGCTTACTCTTCATTGCCATCTTTCAGCTATTGGTTTTTTCGGGCTACGCCCAATTCTCCGGAAATAATCTTCTGGAAATGCAGTATGGCAAAATTCCTACCGATACTGTCAGCTTCTTTCCCACACTGTACAACAGAACCGTAGCTGATTACCGGTGGAAACAATTCAAGGGAGGGGTAACATTAGAACAGTTCTATTCTCCATATGAAGGCCGCAGTTATTTCAAGGTGCAGCAAGTTCGAGCTCAATACCAAATAAAAGGGCTGGAAATAAACCTCGGAAGTTTTTATGAGACACTTGGACGCGGAACTTTACTCCGCAGTTACCAGATTCAGGGGGCAATTCTGGAGGATGTGACCTACCGGTCGCGCAACTATTTTCACAGAGACATTGTAGGAGCAAATGTGCGCTACCGCCTCAAAAAGTTCTCGGCCAAGGCGCTTTATGGTAGCCCGCTAAACAATGTCTTTCCTCCTGGACAGGGCTTGGAAAACCGCAGGCCTGACCGAATCGGTGCCTTGTATACAGATTACCAGATTGGTAGCCGGACAGTCGGGCTTGCGGCGATGCATCTTGTTAACGAGTCGGCTAATAGTGTATTTTCCATGCTAACGACTTCGGGAAATGTTGGTAACAAACT
This sequence comes from uncultured Roseivirgaceae bacterium, assembly GCA_964482185.1. GTDB lineage: Bacteria > Bacteroidota > Bacteroidia > Cytophagales > Cyclobacteriaceae > JAAUQL01. The sequence goes on from CAYZWN010000195.1 coordinate 2,288, forward strand.
TTCCTATTTCACGGAGTTTTCCAAAAATGTCAGCGATTACAGCATAGCTGATTTCTCCAGTGATGCATCATATGCCTTTTACTTCAACACGGATATTTCCTTTGAAAGTGTTGGTATAAGCGGCGAATACAAATATTACTCAAATTTCGCCCTTGGCGCCGGGTTCAATGAACCACCGGCATTGATAAGGGAACATACGTATCGACTCCTTAACCGAAGTACCCACGTTCTTCAGCCTATAAATGAGCACGGGTATCAGGTCGAAGTGTATGTTCAGTTTCCCAACAAGTCTACACTTACTATGAATAATTCATTGGCCATAAACGACATAGGAACACGCTTTGTGTTCCAGGAGTATTTCGCTGAGTATGACATGTTGATAAAAGAAAAACATCACTTCCGTGTTTTTGGCAATTTTGCACAGGATCCATTCAAAGGTGAAATGCAGAGAATCACCATTGGCGCCTATGGCGATTGGCGGACTGGAAAAGTCACCGGACTGAAGTCTGAAGTCGAAATGCAGACATTTGACAGAGATGGCGTTCAGGTCTACAATGTCCTCGGGCTGGTGGGTTTTAATTACAGTTCCAAAGTCAGTTTTTCGATATTGGGAGAAGTGAGCAATGATCCATTTCTCACCGAGGAAAAGCAAAAAGTATGGCCGGGCGGCAACGTGAAATATAAATTGAATGATAAAAACACCCTTCTTTTGTTTGGTGGAGAGCGACGCGGCGGCCCTGCCTGCAACTCAGGCGTGTGCTTTGAGGTCCTGGATTTTTCAGGAGTAGAGCTTCGGCTTACTTCCAGGTTTTAGTGAAAACAATAATTCGTATTCTGAAATGATTTATAAGTGGTTCTACTTCATGGCTTCATGAAAAACCATTAATTTTTCAGCCTAATACTTTTACCAATGAATGCCATACGACCTGTCACTAAAGCCGACGCCTCCGCCATCGCTGATATTTATAATTATTATATCAATCATACCGTCGTGACCTTTGAAGAGGAGGAAATCACAGCAGAGGACATGCGAAATCGGATAGCGCAAGTACTTGGCAAAGACCAGCCCTGGATAGTGTATGAAAAAAATAGTGCAGTGATCGGCTATGCTTATGCCGGAGAGTGGAAATCGCGATGCGCATATCGATACTCACTGGAAAGTACCCCTTCTCCCGCAAGTTTAGCGATACTGCCACAGGCAGTTGAGCGTAACTTGTGGTAATAATGACGCAAGTTTTCAACTTGCATATCCCTATTGAAGCAAAGATTGTTTCCTGCCTGAAAATTATCAGTATTTGACAGTCATTGATTATTCGGCAGGTAAGGCCGTGAAGAAAATGTTGGATATTGGTGACTCAAGCTGAAAGCTTGAACAGTAAGCACCACAAGTTACGCTGCGCTAAACTTGCGGGAGGAGTGGTCTGCGTACCACAAACCAAGGAAAAGCGAATGCCAGGCCAATAATTAGTTTTCACTCCACCATCATATTCATCACTCGCGAGGACGCGAGCGATTGGAACGATTGGGTTTTTGATAAACAATCCTCATCCCCCACTCCCCGGCATGTGCCCGCACAGGCCGGAAGAGGTATTTGGCCACAAACCCCGGACGGATTAACCTTTATGGCTTTCTGGCGAAATTCAACCAGAACCGCACGTTGGACGGCGCCTGAAACGTCACTTCCGAAAGTGGTCGCAAAATCACCTGCCCGGTTTGGGAGGTGCCTTCTTTCAGAAATTCAAAGCTCAGGTAAGATTCAGGATTGAAAGTCTCGGTAGGTACCAAGTCTCCATCAACAACCTTTGGCCGGATATCATCCGGAATATAAATGATATTTCCCAGGCTCAGCTCGGTCATAAACAAATCCTGAGATACCTCATCCACAGACATCAGCCAGGGGCCGTACACCATCGCAGCGTGAACCGGCTCACCGTCTATCGAGGTAAGGGGAATTTCATCAAGATTATTATCAAGTAAGCGCAAAGCCGGCATCAATCTGAATTCAATTTTGTCGGCATTTTTCCATGCATGATCTATCACAAAATAGCCGCCCTCCTCAGGAGGGTTGATTTGCTTGCCGTTCAGTGAGATGTTCATGTCGTTTATCCAGTATGGCTTTCTGATGAGCAGGCGAAAATCCGTTTTTCCGGATACACTCATTTCAATAAGGTAGCGCGGCACATCATCCTTTACCTTTACCATTTCAACTGAAAAACCATCATATTCCATGGAGGCCGGGTAAAATAAATTGATCCTGACCTCATCAGCATCGCCGGTCATTACTGCCTGCTGTGCATCGTGGAGGGCGTGCACGCCGTGATAATTGCAGCACCACCAGGACTTTCCGGGCGTTGGAGCAGTGACAAACCCAAATCCCGGTTTGATAACATGATGCCCGAAGTCACCGGAAGCAAACTGGTTGTAAAGCATGTGATTCATAAAACTGTATTCTGCCTGATCGAGGTATTTCATCTTGTCCGTAGCGTACCAGAGTTGAAGACACAAGATGAAAAAATCTGCCTCGCTGCACCCTTCGTCACGGATGCCCTCGGCGGCCTCGTGAAAACTGAAAAACTCCGGGATACCACCGGTAACCAGATAATTATTGCTTTGAACCAGGCGGTCGAATACGGTTTCGGCGTAATGGAGGTGCACTGGATTTTTCGTGGCTTCGTACAGCATCACCACGCCGCGCAAAGTGTTCAGAAACCCATGGCTGTGCTGGCTGCCAAAATCAGGCAGCAAAGGGTACGTCTGCGTGGCGGCATCCCTGTAGATATCCTTTCCGGTTGCTTCGAAGAGCTTTACCATGCCTTCGGTGATCTGGGTAAAACAAATAAATCCCAGCGCTCCCATGGTTTGGAAGCGTTCAATTACATTCGGCTGTGTGGCGGCAGTGGTTACGCCCATGAGAAATGCGGCTAACTTTTCGGCCGAAACAAGCACCGGCTCTGCATCCGGAAATGCAGCATAGTAATCCATCAGCCCGGTGAGCAGCCGGCCATTGCCCCAGAGCAAGGCCATGTGATCTCCTTCGATTTGGGATGCTTCAAAAACGAGCTTTTCGTTGCCAAACCTCCCATCTGCTTTCTGTTCGGCAATGAATGCATCTACCAGATCGTGAATATCAATGGAGTGCCTTTCCGGATCGATCAGCGACATGGCGCTAAGGTATCGTCCTTCCTGGTCGCCACTGTAATTGGTAAAGCGGCGTGTATATTGAGGATCGAGGGTAAGCCCGGCAAGCAACAGGTCTTTGGTGATCGCCGGCAATTCGCCTTTTGCAATCCGATTTACGATCAAATCGAGCCGGTGATCGATTTCGCTTACTTCGAATATAGCCTTTGGATTTTGCTTATTTTCACATGCATATAAAACCATCAATACAGCACAGCATAATACCAGGAATGGGGTTTTAATCATTTTATCCATATTCATTTTTTTTGGATTTTTTCCGCTGCAGCGGAAGTACAAAAAGTTTCAATATAAAAGTCTATTGCAATACATCATTTCAAATCAGCTCAGCAAACTCTTTTCACGTCCATTTTCAGGATCATACCCAGCTTTTCAATTTTAGCGTCGGTGAGCTCCACATTCAGATCGTGCATCCGATCTGCGATGCCTGCCTGGTATCCTGCCAGTCTTGGCTTCAAACCTTCAAATTGGCTCCAATAAGTATCGAGACCAATGCCAAAAAGTCCTGCTTTGATTGGGTAGTTTCCTGTAGTCATTTTAGGCGCTTTAAGTGGGTGTACATTCTAAATGTATGAAAGGCTTTATTATAAACCAATTTAAAAAATGTAATTGATAAAATCGTTTTCTGCTCCCCTCCTCTGCAACTATTTCCTTTTAGCTCTATTAGCGATCCCTGGAATTTGGGTGTTAAAAAATAGCCCGTCTATGAATGTAACAGGTAGTATTTTATGCTAAATTAACCCGCTCAAGATATTTGTTTAACCCCGGTTAGCGTAAGCGCCTGCCGGATAATGTTCGAATCGATCATGTTTAAAAAATTCCTGAAAGTGCTTTTTGCCATCGTGCTGGTGGTCATTATTTTTTTATTCTGGGCAATCAGACCGGTTGATCATACGCCCTATTTTGAGACAGATTATTATAAAAATACCAAAGGCCGGCTCGACAGCCTCTCCGGTTCATTAACGGCGATCAGAGGTCCGGTGCAGGTTGGGTTTGGGAAAGCAAGCATCACCCCATCCCTGTTTGCAGAATCCGATGATCCGCAGTCGGGGCGGTTTGTTTCGATGCCTTTGGCAGGCTATGGCGGCAGGAAAGGCGCGCCCGCCACAGGTATTCACGACAGCCTGTTCGTTAAAGCCATCGCAGTAAAGGTGCAAGACCGGACCATGGTTTTGGTGGGCTCCGACATGCTCATTGTCCCTCCCGATGTCAGCGCCATGGCAGATGCGCATATTTTCCAATCGACAGGGTTGACACGCCATAGTATATTTTACTCTGCGACCCATACACATTCCAGTGTGGGCGCCTGGTCTGCGGGTACAATTGGGGAGCTTTTTGGCGGAAAGTACAATCCGAAGGTAGTTGAATGGCTATCGCGCCAGGTTGCTGAGGCAGTGATGGTGGCCGTTAATGATTTACAACCCGGGCTGATTGGGAATGGCAACTTCCATGCACGGGATTTTGTCAAAAACCGCCTGGTAGGAAAAAACGGGCTGGTGAATGATGACTTTCTGATCATCAGGGCTGAGCAACTCAATGGGAAAAAGGCAGTTATCGGGTCGTTTGACGCCCATGCTACCACCCTGGGCGACTGGAACATGGAGTGCAGCGCCGACTATCCGGGTTACTGGCAGCGCCGGCTGGAAGCAAACGGGTTTGATATGGCGGTATTTTTTGCCGGTAGTGTAGGCAGCCATAGCTATCAGAGTCAGGGTGAGAAATTTGAAAAATCCAGGTACATCGGCGAAGCGCTGGCCGATAGTGTCCTGAAATATCATGCGGGCATCCTTATGGAGGACAGTGCCACCGCAACCGCGCTTACGCTTAAAATCAACTATCCTGAATTTCAGTTCAGGGTCACGGACGGGCTTCGTCTGAATTCTGCTCTGGCAAATAAACTGTTTCCTGAAGTAGGCGATGTGTATTTGCAAACTTTTCAGATCAACGATATCATTTGTGCTACTACTCCGAGTGATTTCAGTGGCGAAACGGCAATTGTTTACAAAAATGCCATGCACACAAAGGGCTTACGGGCCATGGTAACGAGTTTCAACGGCGCATATACAGGCTACATCATTCCGTGCAAGTACTATCATCTGGATGCCTACGAATCCAGGATGATGAACTGGCTCGGGCCGTCCTACAATCCGTTTATCAATTATCTGCTTGGAGAAATGTTTGATGTTGTTTCTTCGGCTCAGTAGATCAAAGGATTTTTTTTGCTGTTGGCTTGCCGGTAATTTGTAAGCGGTTATTGGTTTATAATGCTTATGCACCAGCGCCGGTTCGCGGTGCGTGGCGCCCGACGCCCTTTTTTTAAGCATGACAAGTCGCGACGAACTAAAGTTGATTTTTTGATGCCAGCAAATCCTTAATTTTCTCCCTATCTAATTCTATGGTCGTCGGACCAAGCGAATAGGGTGCGATTTCGTATGGATTGTAGTGAACAATTATTTTGTCGCTGGTCATGCCGATATTATCATTCAGAATAAAATCGCCATCGTTGATATAGTATCCCGCATCTGCAAAGGTTGTTTCGGGCATTAGTCCTTTTAATTCTCTGAAGGCGGCCTCAAGACTTTTCTTAAACGCAGTCGTATCAGAAATAATATCCCTTGCCGTGAGAATGCTGGCTGAATTGGCATCAGCTATCAACAGGCTGCTTGTCGTGTTAGGATGTGCTCCTCCGGTGAATGTTTCCGAATCTACCTTCAGAGAAAAAAGCCCTTTCTGATTGTACAGAATTTCCGCCTGCACCTGGATGTACCATCCGAAATTATAGTCATTAAATTCATTTTTAAACTTTCTGTAATCATCGAGAAATTCTGTTACAGCAAGCCTGACATCCTTGGTTCCATCATCACCTGTTTGTACATAAGCAGACAGAGAAGCATGTACATAATCCAGAATCAGGTTATTCAAACCAACCTTCGAAGTATCTGCAAATACCGGATAGGATATTTTGGCCCAGGTACATGATAAAGAATCCGGATTGCAATTATCAAGGCTTTCGAATATTTCTTCATATA
>CAYZWN010000196.1:0-8390 GCA_964482185.1 uncultured Roseivirgaceae bacterium
ACCATGGGACGGGTTTTTAAAGATGCGGGCGTGGCAGCTTTGCATACACAACCGGCCAATACTCCCGAAAACCTGATGATTGCCATGCGGTCCAGTCCATTTGGTTCTTATGGCCACATGCTTTCTGATCAGAATGTATTTAACATTTTGTATGGAGGTGAAAAGCTGTTTTACCGGACAGGGTATAAAGTGACCATGAAAGACCCGCACCGTACAGGTTGGTATCAGCATACCAAAAGCCAGAACGGTATTTTGGTTGATGGCCAGGGACAGCCCTACAGCACCGAAGCTTTTGGCTGGATTGCCAGGTATCTGGAGGGTGGAGGAATGGCCTACGTTAAAGGGGATGCCTCCAATGCCTATCAAAGTGAGGAGACCAACGAAGACTATGGTGTAACAAAGAATTTCAGGCACATCATACTGCTCAAGCCGGATATCATAATAATTTATGATGAATTGGAAGCCAATAAAGATGTAACCTGGTCGTGGTTGATCCATAGCCTGGAAAAAATGGTCATTGATGCAGACAGTCAGACTTTTTCTGTTTCTCTGGACGAGGTTCAGGGTGCAGGTCGGCTATGGTCATCTCAGTCATTATCCATAGCGCTAAGCGATACTTTTGATGTGCCTGCTGTCAACTGGCGGGGAAGTAGGACAGCAGATGGAAACCTCAAATCCTATGATGACGATCAATGGCATCTGAAGGCATCCAATACTACAGAAGCTGCTGAATTGCGCTATTTATCCATCATCAGGGTAGCTGTTGATGCCAATGATACGGATTTACTTTCTTACGGCATGAATGATGGCGCTGTAGAAATTAAGCTTGGTGACTGGGAAATCCGGGCTCATTTGGACGAGAAACTACCACCTGGGGTATTCATTCAAAACAAGCATACAGGAACTGTCTTTGCCTCCCATCACACATCCATTCAACCTGGAAATAAAACATTTACCGGAGAGCGCACCGGAAGCTCCAAACTGGGGTTAGTGCAGCAGGGCGAGCCTGTATTTCTGGAGGCTGTGGATGAAATGCCCTATGACATGCGGAGCAGACTGAAGTTTTATCAAAAGATCAATCCTTAAGCATATGAGACTATTCAGCCTTGGAAATTGTTTGCCTTTACTTTTTGCTCTTGCTATCAACACCGGATGCAACCAAAATGAAGAACCGGCGATAAGCCCTAATTTCATTTTTATCCTTACCGATGATCAGGGCTGGAGTCACACCTCCGTCGGTATGGATGCTGGCAATCCGGATTCCAAAAGTGATTACTTTGAGACCCCGAATATAGACAGATTGGCCAGTGAAGGCATTCGGTTTTCGAGGGCTTATGCACCTGCCGCCATCTGCTCGCCCACCCGCAGAGCGATACAATTTGGTCGGACTCCTGCAAGATTGGGCGATGAGACATTTAAGGATTCTTATGATCCATATAAAAATGAGAACCTGCTTACCATTCCGAGAATGTTGAAATCTGCAAATCCGGCGTACAAAACAGCACATTTTGGAAAGTGGGATTTGCGGGCGGAAATCTTTCCCGAAGATCTTGGCTACGATGAGAGCGATGGCGATACGCGCAACCGCCATGGCAATTTAATGTCGGCAAGCAAGGATAAGTGGGATGAGATTTTTATAAATGATGATCCAAAAAGAACGGTCTCCATTACGCAACGGGCCGTCAATTTTATGAAAAGGCAGGAGAGGGCAAATAAGCCGTTTTATTTGCAGATTTCCCATTACGCGCCGCATGTTGACATTCAGACCAGGCAAACAACGCTGGATAGATACGAAAAAAAGGCGAAAGGCCATAAGCACAGCAATGCCGGTTGGGCAGGTATGCTGGAGGATTTGGACACATCCATAGGCGAGGTGCTCGATAAAGTAGAAAGCCTTGGTATTGCAGATAATACCTATATCATTTTCATGTCTGACAATGGCGGGGTTGAATTTTTGCCACCTGTACCAGCGCAGAAAAAACTGCTTCATCCCGATGCCTTTGCTAAGCCCATGCGAAACGCTCCACTGAGGGGCGGCAAATGGAATCTGTATGAAGGAGGTATCAGGGTGCCATTTGTTGTGAAAGGTCCGGCTGTTGCTGCTGGTGTAACGAGCCATGTACCCGTTGGAGGTTGGGATATACTGCCGACCCTTGCACAGCTTGCCGGGTATCAAAAATCTTTGCCTGAACAACTTGATGGAGGCAGTTTTGCTAAAATCATTAAAGATGAAGGGAAGGGCGAGGTCAGCAGAAAGAATGATTTCATGGTGTTTCACCGCTACAACAGAGGATACCCGCATTCGGCCATCATTCAGGGAAATTATAAAGTGATAAAGTTTTGGAAGACAGGGAAATTAGAATTGTACAATCTTGCATCGGATTTGGGGGAGCGCAATGATTTATCTGAATCAGAACCTGAAAAAGTCAATGAATTATTTTCAAAGCTGATGAAATACTTATTGGATGTAAATCCAGCATTGGCAGAGGAGATGCAGTCATATGGTACCTATTGAGACAGCTGCCCTGGTTCGTGCGGACACGAACCAAGGCTGAGTTCTGTCAGCCTGTAAAAGGCAATGTCCAGTTTCATTTTTGAAACGTCAACTCCGATAAAGTAAATAAAATCCATAATTTTGTACTTAATATTGAACAAAAGACTAACAGTTTTAAACACAATCGATACCTTACTAAAGGGGCTTGGTCCCCTAATTTCTATCTGATGAATTGTTTAAAACAAGCGGCAAAGGATTGAATCGTAGGATAGGTCTTTAACCTGACCAGCGGGCTAATTCGCCTTTGCCGATGTTAGTTTTCCACAAATGTGGATAACTCTAAAAGAAAAAAGAACCCAAAAAGAAAATCTTATAATAATAGTAGTATATAAGAATAATACTATTCTGTAAATCTAAAGGCCCAGCGGGGGAGGATTTCAGTTAGTCTTTCAGATCATCGTATGAATAAATCAACAGATTCTCTTTCTGAGATTAATATCCATACTTATTCTTTAAGTATGCCTATAAAATGATTAAATGAATTCCGTGTAATGCTCCAGTCAGGCGGTTTAATATCTCCCCAGGCTTTTGGTGTATCAGACATATTAAAATAATTAATCCCTACAACCTGTTGATTGTTCCTAATGACCTTTGCCGCATTTTCAAGCCATTTTGTCTGGTATCCTTCGGGTCCTTTTACACCAAATTCGGTAATAAATATCGGCTTATCAATAAAGCGAAGTCGCCATTTTTTACGGTTAAAAATTGTGGCGAATGATTCTTGTTTTTCAGGATCGGTAATATTTTTATCCGGCAGTCCGTAAATGGCAATGCTCACAAAATCGACAACATCGTTTCCCGGGTACCACTCAACTGATCCCCTGTCTCCGGCCGGCCCCCAGACACGTTTAATATGTTCAGGTAACGGATTTTTAAATTTCATAAAATAGCGAAAGGATTTTATATAGACGATCGGGTCCTGGCTTTGCCAGGGGTAACGGGTTATCGGAATTTCCATTTCATGGGCGTAACGCAGGTAAACCAGTTGGTTAGCAGAGCTGATAATGGAATACAAATGGTTTATTTCCATGTCATATTTTCCATCTGCAATGTTTTGAAGTACCTGCAAATCTGTTTTGCCCCCAGGAAGACGAAATGGCTCAAATGTTACGATTACATTGTGGTCGCGCCCGATAACGCCCTGAAAATCTTTTTCGAAGTCACCGTTTTCCAGACTGCCAAAATCAACAAAAAGGTGCTCCACAGTAACGGATGGTTCTTCATTCAGCAACGACTGAGGATCGTATAATCCGATTTCTATTTCATCTGACTTTATTTTCGTAACAACTCTTTCATCTCGATGAAAGTTATTTTCAGCATACACGACATCTCTTTCCTTGTTAATCAGTTTCGTGATATTATTAACCAAGTTGATATCGATTGAATCATTCGCACTTTGGTGGGAGCCAAGCACAAAAACAGGCTTATCAACAAACCTTAACCGATGTAAACGCCGTATTACATCATACTGAAGAGAATAGTTTTTTGGGTAAACATCCAGCGATTGTTCCGAATCACTTTTAATGGTTACAGTAGCCGCATCCACCACATCATCGCCAGGATAAAATTCAAGGGTTCCCGGATATCCGGACGGTCCCCAGGCCTGTTTTACCTGAGGAGCGTGAATTTTGCACACACGAGCAAAGTGGCGGAATGATTCAATGTAGCGCCGCGGTCCGTAACTCTGCCAGGGATAACGGATTACAGGTACTTCCATTTCAGGGTTAAACCGGAAATATACGTTTGGTCTTGACCCGATGATTTCTATGCACAACCGTTTAGAAACTCTATCAAAGCTTCCTTTTAGCAGTTTTTCCAATGGATTTTCAAAATAGGATGAAATCCTGTTTTTATTCCAGGTTTCAATGGTTAATAAAACCGGGATACTATCGGGAATGTGGTCAAGTATATTCTTATTGATATGCCATTTGCCACTTTCGAATAATTTAACTGTAAAATGGGGAAATTCATCAATAACACGGTTTTGAGCGTTTGTATGAAATGAAAATTCTGCCAAAACCGGTGCCAACGCATTTAATACCATTGAACTTCCTTCCTTTTCTTTCAGTAAGTCTACAATATATCGGCGTTGCTTGTAGGCAAATAATGCCAATAGCATTAGAATCAAAAGTACAACAAAATATACAAGCGATTTTTTCATTTATTTATTTTACACTTGTAATAGCATCTTAAAAGCAGAAAAGTAATCATATCTCAATGTGAAAATTACAGGTTGACTTATTTTTCTTTTAGCTTTTGACGGATAAACTTATCCTGATATTGAACCCAGGCAGAAACACGGCTTCTTGCATACTCTTTTTCTTCTTTTGAGAGACTGTCAGTTAAATTATGTTTTTCACCCGGATCAATACTTAAGTCAAAAACCTCTGTTTCTTTCAAGGTTTCATTAAATATAAATTTCATGTATCCTTTTCTGTAGCCAAAAAGATAATCGGACCAGGGGGCAAAGAAAAAAAATTCATCAGAATGCGAATTTAAAAGATTTCTTCCTTGCCAACTGCCGGGTATGTCAACACCAATAACGGAAAGTGCAGTTGCAGCCAGGTCTTTCATTCCGGCAATATCGTCATTACGTTGGCCATGAAACAGGGTGGAATTAATAAAATAGAGCGGCACCTTTAAATTCTCCTCATAAAGAGCAGTTCCGTGACCGTATTGCTTGTGCTGACCGAATGCTTCTCCGTGATCTCCAACCACCACAACTAAAGTTGTTTTGTTGAGTCCTCTGACTTCCAAATCCTGCATTATCCTTCCAATCAGTTCATCATTATGTTTTAGCGCGTTAAGATAGCGATTGAAATTGTAATCGGCTACATTGAAGTCTTCTTCAATCCCCGAGAAAAAATAGGGATAATGCCCCTGAACTGTCCAGATTACTGACAGAAAATTCCTGTCAGCATCCTCATCCAGCCAGTTAATCAGGCAATCAGCAAGACACATATCGTCAATCCCGTTTCCCTCCTTGTAGTCAGAACCATCGAGTTGAAATTCTTCTGTACATTTAATAGTCAAATAATCCTCAATCCGGTCAAAATCACGATAGGCAAGAAATTCCTTGCAGTTCTGGAATTTTAGATTTGCTGAAGTAAAAAAGGAAGTTCGGTATCCTGTTTTTTTAAGAACTGAACTAATGGTAGGATGATCTAAATCAGGAGCTTCTTGTGTTATACTTTTATAAGATATATAAGGAAAAATAGACCCAAGAAGCGAGACAAGCGATTTGTTGGTGGCGGGAGCATGGGCGTATGCCTGATTAAAAATCAGTGACTGTTTTGCAATACTGTTTAAATTGGGGCTTAAATTATAAGAACCCCATAAGCGTCAAAATAAACGGCTCCGGCCGATTCCAGAATAATAAACAACACATTTTTTACATTGTGAACTTCCGGAATTTCAAACGGATTTTCAGATACTGAACTCTGGGCAGGATCAAATGGTGCAATATCTTTTGGGATTTCAGCCGTAAAAAACGAGGAACTGGAATGTAGGCTAATTATGGAATAAAGCATGGAGGTGATTGCATTTTCAGATTGGCCTTTTTCCCAGTTGGTGCTGGTTTTAGAAGATTTTATGACAAGTACCGAGAGCAACAATATTAGTATTGTATAGACAGTATATTTCACTTTTTTTCTAAGATTCAGTATATAGGAAATCCGAAGGAAAATATCTGAAAGTAGCAACATTGAAATGCAAAAGGAAACCAGGTTTATAGCGGTTTTCCATGACAGGTTCGCTGACAATGCTGTTTTGGCTTCCTCGCTGCCCAGAAAATCGGAATAATACAACCACATGTAATTAAATGGTTTTCCGAGATACAAAACTGTGGAGATATTTGTGAAGGCAATAAATGTTGAAAATAATGCCAGGGCAATAAAAATTCCATAAATAACTTTTCTGATTTTTTCTTTGTTTACGAGATGGAGTATGGCCATAAAAATCGAAACCAAACAAATGACAAAGAAAAAATCACCAACGCCAGCTTTTATTACCGCGGCTGACAAGCCGGGGCGAAGTATTATCTGTAACTGACTTATCCCAATAATTTCAGACCGTGCTATTAAATGAAAAATTGCAAGACTTATGCCTGTAAAAATGATTTTTCCGATTATCGTTGGATTTTCATTGTTTCTTTTAAGTTTTCCGGACAGCCAATAAACCAATCCAAATAAAATAATTAATAATACGAGTACCAGCCAACCAATTTCAATAATACTGGTGGTTTTGACGGTTTCTGACTTTGAATAAACAGCATCCTTATTTATTGGATTTTCGCCGGAGACAATTGCTTTACCGCCTGACTGGAGATCCCAAAAGTCCTGATAATACCCATCCTTATTTTTTGTGATCCAAAAATAATACTGAAGGGTTGTGCCTTCAGGGACTTTTAACTGAATACTAAATGTATCTCCACTCATTGGGATGGGTGTGTACAGCAATTCATGGGTGAGCTTTGTGTCTGGATTCCAGCTTACTGCATATTCAGGTTTATAGTTTTCAGGTAACCACACCAGGTACACCTTGCTTGAAAGCGGGGCGTAATAATTGAATTCTTGAAAAATAAAGGATTCTGTTGGAAGATTTTCTAAAGTGGAATCAGGCTGATAATTCAATTCCAGGTCACCATTTCCTTTTCCAGCGGTCTCAATACTATTTTCAGAAACTGAAATATTATTGGACAAAAAGGTAAATATCTGGACTACAAAAACAAGTAAATGTTTGGAAACCATAAATTAACGAGAGCCATGAAAATTACAAATCCTTTCAAGCTTAAACCAAAATACATTCTACCTAGTGCATGTCAAAGTTTGATTGTTATTTTAAAAGGAAATCTGGTTAAGTGTTTAATAAGTAAACTGAATCTTGTTCAAATCGATTTGTATGACTTATCATAAAGCTTAATACAATATTCAAACCAATTAATTTCCTGTCCAAAGCTGTTGTTTATACTTCTGTGCCCGGTTACAATCACCTGGCGTATTCGTACACGATAACCTTTTTGGAAGCTTTTAAGAAATTTATATTTGGCAATTACGACATTCATCCAAGTTTAAATTTTGACCAATAAATCTATTAAGGTATTTTCTATAAAGCAATAGCCTGAACGATGTCGTGGAGAAATAGTACTGAATCAGTAGAAATTGCCTTCCATTTACAATTGTGCTTGATATTCAAATAGATAAATACTAAATGTCAACAAATCAACAGAATTCCTATAAAAATACCCGGCTCACTCCCCCCACTGGCGCAAGTCTGTGACTTGTACCCACAAATGAATTGCAAGATCCCTACCTACCTAAAGGGACAGGCAGATGTGACCTGGTATTTCCATGACTTCATCCAATTAATTCTACCTCTATCAATACCTGCCGTCCGGCATAATTCCTGGCACAGATATACAGATACGCTTACGGAATATCAGCGATGCCTTCCACCACTTTAGTACTTTGACTAAAAAATGAAAACCGTTGGCAGATATTGGTCATTTTAAAAAAATTTGCTGGGTGTTTGACATGTTTTTCATCAATTGTAATTTTCTCATTGATACTCCGCATTACAAATGCTCTATCCCCCCCGACTCATCTTCGATACAATCGGGGACGAGAGGGGGGGGTGCATGTCGAAGGATGCAAGGACAGTGAGGCTGGTTTGTTGGCTGATTGTGAGGGTTTGAACAGGATTTCGGGAATGTGACCTGCTTTCTAGACTTTAGAATTACCGGGGCCTTTTCTATTTCACCTAACTTTCCTCGTTCGTGCGGACATGAACCAAGGCTGAGGGCACGAAGAGAGAGGCGGACGCCCTTTGAGGTTTTAGG
>CAYZWN010000197.1:0-8370 GCA_964482185.1 uncultured Roseivirgaceae bacterium
GGTTGTACAAATAAACGCCAAACCTGATCAATAGAAATGATGATGGTTTATATTTAATGGAAAATTGAGGTGTGGTTTTAAATAAACCGCAAAGGCGCGAAGGCCCAAAGTTGAAGCTTCGTTTTAGTGTTTTGAATATTGAAAAGAATTTTGTCCGGCGACATTTAAACCTGTTGGAAGACGGACAGATTATTGTTCGCATTGGATAAGAGCAGGAAAAACCATTTGATAATGATGGGTACTTTTATAAAAAAGTAATTTATTTTTTTGACCTGATGCATTTTTGGTCGTATCACTGCTGAATATAAATCCACAGACTGATGCCAACTGACATTCCAAAGGAACTCATCGATAGCATAAAAAGGGGAGATCAAAAGGCCTTTGCTCAGCTCGTGGATCAGTGCTCGGATTACGTGTATGCACTTGCGCTCAGAATGACCGGAGACGAGGATGAGGCTGGTGACATTGCGCAGGACAGTTTCGTGAAACTATGGAAAAAAATCCATGGCTTTGATGACCAGTATCGCTTTACGACATGGCTCTACAAAATTGTGATGCATACAAGCCTCGATGCTCTAAGAAGCAGGAACCGGAAGAATAGTTACCCTGTCCATGACAGAATTTGGGAATTGGACAATGGAAAAAATATTGAAGAAGGTGGCCGGCAATACGACCAACAGCAATTGATTGAATTTATCAGGATGATTTCCGGGAGGCTTTCGCCAAAGCAACATGCGGTATTTGTGCTGCATGATTTTGAAGAATTCACGCAGGAAGAAATTGCCCAAATGTTGGGAATTCCAAAGAACAGGGTAAAAAGTAATTTATTTCACGCACGCAAAGCCATCCGGCAAATGCTTTTGGTGGCAGATAAAATTGATAAATATGGACTGTAACAAACTTGAAAAAATCGAAGCGTTCCACGATGGCATGCTCGATGAGGCGGCAAGTAAGATCATTGAAAAGCACCTTGATCAGTGCCCGGTCTGCAGGGAAAGGCTCGCGATGGCAGAAATAAAAGATCGTGAAATCAGGAAACTCAGGATGGTACAACCCGCCCTTAAAAACCGGATTGCTTTCAGAAACGAAGTCCTTGCAAAAATCAACACGCTGGAAAGGCAACCACAATTTCGTGCCGGTGAAATGCTGGATTTGTTCAGAAATTTTTTGTTGCAACCCGCGATGCGATTTGGGTTTGCAGTTGCAGCGATATTTATAGCAGGGCTCTTTTTCTACCAGCATTATGTACTGGTCTCCAAAATTGAGTTTTTAGCTGATAAACTTGAAGCAAATCAGATTATAGCAGCACCCAGGCCAATTGACCGATTGGATATATTGTCGAAATTCCAGCAGCGTGAGCCGGTCTCCGGCGCTGAAACGGAGCAGCTCTTTCGGGCTTTCAGCGACCTCCAACTAAAATATGGCCTTCTGGTAAAGGCTATTAAAATAAAGCATCCGGAGGTATATGAAGAGTTGAAACAATTAATTGAAGAAACAGCAGAAACATCCACAACGCAAAAAGAAGAAACGTATGAAATCCTTTAAAATAATTTTCTGGCTGGGCATGGCGATTTTACCATTTCTTGCAGGCTGTCCTCAGAAACGGACAGTCACAACCAAAGTTAATACAGATGGAAGCTTATTGCGTACAATTGGTAATTTTGACCAGCGCAAGTTTGAAGGCATTGACAGTGTCAGGCGCAAATTACCCGTCCCGGTCGATACATCCTGGACGCTTGAAAGCATTGACGACTCTACTGCAGTGTTATGGAAAAAATATGAAAATGTGGAGGCATTAAATACCGATTACGCCGAAGATCAGAGCGCATTAAGTCAGTGCCACAGGCAGGTAGCATTCAGTAAGCAGTTCAGATGGTTTTTCACGTTCTATAAATATTCAGAAACCTATACCGGTATTCTCACGGATATTCCCCTGAATCATTACCTGCTTGAGGAAGAGATTACTGCCCTTAAATCACCGGATAGTGATACATATTTCGCCGCAAAAAATTTGACGAAAGCAGCACGTTCGGCTCTGAGCGACAACATGGATGAGCGACTTGGATTTTGGTTGAATGATCAAATGTTCGCAATTGCTTTTGATGATATTTTGCATATTGCAGACTCCCTTCAGCTCATCACTACTCCGGCTAATAATTATCAGCAAGTGAAGGATTCCGTGAAACATTTTCTGGATAACAATGACAAAAACATGGTTTCTTTCGATCTGGAAAATGATACAGACTTTGGTGAACTGGCCGGGATCATTGGCAAATACATCAGTATGGATAGCTCAGCCAATATGTTGCTTCAAAGCACCGTGAAGCAAATGGATCTGACTTCAAAGTACGAGGATATGATTTTCTTTGGTCTGGCAGATGATTATCATCACCATTTGATTATGCCGGGCCAGCTAATGGAAACCAATGCAGAGCAGGTGGGTGGTGATACCCTGAAATGGGATATCACTTTTATCAAATATATCGACAGCGATTATGTAATCTATGCCGAGTCGAGGATTACAAATGTCTGGGCATATTTTGTTTCGGCGCTGATTGTGATCACCGCGTTATACCTTCTGTTCGTCCCACGGCGGACGTGATGCTGAGAGGTGATCACATATGACTTTTATCCGGAAGAAAAGGTAAAGGTAATGGTAACACACATGGCTGATGTTGTATTGCGGGCGACATTCATATCAACAGATACCAGGCCAGCGTCCTGACAGCAGGTATGTTTTAAAAATAATACTGATCAGCGCAAAATCAGTCGGGGTTATTTTACCTGTCAGACAGTGTAACATCTGAGTCGGGTAATTTATTGATACGGATAAAAAGTGCGGCCTGAATTTCGATCATTAAACATTGTTTGGGTAAATTTATCTGTTTAAAACAGTAACTTTCGGCTTTATGCGATAATATTGCAATGAAATAGGACTTTCGAAAGAATTGATGTTAAGGAAACTTTTAATTTACTCATTACCGGCTCTTTTGATCTTTTCGTGTGTGTCAAACAAAAAAGTGCTGTATCTTCAGGAAGAAACTGATCTTTACGGACCCGCTCAGCCAGACACCATTTTGCGGAATTACGAAATTGGCCTTTATGAGTATCATCTTCAGCATGAAGATGTATTGAGCATCCAGATAAGCAGCCTTACACCAAAGGAGTACGATTTCTTTTCGCAGGGATTGCCACAGGGGCAGCAGATGAATGTAGGCGGTATGCGGGGGGGTGGTGGCGCTATGTTTGGCTACCTGATCGATAAAAACGGGGAGATTGAATTCCCTGTCGTCGGGAAAGTAAAATTCGCAGGTCTTACAATCTATGAAGCAGAAAAAATGGTTCAGGAGATGGCCAGTGAATACCTAGAGGAGCCGGTGGTAAAGGTGAGATTGCTGAATTTCCGGTATGTAGTGGTTGGAGAAATATCAGGCCGCGGCCAGACAATCACAACTTTTAACAACAGACTTAGCGTGATGGAAGCCATTGGCCTTGCCGGAGGTATGGGCGAGCTGGCCGACCTTCAAAACGTGAAAATCGTGCGGCAACACGAAAATACAGCCAACGTCCACTATGTGAATTTATTAGCGGAGGATTTTATTGCCAGTCCGTACTATTATGTACATCCCAATGACATCATCATTGTACCGCCTTTGAGGCAAAGGCCATTCAGGATTTACTTTGGCGAAAACCTTGGGTTAATCATATCTAGTCTTTCTTTGATTTTATTGGTTTATGGACTTATTATCAATTAATCGATGAAGCAAAACAATCCACTTAACCGAATCAATCAAAAGTCTGAAGTTGATGAAATAAGGAAGTTCATTTCCAATGTCCTTTCCAACTGGTATTGGATCGTGCTTTCACTTATTGTTGCACTCACGATAGCGTTTCTGGTAAACAGATATACAACACCGGTTTACAGTGTTTATACCACCATCCTTTCACAAAAATACTACAAGTCCAGATCGAGCAGGACAATGGATGTGATACAGGGTAGTGAATATTTCGCTACCCAAAAGGATATTAATTGGGAAGTTTCGATACTGAAGTCTTACCGGATTGTAACCGAAACCATCAAACGCCTCAATTGGGACGTGTTTTATTATCAGCCGGGAAATATCCGGACTACAGAGCTTTACCCAACAAGCCCGCTGAAGGTAATTACAGATGCTTCCAGTTCAAATGTTCCCTATGGGGTTTTGATAGATTGTCAGGTGCTGGATGACAATACATTCCGGCTTAAAAGCGATCACGACTACTGGAAGAATATTTTGGTTAATCAAAACTTTCCCTTCAACACATTAATTGATATAGATGGCTGGAAAGTGAGGTTCACAAAAGATAAATACCTTAAATCCGGGTCGGTTATTAATTTTACCGTCAATCAGTTAGAAAACCTTGTAGGCCAGTATCGCGGCAAGCTGCAGGTGGGCTGGCTGGCAAAGGGCTCGGCAGTACTCAGACTTTCCGTTACCGGAGAGACACCCAGAAAGGAGATGGATTTTCTGACAAAAATTGCAGAAGTGATTGAAGAACAATCCATCATCTCAAAAAATGAAGCAGCCGTTAAGACCATTGAGTTTATCAACGAACAGCTCAGCCATATCTCTGACTCACTGGTTTCAACAAGTAAAATTATGCAGCGATTTCGCCTGCAAAACCGCGATCTTACCCTGGGTTCTCAACAGATATTTGCAAAGATTAATATGCTGGAGGAGGAAAAATATAAGTTAAAAATCACCAACCAATACCTGGATTACCTGGATGAATATATCGGGAATAAAAGTGAGCATGATGTCATTGCACCAAATACAATCGGTGTTGAAGCCAGCCTGCTCAATAGCCTGATCATAGAATATGTGAATCTGAGAATGGGCGAGCGAACCCGAAATACGCAGCTATTCAAAAACAGTCCATTGTATAAATATCAGAATATTGAGGTGGAAGAAAGGTTGGCGGAATACGAAAAGAGCATAGTTGAAAGCATTCAAACCTCAAGGGAAAGAAATGATTTCAATATCAAAGAGATTGATGTGCGGATCAATGAGTTTCTTGCGGGAATGGGCGGATTGCTCGACCAGGAAAGAGAAATGACCGATTACCAGAAAATTTTCAATCTCAACGAGCAGTTTTATGTCATGCTCCTTACCGAAAAAGTGACAGCGAGCATCGCCAAGGCTTCTCAGGAATCGGACTATGCCGTATTGGACACACCCCGCCTTGCAGGTCCGCCCATCGCGCCGCAGACAAACAAGAATTATACTTTTGCAATCGTTTTGGGCCTGGGATTGCCCATCGGATTGTTCTACCTGATTGGATACCTGAATCCATACGTAGTGAGCAAGGACGACCTCGATCGGCACTCCGGTATGCCAATGCTCGGGATTGTCGGTCACGACCGCTCACACAATCCGTTAGTGGCAAAGACAAAGCCCAAGTCATCCATTGCCGAATCATTCAGAAATTTAAGAGCGAACCTTCAGTATTTTATCAGGAACGGTGAAGACACAAAAACCATTCTGATAACATCTTCAGTAAGTGGGGAGGGAAAAACATTCTGTTCGGCCAACCTTGCATATATCTATGCTATATCGGGCAAAAAGACCCTGGTTTTAGGCGCCGATTTGCGCAAACCGGCGCTTAGCAAAGTATTTAAAAAGAAAAACAGCAAGGGTTTGAGCAGCTTCCTGGCTGATATGTGCGAATATGAAGATTTGGGAGAATCAGTTGAAGTTGATAATCTTACTGTAATCCACAGCGGACACGTGCCACCTAATCCGTCAGAATTGATTGTAGGAGAACGGATGGGGTTTTTTATCGAGAAGATCAAACAGGATTTTGAAGTGATCATCATCGACTCTCCGCCCATTGGCATTGTCTCCGATGCCTTTGAGCTTTCCAGGTATGCCGATGTCAATGTGATTATGGTGAGGCAGGGCACCACCAGGAAAAACTCCCTCGATGTGATCAATGGCATGTATGTAGAGGGTAAGATTCAGAATGCGGCAGTGGTATTTAATGATATTGATTTCTCCAGGACGATTTACGGCCATAAGTACGGCTATGGCAATCAATATGGCTATGGTTATGGTTACGGATATTATGACGATGAACTACTTCCGAGGCGCAGCCTGCTAAAGCGATTTTTTAGCGGCAAAAAGTCAAAGCCAAAGTCCCGGGCTGTTAGCTAAACTGAAATACAGATCCGGCTGCCACTTCAAACCCCGAGAGTAATCCAAATCCTTCATAATTATTTTTGTTAGCAGCAAAATATTGCCTTTATTTGAGTACTTTTTATACTCATTCTTTCTCTGAAAATGGGACTGACGTGGCGAAGCTGTGAGAAAAGTCAAGAGGAGATGGGGAAATTATCTGTTACAAATTTTAACACAAAGGGCACAGGAAAAGTACGAAGCATGTTCAGTTTAAATAAGAGTCTGCCCAAAAAGTCCTCCACAGATTTTGGGTTTTGGGTAGGGAACCTGTCAACCTATTTCATGAGGGCTCACATTGACTATTGACTAATGACCATTAAGCCACTAAACTTCTGAACCCCTGATCAGTACACTCATTACTTCCAAAACCCGCATCAAGCTCCTGTTGAAGTTTTTCCTCAACCCGGATACTTCTGCCTATCTCAGAGGTCTGGAAACCGAATTTGGCGAATCGTCCAATGCCATCCGCCAGGAATTGAATCGTTTTGAAGAGGCGGATATGCTGCACAGCGAATTGCTGGGTAACAGGAAGCTGTTCAAAGTCAATGAGCAGCATCCGCTTTATAATGAGATCAACAGCATTGTGCGCAAATATTTTGGTCTGGATGTGATTGTCGAGTGGATCGCCAAGAGGTTGGGAAATCTCAGGGCGGTTTATCTTACCGGAGACATTGCCAGGGGGCAGGATAGTGATCTGATCGATCTTGTTTTGATAGGAGAAATCGATCAGGTTTATCTCCTGGAGCTGATTCAAAAAGCTGAGCAGCTTATTCATCGAAAAATTCGCTATCTGGTTTTCAGTGAAAATGAATTCGAGACTTATGCATCAAAAAACAGCAGTCTTTTGCTGATGTGGAACAAATCGCCTGAAAGTACCTCATGAGTAAGCAATCAAATAAATGGCATGTACTTTATACAAAGCCGAGAACCGAAAAAAAGGTAGCCGAAAGACTCAGTGCCAATGGATTCACCATTTACTGTCCGCTGATCAGGACCCTTCGGCAATGGAGAGACCGCAAAAAAAAGGTACAATTACCGATGTTCCCATCTTATATTTTTGCATTGACAAACGAACGGGAGCGCCAGGCATTGATTCAGGATCCGGGCGTGTTGAATTTTGTTTACTGGCTTGGTAAGCCTGCCATAGTTCGCGACAAGGAAATGGAGGCGATTAAAAAAATCGCAGTTTCAGGTGATGAGGTTTGTGTGGAGGGATTTAAGCCGGAAAAAGGGCAATTCGTTACCATTCCGTCAGGCCCTTTCAAAGGTCTTACAGGCAGGGTGGACAAGCTCGACAGCCGCAAAGTAGTTGTCTTTGTAGAGCAGCTTGGTTGCGTGGTGAGCTTTCGGTACAAAATAGATGAGGAGGCTGTCTGAACTATGATTTAAATGATTAAATGATGACTATGATTGTGAAAATTGTCTGAAACCCCGAGAAAACGGGACAGGCACGATTTATAATAAACAGTGACCACGAATTAGTCCGCGAATTACACGAATTACACAAATCAAAATTAGCGTCCATTAGCGCAATTAGCGGACATAAACCTTAGCGCAATTAGCGGAGGATAAATTAGTCCGCGAATTACACGAATTACACAAATCAAAATTAGCGTTAATTGGCGCAATTAGCGGACATAAACCTTAGCGCAATTAGCGGACAGTAATATTAGCGAACAGACAATTGGCAGATCAACTGATATACAAAGAGGAAGCTTACAAAATCATTGGCGCAGCCATGGCTGTTCATCAGGAACTGGGGCATGGTTTTTTAGAAGCAGTTTATCAGGAGGCCTTTGAAATAGAGTTAGGATTGCAGGGGATTCTGTTCGGCAGAGAAGTCGCGCTTCCTATTGAGTACAAGGGTGTCCGTCTAAAGAAACAGTACTATGCAGATTTTATCTGCTACAATAAAATCATAGTGGAAACCAAAGCATTAAACGGGCTTGATACGGCACATGAATCACAGCTATTAAATTACCTGAAGGCTACGGGCTTTAAATTGGGATTATTGATCAACTTTGGCAGCTCTTCATTACAATACAAGAGGATGGTGATGTCCACGAATGACGCGAATTAAACGAATTAAAATTAGCGTTAATTAGCGGAGGATAAATTAGTCCGCGAATTACACGAATTACACAAATCAAAA
>CAYZWN010000198.1:0-8307 GCA_964482185.1 uncultured Roseivirgaceae bacterium
TATCCACATCGCACACGGCAACTATTCTGGCCACATCATTTTTCATGGTTTCCGGGAGGTCGTGGCCCATGGCAATTCGACCAAAACCGATTTGACCGATGTTTATTTTATTGCTAGGAGCGTTTTGACCAAAAACAGTTGACGGTACAATTGTAGGCACAACAAAGGCTGCGGAGGCTCCAACCAGAGATGATTTTAAAAATTTACGTCTGCTATTCATATTGATTTATTTTGGGTTTACTTTTTCTTATTAAGCTGCAATGGTACCATGGTCACCATGGGAGGATGAGCGTAATCACTCCAAAGCTTTTCGGCAAGTTCAGGATTGATCTTTCCATCATATACATACATTCTGTATTTCAATTGATAGTCCGTACCCGGGTACAAATTCCAGTCCCGATCCATGGCAGGGTTAAAGTTAAAGAAAACATTTTCTTTTCCCTTGTTGGCTCCTGTGGGCCATATTCGTATGGGCTCGGGATAGTTAAAGTTTGAAGGGTGGGTTATAAATAAAACACCTGAGGTTCCCACAGCTGAAACTCCGTTTACATCGCACCAACGGGCCCGCGTACCGTTTCCTGTTTCTTTGTTTTTTCCTTCCGAGGTGAGGAGTGAGGCCGTATTGTCGTCCCATTTTTCGGTTGCTCTGAAGCCAAAACCCTGATAGCGGTATTCAAGAATTTTAAAAATACTGTCTGTGGCACAATTCATTGTAGAAGTAAAATCAATCACCCAGCCGTTTTGGTCGATGTTCCAGACCCTTACCTTCCATTCCTCCGTGAGTGACACTTCAAAGCCGTATTTTGTAGCGCCATTGAGATCAACGTGTTCATGTATGGCCTTGAATCCACCAAACAGATCATTTGAGGTTGTAGAAGTGATGATGACAGGTCTCACGGTGCCTTCTGCTTTATTGAGATTCCAGTAATCAATCACCTTTCCCTTAAATTGCGTATGCGTCCATGGATTCCATATTCCTACATGGTGGTAGTGGTCGGATGGCTGAATCCGTGTGAGTACCTCACCCTCAGGTGACCACAGTGGATGAATGTATCCTGCACGATCGTAAATATCGGAAACGCCATCCGGTAGTGCCGCAGGCACAAAATTGTATTGCAGCACCCTGACACCATTATTTTTGATTATAAGATTTTGGTTTAGATATTCTACGGAAACTGATGGCGGAGTATTTGATACATTTTTTGGCATACGTTTTAGCAGATAATCCCGCGTTTTGCCTTTTGGAAGCTTTTCTTTTATGGCCCACCATAGTTTTGGTCCATTGTCCATATCGATTTGGGAAGACACCGAAACCTCGCTCTTTCCACGGATTTCGAATAATTCGAGCCTTGTCTCTCTGAGGTTAAGCGGCAATCCTGTAAGTTCGGTTGATACGAGTACCATTTCCCGGTCGTATGAGCCGGCATCGACCCTAATCCTGGCGATATTTTCTTGCGAGAATGCCGGTACAATTAAAAGTATGAGTAACAAAAATAAAAGCGTTTTAAATGTCTGAGAACCAAAACGCTTAACATAAAAACCAGCCATATCCGTCAGTATTTATTATTTTTTAAATATAATAATTTACTCAATCGATTGCCTGCATCACAATAAAAACAAGTCGCAATTTGTTTTCTATAATTGGGAATAAAAGTCGAATAAATCCCATAATGGGAATATTTGTATGCATTGTTTTTGACTGAATGAGGAATTTTATGTGTAATTAGGTGTTGTAATGTGTTCATGCCAATGTGGCACCATAATTGGCCATAAAAGCTAAACTATTAACAATGACACAAGAAAAATCAATTTATGCAATTCTTGACGGAATCAGGAAATTAAACATTCTTTTGGTTGATGATGACATGGCCTCTCAGTTTGTTATCGCAAAGTGTCTTGAAAATCTTGGCGACAAACTTGATATCTGCAGCACGCCGGAACAGGCCATCAGACGGGTTGCTGAAAAATCATATGATCTCATTCTTGTTGATCTGAACCTTCCCATAATCAATGGCTTTGAACTTTCCCGCTCTCTCAAAAACTCCGCATCGATTGCTAGGAGCAAGCCTATGATCATTGGCATAACCGGGCTTGACCATCCTTTGCTCGAAACACTTGTGAGCTACTCTGACATTGATGATTATGTGATACGCTCAACCGACTACCAGGATCTAAAATGTAAAATCGTGAATCATTGCTATTTGCATCAAAATTAATTATAAATTTAACCTTTTCGGACCTGCTTCTGCGATAGGTCTGTTTCATTTAACTTTTTGTGCAACCTACATTGAAAAGACAATTCAGAGCATTATTATTTTTGGATAAATCGTGGCCTGTCCGCATATGGATGTGGTCGGCGATGCTTGGGTTAATATATTACCTGATTCGATATAGCATTGAGCAGGCGCCAAAACCAACCTTATTCGACATGGGAATAATGGCCTATGGCGTGGGTTCACTGGCGGTTTATGTACTTATTTACGGGTTTGACTGGTCATAAAAAAAGCTTCGGCCTTTGATGGGCGAAGCTTTTTTTGAAGTCTTGAATTTTTAAGCTACAGAAATCCTCCTGAAATTTTCAACTGTTAATCCCTTTTTGACAGAATCAAGATATTTTCCTACGGTCAGGGAATTGTCTTTGACAAAGGCCTGGTTAAGAAGCGTATTTTCTTTGTAAAACTTATTAAGTTTACCTTCTGCGATTTTGTCGATCATTTGCTCCGGCTTACCTTCTGCTTTTGCCTGTTCACGTCCGATATTCAATTCTCTTTCAACAATAGTGGGAGAAACGTCGTCTTTATCAACTGCCACAGGTCTCATGGCAGCGATCTGCATAGCCACATCCCTTCCGGCATCAGCGAAATCGCCACCTTCTGTGCCCTTCAGTGCTACCAATACGCCAAGCTTACCTCCAGCATGTATGTATGAAACTACCTGCTCTCCTTTAAGCATATCATAGGCAACGATATCGATTTTTTCTCCGATTTTTCCAATCAGTTCTGTTACCTTTTCACCTATAGTAAGATCTCCGTCTTTCAGGGATTTTAATGCTTCAGAATCAGTTGGCAGTGATTCATATGCTGTCTTGAGTATTACTTTGCCAAGTTTTTGAAAATCTTCATTTTTGGCGACAAAATCGGTTTCACAGCCGAGTGCAACAATTACTGCAAGGGTTTTGTCATCATTTGACTGAATAAAAACGGAACCTTCGGTCGTTTCTCTGTCTGCTCTATTTTCGGATACTTTTTGACCCTTCTTGCGCAGTATTTCAATCGCTTTATCAAAATCACCGTCTGATTCTACCAGCGCCTTTTTGCAATCCATCATACCTGCACCGGTCATTTGCCTGAGTTTGTTTACTTCTTGTGCTGTAATTGCCATTTTTTTATACTTTGGTTTTTAAAATTTTAAAAAAAAATTGAACACCAGCATTTGTTTCCGATGTTCAATTCATATGAGTTATCTATATTTCCAGTTATTGATCCTTAGATTCTACCTGATCGAGTTCCCTTTTAACATTTTCTTCCCCTTCAAGGGCGGTATCTTCCTTGTCTTTCTTTCTTTCCATAAGACCTTCTTCCAGAGATTTAGCAATGTAGTCTGTGATGATCTGAATAGACTTCCAAGCGTCATCATTTGCAGGAATAGGCATATCTACCATTTCGGGATTAGAGTTGGTATCAACCATAGCCACAACAGGGATATTAAGCTTTATCGCTTCCTTAACTGCAATGTGTTCTCTCTTGATGTCAACCACAAATAGTGCAGCCGGAAGTCGTGTGAGGTCAGCAATTCCACCTAACACTTTTTTGAGTTTATCCTTTTCTCTGGAAATCATCAACCTTTCTCTTTTTGCCAGGTTTTGATAAGACTCATCCTTTAAGAGTTTTTCCATGGATGACATTTTCTTAAGTGATTTCCTGATTGTAGCAAAGTTTGTAAGCATACCGCCCAGCCACCGTTCTGTAACGTATGGCATTTTTAGCCGTTGAGCTTGCTCTTCTACTATGTTCTTGGCTTGCTTTTTGGTGGCCACAAACATAATTTTTCTTCCTGACCTAACGATACTTTTCAGATACTCTGCCGCATCTTCAAGACTAACGATGGTCTTATTCAAGTCTATGATATGAATGCCGTTTTTTTCCATGAAAATGTATGGCGCCATCTTGGGGTCCCATTTTCTGGTAAGGTGTCCGAAATGAACACCGGCATCTAACAATTCTTTATATGTGATATTAGCCATTATTCTATAATTAACGTTTACTGAACTGGAATCTTTTTCGGGCTTTTCTCTTTCCGTATTTCTTTCTTTCAACCATTCTGGGGTCTCTTGTAAGGAATCCTTCGCGCCTGAGTTTGGGTTTGTTTTCTTCGTCCAGTTCGCAAAGAGCTCTGGAAACGGCAAGGCGAATTGCTTCAGCCTGTCCTTTGAAGCCGCCACCTGCCACATTCACGTTGATATCATATTTGCCATCTGCTTCTATTAGCAAGAGTGGCTGCTTAACGATAATCTTGTGTATGTCCAGAGGGAAGTAACTTTCTAAAGTTCTACCGTTAATGGCAATGCTGCCAGTTCCCGGACTGAGATATAACCTTGCTACGGAGGTTTTTCTTCTGCCAATTTTGTTTATAACATCCATCTCTTAAAACTTTAGAACTTTAGGATTCTGTGCACTGTGTGGGTGCTCTTGTCCATCATAAACGTACAAATTTCTAAATAACGATCTGCCCAGTCTGTTTTTGGGCAACATGCCACGAACCGCGTTTTCAACGATGATCGAAGCCGATTTGGCTTTGAGTTGCCTCGGTGTGCTCACTCTTTGCCCTCCGGGATAGCCTGTATGTCTTACATATTGCTTATCCGTCCACTTTTTACCAGTTAATCTGATTTTGTCTGCGTTGATGACAATCACTCTGTCACCACAGTCTACATGGGGAGTGTAGCTGGCCTTGTGCTTTCCTCTGATAACCCGAGCAACCTGGCTGGCAAGACGTCCAAGGATTTGTGAATCTGCGTCTACTACTACCCACCCCTTTACAACGGTAGCTTTATTTGCAGAAATCGTCCTGTAACTAATTGAATCCACTAATTTTTGATTAAAATTTAAAGAAATAAAAATCCGCCTTCAAAACGGGCCACAAAGATAAGTCTAATATTTTTATATCAAAATGCCGCTTTGAATTGTTTTATTCCCAGATATAATAATTTTTGCCCTCAAATTAATTGTGATAATCTACGTGGCACTAATTTGCTTATTAAGCGTGTTGCAAGATATTTGTCAGGAGCGTGACTGGCCTTAAACTGTTTTTTGTTAAAAAATGTTAATACAAAGATCAAAATGAGGATATGATCGTTAAACATGGCGATATTTGTATCATTATAAATGCTGTTTTGAATAAATAATTTAAAAAATGAATAAGAGAGAGATATTGTTTGTTGTATTAATTGCGTCCTTTTTTGGAGCTGTTGTTGCTTTGGGCGGCTACAAGTTGCTTGAAAAAGACAAGCCGACCTACATTGAAGCGCCTTCACGAAGCATTCAATTTTCGAGTTTTACCAATGACACTTCATATGTTGTGCCTGAAGGTCTGAATTTTGTATTTGCAGCGGAGCGTGTAACACCTGCTGTTGTGCACATAAAATCATCGACATCAAGCACTTCTTCCAGATCGCAGTCAAGGAGTCCGTTTGAAGATTGGTTCAGGGATTATTTTGGTGACCCGCGCGAATACCGGGGAGATTCAAGACCGAGGCAGAGCGCAGGCTCTGGCGTTATCATAGCTGACAATGGATACATCGTCACCAATAATCATGTGATAGATAATGCTGACGAAATTGAAGTTACACTCAATGACAATCGTTCATTTAATGCAAAACTCGTCGGCAAAGATCCCAATACAGATATCGCGGTGATTAAGATCGAAGAAAAAGGCCTTCCTTTCATCGTATTTGGCAATTCCGATCAGGTACGTGTTGGTGAGTGGGTGCTTGCCGTCGGCAATCCATTTGACCTGACATCGACTGTAACAGCTGGAATTGTAAGTGCAAAAGGCAGGAATATTGGAATACTACGCGAACGATATGGCATTGAGTCATTCATACAAACAGATGCGGCAGTGAACCCAGGGAACAGCGGTGGGGCGCTTGTCGATCTCAAGGGCAGACTAATTGGAATAAACACCGCCATTGCAACTCCAACGGGTTCTTATGCGGGTTACTCATTTGCTGTACCTGTATCGCTTGTAAAAAAGGTTGTGGATGATCTCATCGAATATGGAGTTGTCCAAAGAGCACTTTTAGGTATTGAAATACGCAACGTAAACGATCCGAGACTGGAAGTTAAATTGGATGAGTTGAACGGTGTTTATGTTGAAAACGTAACTGAAAATGGCGCTGCGGAAGAAGCCGGTATAAAAAAAGGAGATGTTGTCATTAAAATTAATGATACCGATGTCAAAAATGTTGCAGAATTGCAGGATATGGTTGCTAGGCATCGGCCGGGGGATAAAATTAATGTCACCTTCAGACGCGATGGTAAGACAAAGACCGTTTCGGCTAAGCTCAAAAATCTGGATGGTGAGATAAAGATAGTCAGGAAAGATGATAGTTATAAAATTGAAGGGGCCGCTTTGCGTAATCCCTCAGATGATGAACTCAAAAAGTATGGAGCAGACGGTGGTATTGTAGTTGAAGATATCAGCAGTGGCAAATGGAAAGATGCAGGCATAAAGGATGGTTTCCTGATTACATCAATCAATAACAGACCAGTTAAGAGCATCGATGAACTCAGGTCGCTATTAAGGGCAAGTGTAGGGGATGGCATATTGTTAAAAGGAAAGTATCCCGACGGCAAGGAAGCGTACTATGGTATGGGATGGTAATTCTTGTTCTGTTGTAAAAATTAGAGCCGCTTTTTAGCGGCTTTTTTCTTTTTCACCCTAAATTTGGCAGGATTAAATGTGTGTTTTTACCCGATAGCGTGTCTGCACAGAAAAAAAATATATTAAAGAAGAGTCTGAGTATTATCAGAAAAAGTTCCACGATTAATCTCGCCATCATTGGACTGGCATTTGCAATTGCTTTGACATCAGTATATTATACAAGGATTATTGTTGAGCAACTAAAGATAAGAGAGTTGGGCATCATTCAGTTGTATGCAAAGTCATTGGAAGCCACAGCCAATGATAGAAATAGTCCCGATGAACTTTCATTTCTGGTTCGGGAAATTCTATATCCTAATAATTCCATACCAATTGTATTAACCAACGGTCTTGGTCAGATTCAAAGCACTAAAAACGTTGAAATAAAACCAGGCTTATCTGAAGAGGATACAGAAATTTATCTGAAGTCTGTATTGGAAAAAATGAAGCTTGAATATGATCCAATTGAAATTCTGTTAAGAGATGATAGTGGTGAAGTTTACGATTATCAGTTTATTTATTATACAAACTCCAAACTACTCAACAATCTGGAATATTATCCGCACATCCAGCTTTCCGTAATTGCCATATTTGGCGTCATCGCCTATATAGCATTCAGTTATTCAAAGAGTGCAGAGCAAAACAGGGTTTGGGTTGGACTTGCCAAAGAAACAGCGCATCAACTTGGCACCCCGATTTCATCACTGATGGCATGGATTGAGTATTTTCGGGAAGACGCAATAATGAATAATAAAGAAATAATTGATGAGCTCGAAAAGGATGTAGAGAGGTTGCAAATGATCACTGCAAGATTTTCAAATATTGGGAGTGAGCCAGTCCTGAATTATGAAAACATACCAGAGTGCATTGAATCAACAATTGCCTATCTTAAAAAACGAATTTCAAAAAAAGTTGAAATAAAAATTACAGCAAAGCCAAGTGATATCCGCGCCAGGATTAACAAGCCTCTGTTTGATTGGGTAGTAGAAAATATTTGCAAAAATGCTGTTGACTCAATGGGAGGAATTGGCAAAATCGATATCAATATCAAAAAGGCCATTGATGATCGGATCATCATTGATATTTCGGATACAGGGAAGGGAATACAAAAGTCTAAGGTTAAAGATGTCTTCTTGCCCGGATACACCACCAAGGCAAGAGGATGGGGCCTCGGCCTCACACTTGTTAAGAGGATCATCGAGAAGAACCATGACGGAAAAATATTCGTTCGCAATACAGAAATCAACGAAGGCACCACATTCAGGATACTGCTGAGAAGCTAAGACCCCTTTTCTGGTAATATCGCCAGTGGTGCTTGTCATGCCTTAAATATTTCCATTAGAACTTTTTGAGTTGGGATAAAAAGGTTTTACCTTTGCGATCTGC
>CAYZWN010000199.1:0-8302 GCA_964482185.1 uncultured Roseivirgaceae bacterium
GGCAGCAAATAAATCAACTAAATGTATAGTTTAATATTTAATATATCAAGATAATTTTAAAAATTTTTTATGGGTTATCCGTTCATTACTTGCAATCCAATAAGTTCGTTTCGTGAAAATTTGAAATCGATCAAAATTAGATTCTGGAAAGTTTTGATGACATGAATTCGTTGTAGTACATAAGAACAGGAAGGAAAGTCTTACAGTATGACATAAATATCCCATATCGGTAAATGCTGTTTGCCGGTTGTATCTTCACGCCATGAGAATTGTTGCATTTAGAACTCTGAGAGCATTTTTCGGGAAGCCGGAATATTCTGATTCCGAATTCTCATTGAGCACCAGGTATCATGATGTTAAAACAGCCGGATGGAAAAATTCTAATGAATTGAAAATGCAATATAAAAATGCAAGTATTGTTGGAGACGGAAGGGTGGTTTTCAATATTAAAGGCAATGATTACCGATTGGTAGTTGCTATTGATTATGAATTTCAGGCAATTTTCATAAGGTTTATTGGTACTCATAAACAGTATGATAAAATCGATGTTAAAACGATATGACTATGGATATACCACCAATTAAAACAGAGCAAGATTATAGCGCTGCAATTAGTAGGATTGAGGCATTATGGGGAGCAAAAAAGGATACTCCTGAAGGCGATGAATTAGACTTATTAGTGACCTTAGTAGAATCATACGAGATGAAACATTATCCCATAGCGCCGCCGGACCCGATTGATGCGATTAAATTTCGTATGGAGCAAATGGGAATGACAAATGCTGATATGGTAAAATATCTCGGCAGTCAAAGTCGGGTAAGTGAGATTCTCAGCAGAAAAAGAAGTCTGACTTTGAACATGATAAAATCAATTT
This sequence comes from uncultured Roseivirgaceae bacterium, assembly GCA_964482185.1. Lineage (GTDB taxonomy): Bacteria > Bacteroidota > Bacteroidia > Cytophagales > Cyclobacteriaceae > JAAUQL01. Next base: position 875 of record CAYZWN010000199.1, read on the forward strand.
ACAAAGGATTAAAGATACGTGCGGATATTTTATTAACCTGATGACTGAAAACTATTCATACCCTTTCACTTTTATAAGTGCAAGTGAGAAAAAGAATCAAGAAATGAAAATAGTAGTCAAGTTCAAAAAAACAACTTCCAAATCACAAATAAATTCCAAAGCCCAATCTCCAATATCCTAAACCCGTTTGTTTTTTGATATTTGAATCATTGGGATTTATTTTTTTTGATGCTTGGGCTTTGGGTTTTACAGTTAGGCCGATAGGTTGTTAGGCTGTTTGGTCTGATAGAAATACCATTGACTATTGACCAGTGACCAATATTGACCAGTGACCATTCAACCAATCAACCAATCAATAAATCAATAAATCAATAAATCAACCACTGACCTCCATTACAGCATGGCGAGGCAACCATTCAGGTAACCTACACATTCACATAAACCCGGAAGCGGGTCATCCGCATCTTTTTCATATTCAAAACTCAATATGCCCTGGTAGTTTTTATTTACAAGCGCCCTGATGAAAGCCGGCAGGTCAATCACGCCACGGCCCATTTCCACTTCTTTACCATCCTCAGCAGCTTTTTCCACATCTTTGATGTGAATGTCGAAAACACGGTCTGCATAGGCGTTGAAGGCCCTGACCGGGTCATCGCCGACCCGAACAGTGTGGCCAACATCCAGGCAAATTCCAAACCGGCTATCGAGATGCCTGATTTTTTCCATCACGCTCTCCGGGGTGGGGTAGCGCTTATCGCCCGGCCCGTGGTTGTGTATGGCAACACGAATGTCGTATTCTTTAATCTTACTGTTTGTATAATCAAGCAGATCGTGCTCAGGCACGCCTATGATCATTTTCATGCCGGCTCCTTTTGCATATTCAAACGCCTGGTCAACTTCCTTTTTGTTTGTCATGTAAATCACACCGCCGCTAATCAATTGCATGCCTGCGTTTTGCACATTTTGATTGGCCTGTTTCAATTCCTCCGGCGAGGCATCGAGCGGCAGATGCATGCTTTTGAAGCAAATATATTGCAAACCGGCACGGGCAGCCATTTTAATGGCTTCCTCCTGGCTGAATTTGCGGAATGAATAGGAGGCAAGGCCCAGATTCATTGTGGCGTTATTTGCCGACATATTAGCACTGTAGCTGTGAGGTGCTGTGATCAATGATGCAGCGGCAGTCAGGGCTGATGCGCCCAAAAAACGTCTTCTTGTTGTTCTACTCATCGGAATTTTAGTTTTTGTTTCAATGCAATTTCAAAATGATATATCTTGGAAACAGATTCTCAATATCCAAAATATTTGTGAATTATGCTGGTACATTTTAATGTATCGGTAGTCTTTTCCGATAAGAGAAAAAATTTTTTTATGTTATATAAACGCCATCTTTTTAGATACTCAATAACAATAATTGGCCTAACCTGGGCCGCCGGTCTGTTTTATTTTGGTTGCAACCGGCAAAATGACAAGCAACCGTTGCGGGGCATTTCACAAAAGGACAGCAAGTACGCATTGATGGATGCCCAATATGTGGGCAGCGAGTCATGCCGCAGTTGCCATGAGGTGGAATACAACGATTGGAAAGGTTCCCACCATGACCGGGCAATGATGGTTGCAAGCGACAGCGCAGTACTGGGTGATTTTAACACAATGTTCACAAGTCAGGGTGTTACTTCCACTTTTTACATGGAAGACGGCAAGTATTTTGTGCATACTGAAGGAACGGATGGCGTATATCAGGATTTTGAGATTCTTTACACATTTGGTATTGAACCACTGCAGCAGTACATCGTCGAATTTCCACAAGGACGATTTCAATGCCTGAGAACAGCCTGGGATACGGAGAAAAATGAGTGGTTTGATTTATATCCGGACATGAAGGTGGTTCACGATGAATGGATTCACTGGACAAAAGGCGGATTAAACTGGAATACAATGTGTTCTGATTGTCATTCTACCCTTGTAAAAAAGAATTACAATCCAGTGAATCAGAGCTTTAATACAACCTATTCAATCATTAACGTAAGCTGTGAAGCCTGCCACGGCCCCGGCAAGGAACACGTGGAAATCACTTCTTCTGAGGCCTTTAAAAACAATCCGGACAGCACGCAGTATGTAGGAAAATTGTATATGGGAAAATATACCTTTCCAAAACAGATGGTCGATGATTGCGCCAGGTGCCATTCACTCAGAACGCAATACACAGAGTTCTATGATCACGAAGGGCAGTACATGGATCATTATGCACCCGATTGGCTGAGGGATGAGCAATATTATGCTGACGGACAAATACTTGGGGAGGTTTATGTATATGGATCTTTCATCCAAAGTAAGATGTATGCGCAGAATGTTAAATGCAATGATTGCCACAATAGCCATTCTCTTAATTTGAAATTCGAAGGCAACGCACTGTGCAACCAATGTCACGAGCCTTCTAAATACGACAGCGAGGTTCACCATTTTCATCAGGTCAATACAGAGGCAGCCGAATGCATCACTTGCCACATGCCGGGAAGATTTTATATGGGCAATGACTTCAGAAAAGACCACAGTTTCCGCGTTCCAAGGCCTGATTTAACTGCTAAATATGACGTGCCAAATACATGTAACGCATCAGGATGCCATGATGACCAGTCTGCCGAATGGGCGGCAAAAGCGGTCAGGGAGTGGTATGGCCCGGAGAGGGTGAAACATTTTTCAGACGCCTTGGCGTTTGGCCGCACCCGCGAGCCGGAATCGATACCCGGACTGATTGATCTGGCAAAAGACATGACCATGCCTGCTATCGCGCGCTCCAGTGCCATCATGTATCTTGGGGAAACCGTTGATCCGGAAGCATATCGATCTATTTCTCAATTGCTCAATGATCCGGAGCCACTTGTCAGATTTTCGTCTGCCAAAACAATCGACAGGCTTCCGCCTCAGGAAAAAGCCAGGTTACTCGCCCCACTGCTTGTCGATGACGTGCGTACGGTGCGCATTTCGGCCGTCGGCTCGATGATTGATATTCCGCGAACCATGCTGAGTAATCTTGAACAGGCAAATTACGATCAGGTCTTTAAGGAATACTGGACAGGTTTGCAGGAAAGGACTGATTTTCCGGGAGGCCAGATGGAATTGGCGCAGTATTACGAACGCACCGGCAACCCATCGATGGCTGAGCAGGCGTATGTGCAGGCAATAGAGCTCGACAGCCATTACAACCCGGCAAGGGTTAATTTGGCCAGCCTGTACTACGGACAGGGAAGATTTAAAGAAGCTGAGGCCCTCTTCCTAAAGGTCATTGAGCAGGAGCCGGAATTTGGCCAGGCTTATTATTCTATTGGTTTGCTATATGCCGAACAAAATAAAATGCTTGAAGCGGCAGATTATCTTAAAGGTGCCTTTGAACGTATTGATTACAATGAGCGTGTCGCGTACAATTATGGTCTGGTTCTGCAACAGTTGGGTAAGCGCAAAGAAGCTGAAAATGCTTTTCAGAGCGGAATTAAGATTAATCCGGATTCAGAATCCAATCTGTATGCACTGGGATATTTATATTTTGAACAAAAGAGAAATGCCGAAGCCCGGCCTGTGCTGGAGAGACTTGTACGGATTGCGCCTCAAAACCAGCAATACAGACAACTATTACAAGCAGTGAGCCAATGAACAAATTACCAATAAACCATTCTTCATTTGCAAAGATTTTGACAGTGAAATAATTCAGAATATGTCAAAGATCATTAAACGGAACATCGCACCGGGGATTGTCTGGGTTGAAGTGAAAGATGCAGATCTGGCGATGTGCTGCGGCTGCCCGGCCGACACAGCTAAACATCTGATTAAAGCAGGGATGATCAAAAGTATTTCCACAGATGAAAACTACCTCGAGACCGGGCCGAATGTGCTGTTGCTTTCAGATACCTTGATTCAAAACGGTAAGCTGGCGAATCTGTCAGAGTTTGTGATATTGCAAATGCTTTATCTGCAAGGAATTATCATTCCCGGTCATCCGAATTACAATAAGTTTACACCCATTGTGGTAGGCTATGAGGAGCAGGTAAACAGTCAATTGAATTATGTAAATATCGGTAATCACGGGCTCGGATCGATAGAAGAAATTATGGAGGCAGGCTTTGATTTGGAAAAAGCCAGAAAAGTCGTTACGACAAAACTGCACTACTCCGCCGGTGTGTTTCGAAGTATGGAAGAAATGGTGGAATCCAGGTTCCTTGAGGATAATCCCATTGAAATTAAGAATCAGGTATTCATAAGCCGCTCAGGGGTAAATAAATTTGATCTCAATTATAAAAATGAATGGGTGGAGATTGATTTGGGAATGGAAATGCATCAACAATACCAGGTGCCTTATAACCTTCCCTTCAAGAAAATTGAACCTTCATTTTTCTCAGTTACCCATTGCGGGGAAGGAAACGGTTGGGATGTGTTACGCCCTTGCATGTCTGGCGTGCTGCATTTTAACGGCAAGAATTTTCTCATAGATGCCGGGCCGAATGTACTTGAAAATCTTCATAAGCTTGGTATCAGTTTGTCAGAGATCGATGGTATTTTTCTGACGCATGTCCATGATGATCATTTTGCGGGTATTACAGACCTGCTCAATGTAGAGTGCCGGCTCAATCTGTATTGTACAAATCTGATTAAAAAAACAGCCGAAAATAAGCTGAGAGCCCTGTTCCACTCCAGTCTTAATCTCCTGGAAATTGCATTTAATTACCATGAGCTGGAGTTCGATGTGTGGAATGATCTGGATGGATTGGGCGTATTGCCAACTTATTCTCCGCATACCGTTGAGACTTCTGTATTCAGGTTCAGGGTACAATATCAGGGTTTGGAGAAAACGTATCTCCATCTGGCTGATACAATCAATTTCAGGGAGTTTGACATGATCATGAAAGAAGCACCTGATGTGTTTGCTGAAGCAGATCGAAATTATGTCAGAGACAGCTACCTGGCAACGGTAAACCTCAAAAAGCTGGACGTTGGAGGAGGTCCCATACATGGGCATCTGTCAGACTATGCAGACGATCAATCTGATGCCTTTGTCATGGCGCATACTTCGCGGGAAATCAAAGGCCTGGATGCCCGATTCAGCAATGCAGGTTTCGGCCAGACCGATCACCTGATCAAAACTGAAAATTTTGATTACCTTAAAATGAGGGCAATTCGGTTTTTATCTCATTATGAATCTTATTTTTCAAAACAGGATATCGCGAAGCTCGGCCGCTTGCCTTATCAGCATTATGTGCCGGGCGAACAATTCATTTATGATAAAAATCGCGGTATTTCTCTGATTTTAAGCGGGATTTTTGGTTTTGAAAATGATCTGGGCATCGAACAAAAAATTGACGCCGGTAATTTCATTGGCCATTCCAGGCAATTTCTCAGCCACCTCACAAACGAGCGATCATACACGGCATTGAGCCATGCATGTTGTCTTACCATTCCCGAACCGGTCATGTCAGAGATATTCAGTAAAAACCAGCTTGGACCAAAATTCAAAGAAGGATTAAAGCTTCTGGATATTTTACTGGATGCTTACCTGATTTATTTCTCATTGTCAGGCTCTGTATTATTTGACCTTGTTGCAGAAGCCCGCGATGCCTATATCCCTGACGATGGCTTTACTGATGAGCATCTCGCTGAGAATCTGTATATCCTTACTGAAGGCAGTGTGAATGTGAAGTATGAAAATAAATTTTCTGTTGAAATATTCAGGCATCAGCATTTTGGCGGCTTAAATTTGCTGCGGCAATACAGAAGGCCACAAAGATTCGTTTTCAATTCAAAAGTTAAGGCAATTGCCATTCCTGTGGAAAAAATCCATAATATCCCGGCATTATTGTGGCGGCTCATCGAGCTGGAAGAAATGAGGTATATGTTGGGCGCACAGGGAATCAAGTAATTTTTTAAATGTATGGTAAATAATTCGAAAGTATTAAGGGGATTAAACGGGACGGCCATTTTTAATGATTTACCGGATGAGGTTTTAATTAAAATTTCCTGTGAAGCCGAAATTATGTCCTGCTCACCGGAGGCAGTTATTGTTGAGGAAGGAGATCCGAGTGACCGGCTGTTTATTATCATCAATGGAATTGTGACGGTTAAAAAGGTCATGGAAGGCCAGGCTGATAAAGTATATGCCTATCTGCTCCCCGGCAACACTTTTGGTGAAGTAGGAATTCTGGATAACAAACCCCGATCGGCTACTGTCCAGGCTCTGACCGATGTAGAGGTATTGGTTTTTGAAAGAGAATACTTTCTCCAAATCTTAAACAAATATCCAACGGTGGCAATAGGCCTTGCCAGAATTCTCGGTGGTTATCTCACAGAATCGAATAAGCGATTGGCCAGAGGTGGTAAAGAAAAGAAGGTCGTGCTGGTTTTTGACCGGTTTCAGGTGCATGGCGCTGCGGAGTTGGGCAAACGACTGGCTATAAGAATGAAAAAAGGCAATGATAAAAGTACCATTTACGCAGAATACCCCTTCAAAGGCACCCTCTCGGCTGAGTTTGATCTGAAAAGCAGAAAATCAGGGGTATTTCACCATTCAAGCGGATTGGATATTTTGCTTGAAAAAAATACCTCGGAAAAAAGCCACAGTTCAAAAATCGCGCTCATCGTTGACAATCTTTTGAATGGATATGAAAATTTGGTCATTTATCTCAACGAGCAATTCGATGAAGACCTTTCGCAAATTATTGAGAATGTTGATCAGATCATCGTAGTAGGATCGGGCCACAAAAGTGAGTGGAAGAAAATATCAAACCTGCATAAGTCGATCAAATCTGAATTAAAGGGCAACAATACCAAAATTTTTACCATTCTCATCAATGCAGATGACCGTCAGAATTTCAATGTTTCTCCACCACCTGATTTTAAGGTCGTTTTTTCTAATGAAACCACCGATTACCAATTGTGGTCAGAGGAAAATGTAAACCTGGCCTCAGCTTCGTTCGACGAAGCGGTAGAAACTTTTGTCGATCGACTGGAGCGAAACAATCACATTGGCATATTTATCCCGACAACTTTTGAGGTGAACAAATATTTTGATACGACACCATATATCGATAAGACACTTTCGTTTTTGGGCGAGCGCTTTGGCGGCGCGACAAGTGAAGAAGCAAAGGGAATCTGGAACAGTGATGAAATCGGCCTGGTAGGAGAGAAGCTTTATAAGGTGCATACCTATGCAACTTCTGATGCCCTTGAAAAACACCTCGATGAGGTTGTAGATTACGTCAGGACGATCAAGCATGAACTAAAGCAGGAAGCCATGGCCATGGAGATCAATCAGAAACTCACCTTGATTTGAGCATACTGTTTAAGGCAACATATCAGCTTTGTTGCGACTTTATCTAAGACTAATTCAAGCGTTATCCCAATAAAAAAGCCGGCTCTTCAAAACCGGCTTTCAATAGAATA
>CAYZWN010000200.1:0-8285 GCA_964482185.1 uncultured Roseivirgaceae bacterium
ATATATAATTTTCATGTTAGTATTAGTTAGTTATGAAGCTATTAGATAGTATATCTGTCCAACAGTAACGGGTATCTGAGGCATATTTCAATTAACTGTTCTGTTGTGAAACCTCTTTGGGGATTTGGCAAGCTGAAATTTTTTCTTAGCTGTTTTTAAAAGCCTTCCATTCAGGGGTTCCCGGTTTGACAGGATAATCCCAAATGGCGTCAGATATTTGTGCATTTAAATGTTGCGCCACAATAAATAGAAGAAAGATCAGGGCAATTTTGAGAGAATTGGTTGTTTTCATGATATTTGGGTAGATAAATATTTAACAGATACTTTTATTAAAGCAGAGAAATTATGAATGCCAATATGCTATTAAAACACATTGTTAATAATTTTAGTTCTTTATTTACAAGAGTGTGTTTATTATAATCATTTGATTTTCTTAAGAAAACATTTCTTTTTCTTGCCACCGGATTGTGAGCTATCACAAATTATTTGGTTCGATTTTTTTTATTTATTTTATACCAAATGCAAATCAAAAATCGTATGATCAGGTCATTTGGCTAAAATTGTTATCTTCACAAAATATTTTTGAACCCAAAGTATTATGAGAATTTCAGATAAAACCAACCCTACGGAATACCGGGCTGTTGAAGACCGGTACGATGAAATGACCTATCGCCGGTGTGGGAAAAGCGGTATCCGGCTGCCAGCCGTCTCACTGGGCTTGTGGCATAATTTCGGATTTATTGACAACCTCGAAAAATCCAGACGGATTCTGCGGGCTGCTTTTGACGCAGGCATCACGCATTTCGATCTGGCAAATAATTACGGACCGCCTTACGGCTCGGCAGAAGAACATTTTGGTCTGTTGCTTAAAAGAGATTTTATGCCTTACCGGGATGAACTCATCATTTCTTCCAAGGCCGGTTACGATATGTGGCCAGGGCCTTACGGTAATTTAGGCTCACGCAAGTACCTCATCGCCAGTTGCGATCAGAGCCTGAAGCGCATGGGTCTGGAATATGTTGATATATTCTATCACCACCGGCCCGACCCGGATACACCGCTCGAAGAAACCATGAGCGCCCTTGATCACCTCGTTCGGCAGGGTAAAGCGTTGTATGTCGGCATATCCAACTACCCAGCCGATATGGCTGAAAATGCTATTTGCCTGCTCAATGACCTTGGCACCCCATGCCTCATCCACCAGGCCAAATACTCCATGTTCGACCGCTGGGTTGAGGACGATCTGCTTGGCATACTTGATGACAACGGGGTGGGATGCATCGCCTTTTCGCCATTGGCCCAGGGCATGCTGACCAGTAAATATCTCGATGGCATGCCGGAAGATTCCAGGGCAGCAAAAGAAATGACATACCTGGAAAAAAACCAGGTGGAAGCATTCTTGCCAAAGATCAGGGAGCTGAATGAAATTGCTCAACAACGCGGACAGAAGCTAAGCCAGATGGCGCTGAGCTGGCTGCTCAAGGACGACAGGGTGACATCAGTACTGATTGGCGCGAGCTCTGTGCGGCAGTTGATGGAAAACGTCGAATCGCTGGATAAACTGGAATTTGATGAAAATGAGATCAGGAGAATTGATGAGGTGTTGAGGTGAATCATGGAAACTGTATAGATGCCTGATGTCTATGTTAAACCCAAAATTTCTCCTTTGAGGCTGGAAGATGATTTTGGGATTATAGTCAAAATATAATGGCGATAAAAATCCCGAAGGGATGAAATGATAATAAACTCAGTAGGAGTGAAAACAACATATACTATGGCAGGTACATTTTCACAAATATATATCCAATACGTTTTTTCCGTAAAGGGAAGAAAAAATCTTTTGCGCAAACCCTGGCGTGATGAAGTTTTTAAATACATGTCCGGTATCATCAAAGGGAAAAATCAAAAACCCATTATCGTAAACGGTGTTGCTGACCATGTCCATGTTTTTGTTGGATTAAAACCATCAATGAGTATTTCGGATTTGGCACGGGACATTAAAAACAATTCTTCAAATTTCATTAACGAACTAAATTTTGTGAGCGGAAAATTTGCATGGCAGGAAGGATATGGGGCATTTTCCTATGCGCACTCTCAAATAGAAAATGTTTATCAATACATAGCCAGACAGGAAGAGCATCACCGCTAGAAGACCTTTAAAGAAGAGTATATCGATTTTCTACAAAAATTTGAAATTGAATACGACGAGAAATATTTATTTGAATGGGTGGATTAAATATTCACCCCTTCGGCGTTGGTTGCGGCCGGTTGTTTGTCTATAATCATGACACCCCTTCGGCGTTGGTTGCGGCCGGTTGTTTGTCTATAATCATGACACCCCTTCGGCGTTGGATGCGAATACACATTTTTTGGTTATGATAATTGAATCTCATCAGAATAGAAAAAACCTAATCAATCCAATCCCGAAGGGATGACAAAATTGTAGAAAGCATCACGCAATCAGCACAAAACCCCGAAGGGGTGATATAAAAGACAGTAAAATATAAAAGAAGCAGACTTGTGGATGTAGCGTCATTTAAGGTCTGAAGATCTTTATGAACGTCCACTTGCCGAGGGTAAAATTAAAACCCATCTTTTAGTTTGAGAATCCGCCGCCCGAAGGCTCAAATGAGAAATGGTCGACTCGTGTTGGTGTACAAAGACCTCAAGTCACCGATTGAAACATGTTTGTTAGACAACATGTCAATCCTTTACTTCCTACAAAAAACATTTTCATCTGGGCATTCTGGCATAAATTCACGAAATTCATACACAGAAACAGATCGGGATGAATCCTTTGATATTCATGATTTTCAGTATGGTTTCCCTGCTTTACCAGGACCAGTACACCGGGCTTCGGAATAGAATGGTGGACGAACAAATAAAAGCAAGGGGTGTAAGGGATGCGCAGGTATTGGATGCAATGAAAAAGGTGCCGCGACACCGGTTCGTTCCACGGCAATATGAATCAGGCGCCTACGATGATCGCCCTCTCCCCATTGGAGAAGGCCAGACTATTTCCCAGCCCTACATAGTTGGATACATGACCGAGGCCATCAATCCGGGCCCCGATGATGTGGTCTTGGAAATTGGCACCGGAAGCGGATACCAGGCAGCAGTGTTGGCCGAAATTGTAAAGGAAGTTTACACCCTTGAGATCATTCCGAAACTGGGAGAAACTTCCGGGAAGTTGCTTAAAGATCTTGGCTATGATAATGTGCATGTAAAAGTATCGGATGGCTACCATGGATGGCAGGAACATGCACCTTTTGATGCCATTGTTGTCACGGCTGCAGCATCCGAAATTCCACAACCGCTAATAGACCAGCTTGCTGAAAATGGCCGTATGATCATTCCGGTAGGTTCCCAATTTGAGGTTCAGTACCTCGTGCTGGTCACAAAGAAGAACGGAAAAATTAAAAAGCAAAATTTGTTTGCCGTCCGGTTTGTGCCTTTTACACGCGATTGATTTTTATTCTTTAACCGACATCCTTTTCAGCCGGATTTATTTCTATTTTTGCCGCCGGATTTCACTGAATGTCCGGTGAATACCGGTGTGAATCCTGGTATTTGTGATCATTTATAAGTCAGTCTGCTTTCTGCTGTCGCAATGGAAATAAAAACAAAACAAAGGGTATCACTCAGCATTTTCTTTTTCCTTTCAGGTCTTTGTTTTTCGAGCTGGGCATCGCGCATCCCGACGATCAAAACCCTGCTCGATATTAACGAGGCGGAATTGGGCTCGCTCCTGTTTGTTATGCCCATTAGCCAGATTATCGGTTTGCCGCTGTCGGGCTGGCTGGTTTCTAAATACGACAGCAGGTGGCCAATGCTTTTTGCGTTTGTCTTGCACGCATTGTTTCTGGTGATGATCGGCTTTTCCGACAGCATTTTATTGCTGGTATTCGCACTATTTTTCTTTGCCTTCTTCATGCGCATTTTCAACATTGCCATGAATACACAGTCCATCACACTTCAGAAAAAATACAATAAAAAAATCAACGGCTCATTTCACGGCCTCTGGAGCATGGGCGGTATTGCGGGGGTCGGTTTCACAACACTGATGATCGCCCTGGGCATTAATATGCAAATGCATCTGATCATCATTGCAGCCATTACGCTGATCAGTACATTTGTGTGCTTCAGATACTTACTTACTGAAGACAGGTCGCCCACGGGCAACAAACTGCAGCTTGGCAAGCCCGACACGCAGATTCTTTTGCTTGGGGTTCTGATTATTTTTGCAGCCATATGCGAAGGGGGGATGTTTGACTGGAGCGGAGTATATTTCAAGGAAGTGGTAGGCGTGGAAATATTCACAGCCGGTTATCTGATCTTCATGACGTGCATGGCGCTTTCACGTTTTATTTCAGACTATATCGTCAGTAAAATTGGAATGAAATCGACATACATGTTCAGCTCAATCACGATGACGCTTGGCATGACACTGGCTGTGGCCTTTCCGAATTTCTGGATGGCAATGATCGGTTTTTCGCTGGTTGGCCTTGGCACGGCGGCAATTATACCAATGACTTTTTTGCTGGCCGGTACTTCAGAAAAATACTCTCCGGGTATGGCGCTATCCATCATTGCCACCTACGCGATGATTGGCATACTGATCGGGCCTGTGCTGATCGGCTACCTCGCCCACGCTTTCAGCCTGAGGGTATCATTCCTGTTTCTGGCTATTTCAGGATTCATTATTTTTCCGGTATCCAGGTATTATTTCAGCAGGTTTAAAAGTTTGAATTGATTCCCTGCTTTTTATGCCTTATTTTCATGGCAAATGGATTCCATACTTTATACATATTACAAACTGATACCCGATAAGATCATCAGGTTAGCCGGTTACGATAATGAAAACTATTTGGTCGAGGCCGGCGCGGAAAAGTATATTTTAAAAACATATCCATTTTCCATGCATCAGTTTGATTTGGCACTTGCCGAGTCGGAGATGCTGGATTATCTGGGCAATGAGAAAAATGATCATTTTCCCAGGCCGGTTAAGACCTCAAATGACCATTATGTCGAGGTATCAGAAATACATGAAAAAAAAATCATCTTTCGATTACTCACCTTCCTTGATGGTTCGTTTCTGGCCAATGTCAGGCACACACCGGAATTGTTTGAGTCGATCGGCGCTTTCCTTGCAGACCTGGACAAGCGTTTGTGGGATTTTAATAGTTATGTATTTCAATCAAGATCATTTGAGTGGGATCTTCAGCACATTGAAATCAGTCTGGCATATTTGGATGAAATACCGGAGGCGTCAAACAGAAAAATAGTTTCTTATTTCTATCATCAATACAAGGAAAATGTGGCTCCGGCCTTGCCCGGATTGCGAAAGAAAATCATTCACAACGATGGGAATGACTGGAATATTCTTGTGAAAAATGAATCTGTAAGCGGCATCATAGATTTTGGTGACGCAACTTTTGCGCCTTTGATCAACGAACCCGCTGTGGCTATAACTTATGCCATCATGGGCAAGCAGGATCCTTTGCTTTGGGCAGGGCGCATACTTCGGGGATATAACAAGGTCATCAGGTTGTTGCCGGAAGAAGTCGATCTTTTGTATTATCTTATTGCAGGCCGGCTGTGTATGAGCCTTTGCAATGCCGCGCACAGCAGAGCGCTCGATCCGGAAAATCAGTATATTTCCATCAGTGAAAAGCCCGCCTGGGAATTATTGAATTTTTGGATGACCATCAATCCTTTAATGGCAAGAGATGCTTTTAGAAAGGCTGTTGACCTTCCGGTTGAGGTTCCGGATGATGTGGAAAAAAAGATCCTGAGACGGCATCAGTACATCAGCCCGGTTGTTTCTATCAGCTATTCCAGGCCCATTTACATTGATCGCGCTGCTTTTCAGTATATGTATGACGGCTTTGGCAACACCTTTCTGGATGCATACAACAATATTCCGCATGTCGGGCATTGCCATCCGGTGGTGGTCGAGGCCGGTCAGCAGCAGATGGCAAGGCTCAATACGAATACCCGCTACGTGTATGATCTCTTGCAGGAATACGCCTGCCGTTTACTGGGATATTTCCCTGAATCACTCAACAAAGTGTTTTTTGTAAATTCCGGCAGTGCGGCAAGTGATCTGGCAATCAGGCTGGCGCGGCACCACACAAGGTGCGACAACATTATGGTGATGCAGCACGGCTATCACGGTCACACGATGACAGGTATTGAAATCAGCGATTACAAATTCAGTCAGAAAAAAGGGCCGGGGAAAAAACCGTGGATCCTGAAAGTTCCAATACCTGATACCTATCGCGGTCGATATAGTGGGCCGGATGCAGGTGAAAAATACGCGCTCGAAGCGAAAAATCTGTTAGACGCTTTTGGTGAGCAGGTTGCCGCATTTATCGCGGAGCCGGTTGTCGGTTGTGGCGGACAGGTACCTTTGGCTCCCGGTTATCTGAAACATATATATAAGGCCATCCGCAATCAAAATGGGGTTTGCATCAGTGATGAAGTGCAAACGGGTTTTGGGCGCCTGGGCAAACATTTCTGGGGTTTTGAAATGCATGATGCGACTCCGGATATCGTGGTGCTGGGCAAACCAATGGGCAACGGCCATCCGATCGGCGCGGTGGTGACTACATCAGAGATTGCAAAATCTTTTGAAAACGGCGTCGAGTTCTTCAGCTCATTTGGAGGCAATCCCGTCTCATGTGCCATTGGCCTCGCCGTGCTTGAGGTGCTGGAAGAAGAGCAATTGCCGCAGCATGCCTATGAAACCGGGGAATATTATATAAATCTCATGCGCGAATTGGCTACTGATTATCCCTGCATCGGTGATGTGCGGGGATCTGGTTTGTTTTTGGGGTTTGAAATGGTGGACGATTCGGGGTTGCCTGATACTGCTTTGGCGTCTTATATTAAAAATGAACTTCGAAACAGGCATATTCTTATCAGCACCGATGGGCCTTATGACAACGTACTCAAAAGCAAACCGCCCTTGTGTTTCTCTAAAAATAATGCTGAACAAGTCGTGGAGGCTATCCGAAATATACTCATGAAGCGGTAGCCTTCAATTTTGGACGGAGAAAATTAACCAGGTCTTCAATAAAGTCATTAACAAATAATCATAAAGGCGGCCGTAATAAGATGTCTTTGTGGGATAAATAATCCGGGTTAATCCAATATTTCCATGCCATGAATGATGACCGATGGTGTTAAGCTTTGCCCTTCCGCCGGCGCCTGCTGGATTTTCCGCACAATGTCCATGCCTTCCAGCACCGTCCCGAAGGCGGCAAATCCCTGGCCATCCGGATTGCGTTTGCCACCAAAATCCAGCTCCGGCTGATCACCAATACAAATAAAGAAGGAATCCTGTGCTGTATCCGGTTCGCCGCGGGCCATCGATACCGTTCCGTCCAGATGTCGCAGGCCGGTTGCGCTTGTTCTTTCGAGCGGTATCGGATCATAAAGAATGGATTGCATCATGGGGCGGCATCCGCCCTGGATTACTTCAATTTTTACCGGCGAGTCTGGCTGATTGTCAGGTTTTACCGTTCTGAAAAATGATCCGCCTTCGTAGTAGCCGTCCACAACATATCTCATGAAATTTTCAACGGTGATGGGGGCTTTTTCCGGCTCGAGCAGGATGACGATTTCTCCCGATTCTGTTGAGATTTTCACTTTTTGGGCGATCAGAACAAGCGGCGCCCCGATGACAAGCAAAAACAATACGATTATTTTCATGATGGACTTTAGAATATTCTTGTAAAAGTATCATTCCGAAATACGGAATTAGGGTTCAATTAACCGACAAACCATAATACCTGACTGACTTTTATTGCCCAGCAGGTATTCGCTCAACGGCTTATCAGAAATCACGACTTTTTTCAAATCAGAGCTCGCGTGCATCAGATGAATCCGTCCATTGTGCTCAACAGCAAATCCGACATGGGAAATATCCAGATTTTCCATGAAAATGGTGGTGGCGATCAGATCGCCTGCCCGGATCTTTGATTCATGGCCGGCAACGGTCTCCTTGGGCAAATAGTAATATTTTCGAGTGCTAATTTTTTTTTCATACATCTTCATTTGCTCCACAAACGCCTGGTTGCCGAGCTGCGGGTAGTACTTCGGGTGTTCGCTCATAAATGTCGGATTATTTGCATAAGCCACGCCGCCGATTTCCTGGGTGACGTCATGAATAAATTTTTTTCGTTCGCTTTCATAAATCCAGTCCGAGAAGTAGTGCAGGCGGGAAGGATAATCTGTAATTACGCCATCCCTGTATCTGATAAGCTCAAGCTCTTTTTCGT
>CAYZWN010000201.1:0-8218 GCA_964482185.1 uncultured Roseivirgaceae bacterium
TATCAAAAACATAAGTAACATCGGAAGTGGTGTTTTCGTCAACGTAAATCTGGCTATCGCAGGTGAAGTCCAAAGTAAGGTCTTCGCTCAGGTACAATACTTCATAAAAAGATCCGAAAATTGCATTGTTATAGCCATTGTCTTGCAGCCAGGGTGTCATTGCCTGATCAGACACCAGGAAAACAGTGCCGGCCCATTCATTTTTGACCATTAGACGCAGGTAGTCCTCTCTTTTTGCGGATGTTTCTTTATATGAGCCAAACTTGTCGGAATCCCAACATTTGAAATAAAAGGAAAAATAGAGCGGCATCATATTTTCTTCGGATGCTTGTGCTTCGGATACTTGAGCTTTATCTAAATTCACTGAAAAGTTTCCATTTTTATCGACTTTACCGACTATAACCGGATTATCCATCCCAAAAGCCATAATTGTAATATCCATTTCGGATTTTTTATGGGTATCAATTTTTCCGGCTATCTCCTGGGCATGGCCCGATGAGAAACTCAACAAAAAAACTGCAACAAGTAAATTTTTCAACTTATTAAATTTTGGTTTAAAGGTTTATTAATTTGGATAATTCATGCCTTGTATCATTTCTGCTGCGCTGTATAACCCTTCAGCAGGTAACAGGTTGCCCTCAAGCGTAATGTGGTAGCGCTGGTTTTTGATAAAACTCACCCCGGAATTCAGCTTTTCTCCCGATGCTTGTTGCTGTACAATCATTTTCATATTGTTTCTTTGTTCAATCCGCGACCATCCCTTGCTGTTTTCTTCTGAATAATTGCTTTCGAGCATCCGGTGAACGGCATTGATGTGTTGGAACCCCGAATAACCGGCGCCATCAATAATCTTAAGCGTGATATGCCGGGTCAGATGGCTGGTTTCTTTCTCCTGGCTGTAAGTGCCGATTGCCCCATTGGTTCCGGGGTTGTCGGTAATTCCAATCCGAGGCATGTCTCCCAGCTCCTCTGGAAATAGTTTGTATAGTTCTTCTTTACTCAATGGCTCTTTCCCGGCGAGAATTTGCTGCCAGCTACCGCCCTGAGCGGATCCTTCGGCTTCCGCCAATACTGCATTTGATATGGTAGATTTGGTGTCAGTTCCTGAACTGCAACCGGAAATGATCAGGATGAAGACTGCATTGATTAATATTGCAGTAATACTTTTCATAAATGATGTTTTTTAAGTCTATTGAACAAATCAGAGTTTTGCAAAAATGATCATCTGTTTTGATAGATCACTTGCTTTTTTTATTTGTTAATTTGCTCCTTCATGATTCAAAAGCAGAACAGGTAAACATCCGTATGAATATTTTTTTTATGTTTACTTCTTTAAAACCCAATGTATAAAGGCCAACAGGATTGAAAGCAGAGGAAGCAGATATATTGCAACAAATGCGTGCAAACCCGGAAAAAATTCTGAAAGAGTTATACCGTAACTACAGAAAGGAATTTTTATCCTGGGCATATAAATCGTTTGGTGCGGACGTGGATGCCGCCTCAGATTGTTTTCAGGATGCTATGATCATTTTGTACAGCAACGTGCAGGATGGTAAGCTGACTGAATTGCAGAGCAACATGAAGACTTATTTGTTTTCAATAGGAAAAAATGTGTTGCTGAGGAAATTTAAAAAGGAAAGCAGGGTAGTGCCTATGAATGAACAGCATCTTTTTGAGCCAGCTTTGGAGGGTATTGATTTTCCGGAGCTTTATTCCGGAAATCAGTTGGAGAATAAAATCGCTGACCTGGTGCAAACCCTGCGGGATCCTTGCAAATCGATACTGAGGTATTTTTATTTCAGAGGATTCAGCATGGAAGAAATTGCAGGCGCGATGAATTACAAAAATGCACAGACTGTCAAAGCGCAAAAACTGCGCTGCATAAAAGAGATTCAAAGTCTTGTGCACCGACAAATGAGAACGGCTATATAGGGGAATCAAATGGAAGATCAACTGGATCAGATCGAAAAATATTTAAGCGGGGAGCTTTCGCGGGAAGAAGTGGAGCTTTTTGAAAAGCAAATCGGGGAGCAGGAAGCATTGCGAAAACAGGTAGAAGAGCATCGCAGTTTAATTAAAGGGCTGGAGCTTGGTTTTAACCTCGAAATGAAGGCACAGCTAAAGCTTGAGGAGCAGCGACTGGCAAGGGAAGATGTGGTCGCAAAGCGACGGGTTGTACAGCTCAGGTGGCCGGTGGGCCTTGCGGCAGCTTTAGCTGTTATTCTGATTTCGGTTTATCTGATAAAAACCAAATCAATTGATTCGCAGGAATTATTTGCCTCCTACTACCAGCCATACCCAAATGTTGAAAGCCCTGTCTCACGCTCCGAAACAAAAGGAGAAAATGCTTATGCCTTATACGAACAAGGGCGGTATCAGGAAGCATTAGATTTGTTCATGCAACGCATCGCTGAAAGCCCAACTGATCCGGCGCCATTATTTTATTCAGGCATCTGCCATCTGGAGCTTAACGAGACTGAAAAAGCCCTGGCTGCATTTCAAGTATTGCAAACCATGGATAAAAACAATTATTCCAGAGCCTCCAAATGGTATAAAGCATTGGCTTCATTAAAAAAGGATGATAAATCCAGTACAGTCGAAATACTCACCGGTCTGTCTGAAGGCGATGACAACTATGCTATACGATCCAAAGAACTGCTTCAGCAACTCACTGAGTAAAGAGAGGCAACCCGATAAATATGTCTGCTGGTCATTCATTCGTTGCTAACTTACCGACCTGTATTGAGTAAATAGGAGAGTTCCGGTTTCGGGTTGTGCCCTGCTTGTATTATATGACCATCAATCCAATGCTAAGGAATTGTCTCTTTCCCAAAATCTGATTTTTGCACAAATAATTCTTAAAATATGTTTACCTTGGTAAATACAGATACATAGAAGCCATGATTACCAAAAATTTGCTTATAATTTCAAATCAATAAATAATTATCTAAATCAAAAACTATGGAAACTACACCACAATCAACGGAGGTTAATAAAGAAACAACAGACAAGACAATGGGCATTGTAGCCTATCTCACTGTCTTCGGATTGATTGCCGCCATCGTCATGAATAAAGATCCAAAGAGCGCATTTGCTTCCTACCACATACGGCAGTCTATGGGTTTGTGTGTGACAGGTATTGTGCTCTTCGTCATCGGACTAATCCCATTCATCGGATGGCTGATATCAATTCTGGGAACCATATTTTTAA
Source organism: uncultured Roseivirgaceae bacterium (assembly GCA_964482185.1). Classification (GTDB taxonomy): domain Bacteria; phylum Bacteroidota; class Bacteroidia; order Cytophagales; family Cyclobacteriaceae; genus JAAUQL01. Next base: position 3,212 of record CAYZWN010000201.1, read on the forward strand.
TCATTCTTTGGCTATTGGGCTTTATCAACGCCATCAATGGTCATGAAAAGCCTGTTCCTGTACTGGGAGAAAAATATATGGAATGGTTTAAAAATGTAGATTAATTATCTCCCGGTCGATCTTTACACCGCCATACTGAAAATACATATAGCACAAAAACCAACTGTCACCGGCTCTCGCAGTCGGTGACTTTTTTGATTTATTTTGGGATTACATATTATTATTTTTTGAAGAACAGCACATTTCGTCTATATTGATGCTTATAATGCAAAATCCGCTACAACAAAGCCGCTTCTTTCTGACGGCTTTTCTGCTCATTTACCTATACCCTGCAACCGGGGTTGGGCAGGAAAACACGGGTAACTTACCTGAGAATTGGCTCCAAAAAGCATATGAACTCCAGGAAGCTTCGAGCCGGGACTCCTCTATTTATTACTTCATCAAGGCCGGAATGGCATTTAAGGCCGAGAGCAACTGGCAGCAATACCTCGAATGCATCGCCGGGGAAAACAGGAATTACCTAAGGACAGATAGAATTGGCGACATTGAATCCCGAAGTATTGAAGCGCTGCAAATTATTGACGATGGCAGAGCCGGTGAATCTGACCCCTACGTCATTGAGATCTATAATCACTATGCACGATTTTTCTGGTATGCCAAAGGAAATTTTCCTGAGGCACTCAAACTCCTGGACAGGGCAATGGCATTGTGTGATGCCGCTGATTTTGATGTGATGGGGCATGTCATTACCACCGCCACCAATTACGGTTATTGCTATGGCTATGCAGGAGATTTTGATAAATCTTCTCAATATTTTCAAAAAGCGCTGGACTTTAGTATCGAATTGTATGGTGAAAACAATCCTGTCATTGCTGACCGCCTGACAGACATGGTGTTTCCGCTTGTTCAAAAATCAGAGTGGGAAAAAGCTGAGGTAGCTTTGAAAAAGGCCATTGAACTGAATATTAAGAATCGCGGCCCTGAGGATATCACCGTCTTAAAGAATTACAACAACCTGGGCTACATCTATCTTGAAAAATTCGACAGTGACCAGGCGATCCTGTATCTCAATAAAGCTCTGGTGTTGATCAGACAAAAAATGGGTGAAAACAACCGCTCCGTTGGCATAGCCTATATGAATCTTGGGGCTAGTTATTTTAATAAAATGGAGTACGAAAGCAGTATTTACTACGCCAAAAAGGCGCTGGAAAATCTGAAGATTACAATAGGCGCAAAAAATCCTTACCTCGGTATCATCCTTACAAACATCGCCAACTGCTATGCCCATACCGATCAGCCTGATTCCGCCTCAGCGTATTACAGAAAAGCATTGCAATTGAAACTTGACTTGTACGGAAACGACCATCTGGAAATTGTCCGGACTTTAGGCTACATGTCTAACTTTTATTTAAAAAACAAGCAGCCTGATCTGGCCATAGCTGCGATAAATCGTGCAAGTTCCATTGCTGCCAAAGTGCTGCCTCCCAAACATAAAATTACCGCAGACAATTACACCTACCTTGCTGAATATTACGCCGCCACCGGAAACCCGGAAGAAAGTCTTAAAGCATCTCAGCAGGCTCTGATTGCCATTGTCCCTGCATTTAATGATGAAAATACCAGTACAAACCCCGAATTAACCGATGTAATTTCCACCCGCACCCTCATCGATATTCTGATGCGTAAAACCAATACACAAATTGAGATGTACAATAATACCGGGAATTCGGCCATACTTCAGTCAGCATTGCAAACCGCCATGACCACTGACAAGGCTATCGACATGCTGCGCATCGAATACCAAACGCCCTATTCCAAGGAACTGCTGCTCACAAAGACAAAAGCATTTTACGAAAATACCTTGCGGATCAGCTTTGAGCTCTATGGCAAAACAAATTCGATGGAGTACATGGATATGGCCTTTAAATACATTGAAAAAAGCAAATCCATCCTGATGTTTGAGAACATGAATGCAGATGTCGATGTGGCGTATGCATTTTTACCAGACTCGTTAGCCATGGAGGAAAAGGCACTTTCCAGAGCTATTGAATTATATAAGGAGAAAATATTTGAAGCCAAAAATGCATCGGACTCAACCCGGCTTTCAACGCTTGAGCATGAGTTTTTTCAGAAAAAGAAAGATTATGATTTTCTGGTAAACCAGATCAGAGCAAAACATCCTGACTATTACACATTAAGACATGAAGTTTCGCACAACACAGTAAAACAAGTGCAAAATATCCTTGATGAGCAAGCTTTGCTCATAGAATATTTTTATGGCGAAACAGACATTTACATCATGGCAATTTCGTCATCAACCATTAAGCCTGTCATCGTTAAGAGAGATAAGCTACTTGAAGATGCGGCCAACTCACTGATCGATGGCTTTGAAAAGAAAAAATTCGATGAAGAAGCCTCAGCATACTTGTATCAGTCTCTTTTACAACCGGCACTATCCCAGCATGGTGTATCTGACATCAGACAACTCACACTAATCCCCGATGGACTTTTACATTATATTCCATTCGAAATTCTAATCACATCGGAAGAGGTGAGCGAATTTCCGGCCTACCTGATAAACAAATACACGGTCAATTATTTACATTCCGCGGGATTGCCTCAACTTTATAAGACGAATATTTCCAAAAACCTTTCCTATCTTGGTTTTTCACCCGGATATGACCTCGAATCTAATTCATTGCTCGCTTCCCGTTCGGCCAGGAATAGTCAAATCGCCGGGGAACTGGTGAAGTTACCTATGGCAGAATTGGAAATAATTCAATCCGCTTCTTTTTGGAAAGGGAATACCTTTTTCAGCAAAGAAGCCACCGAGCAGAACTTCAAGCGACATGCCGGAAATGCTGGCATCATCCACATTGCCTCGCACGCCATCATCGACGATGAAGATCCCATGAATTCCAGATTTGTGTTTTCTCCAGGAGCTGATACGCTGGAGGATGGACTTTTGCACACCTACGAATTGTACAATATGAAATTAAATGCCCAGTTAGCCTGCCTGAGCGCCTGCAATACAGGCTTTGGCAAAATTAAAGGAGGGCAGGGGGTTGTAAGTCTGGCCAAAGGATTTTTTTATGCGGGTGTACCAAATGTGATGATGAGTCTGTGGGCAGTTCCTGATCAGTCAACCTCTGAGATCATGACCTATTTTTATGAAGAATTAAAAAAAGGCGCCGGGAAGGCCGATGCCCTTCGCAATGCTAAACTTCGCTACCTGCGCAATGCCGACGAAAACACATCCAATCCATACTACTGGGCCGCATTCACTTTAATTGGCGATAACCAGCCCTTGCAAAAGGGCAGCAGATTTCCTTACCTGTTTTCCGGAATTTTGGCACTCATGGTGTTTGGAGCGATGATGTATTACCGGAATACCAGACGCCAGGTAAAAAAATTATAAAATCGCCTGAGAACAATATTGGTCACACCATTTCAATTATCATACGAATAACTAAATCTATGGCTTGGTTCGGATTATTCATCACAAAAAAACAAAGAATTATGTCTGTCCTCATGATAGATTATCAATGAAATTACGTAGGGCAGGGTTAGCGCCGGAAAACCATCACCCTATACGGGTTCTTGCGGACTCAACTTAAGGGGTTTTGTATTGAAATTCATTTAATAATTGATTAAATTTATTAAGTGTTGAAACTACAACTTCGCAATTTACGACCATCATAATAGCCGACGTTTTTAGAATTGTCTATTCACGTAAGCGCCAGTAACCAATTAACATTATGGCATTTAATGGTTATTTGTGATGATAAAAATTCTTAGAAAGTTTCTCGGCCCAAAATCAAAGTATGACCCTACCATACCTTACACCTATATGGCCAAGGTCAACATCTTGTATGGTTCAGATTTGGAGCCACTTTATGTGGATTGTTTTGCAGACACCCTTTGCGGATTGGTTGAATACCTGAATAAGTATGAAATTAAAGCCGATGAGGTAGAATTATGTGAAGTCAGGCGTGAAGGAGAATTTATGGTAAATAAAAAGTTTTGTTTGGATAAGCACAAAAACTGGCTCAAAAGACCAGAAATTTGCCATGCCCTGGAAGGTCATTATAAAGGGCATATTGATGAAAAAAGATGCTCATATCGGGATAGAGATCGAACAGGTTGTGGACTGTAACGAATGTGAAGAATATTGCTAAAACAAAGATGAGTCACAGTTAATCGCCCTGCTACCTTTTATGCAATCGGTCTTTTTGTACTGATGGAAGCTTACTGCTTGTTCTTTTGAATATCAGATACACGGATTTGCCATTAAATACTGACGGCATAAAAAGCCGGTTAATGATAAAATAAATCAGCTATCATAGATAATGATCCGCATATCATCTTTATTTTGCCCGACGTAAATTTATTTCAACCTCAATGATGTTTTAAAATGATATTAAGTGGAAAAGAAATCCGGAACCAATTAAATAGAAGCATATTCATAGAGCCCTTTAATGACCGGCAACTTAATCCAAACAGCTACAACCTGAAGCTTCATGACGAACTCATGGTTTATGAAGATCATATCCTGGATATGAAAAAGCCGAACAAATCGAAGTTGCTTCTTATCCCCAGGGAGGGACTTATGCTGGAGCCAAACAAGCTGTACCTTGGCAGGACAAAAGAATACACCCGTACCGATAAATATGTGCCTATGCTCGAAGGCCGGAGCAGTATTGGCAGGCTGGGCATGTTCGTGCACGTGACAGCAGGATTTGGTGATGTTGGTTTTGCCGGATTCTGGACACTGGAAATATTTGTTATCCAACCACTGATCATCTACCCTGATGTGGAGATTTGCCAGATTTATTACCACAGTATCGATGGGGAATACGACACCTACAAATCAGGCAAATACCAGAACAACGAAGGTATCCAGCCGAGCATGCTGTATAAGGATTTTGAGAGGTGATTTGTAATTTTTATTATAAATCGAGCAGGAAGATAGGGATTATTTCCCTATCTGTCCTCTCACACCACCCT
>CAYZWN010000202.1:0-8204 GCA_964482185.1 uncultured Roseivirgaceae bacterium
CCGGAATATAAAGGTTCGGATCGTGCCGCCGGTAGAGCATTGGGTAAGGGGAGAGCTGAGCCTGAATCAAATTAAAGATATTAACATCGAAGAGCTGCTCGAGCGGGAATCCATCAAACTAGATAATTATAACATTACCCAGGAACTCAAGGGTAAAAAGGTGATGGTGACAGGAGCCGCAGGGTCAATTGGTAGTGAGATTGTGCGTCAGGCTCTATATTACAATCCCGAGTTGATCTTGCTGGTTGATCAGGCAGAGTCTGACCTGTTTGAAATTGAAAATGAACTCAAACTCACAAAGGGCACTTTGAGAATTTACCCGATCATTGCTGATATTACCAATGAAGAACGAATGGAAAGCATTTTCAGGGAATTCGTGCCGGAAATTATTTTTCATGCCGCAGCTTATAAGCATGTCCCTATGATGGAAAAAAATGCTTCAGAAGCGGTGATCTGTAATATTAAAGGGACAAAATACCTTGCTGATCTGGCTGTAAAATATAGCGCACAAAAATTTGTCATGATCTCTACCGATAAGGCTGTAAATCCTTCAAGTGTTATGGGCGCCTCGAAGCGAATAGCCGAAATGTATGTGCAATCTCTTAACAACTATATTTCTGAGCGAAATCCGGACGCTACAAAATTCATAACCACAAGGTTTGGGAATGTACTGGGATCAAATGGGTCTGTGATACCGGTGTTTAAAAAGCAAATAGAACAGGGAGGCCCCATCACGGTTACACATCCGGATATTACACGATTTTTTATGACCATTCCGGAGGCTTGTCAGCTTGTATTGGAAGCAGGCGCCATGGGCAAGGGCGGAGAGATATTTGTTTTTGATATGGGCAAATCGATAAAAATTGTCGATCTGGCCAGAAAAATGATTAAACTATCCGGGTTTGAAGTAGGAAAGGACATTGAAATTGTATTTACAGGATTGCGAAGTGGAGAGAAGTTATATGAAGAGGTACTTGATATAAATGAAAACACCCTGCCGACTTATCACCATAAAATATTGATTGCCAAAACCAGGCTGGATGATTACCTGGATGTGAAAAAGAATATTGAGTTATTAATCAACTCAGCTCAGGACAATGACGAACTAAAACTGGTAGGGATAATGAAATATATTGTTCCGGAGTTCAAGAGCAATTCATCAAAATTTGAATCTCTCGACAAGAAAAAGACGATTGTTTAAGGGCATTTGACTGATAGTACCATGGAATTCGATATTCTGAAGCCCGCTCTTTTTGCGTTATTGATTGTTCTATTATTCACACCAATCTTAATATGGCTCTCGCATAAAAAGGGTTTTTTTGCCGCTACCAATCACCGTAGTTCGCACGAGGACACGGTTCCAAACACCGGAGGTATTGTATTGTGTTTTGCGGTTTTAGCTCCTTTGCTGACCTTTTCTTCGTACCCCACTCAGGATGAGCTTAGTGCCTTGCTCGCTGCTTTTGCAGTATTACTCATCACCGGAATTATCGATGACTTCAATCCCCTTCCGGTTTCATTTAAATTTTTAGGGCAGTTTATCCCGGCCATCGTAATTGCTACATCAATCAACGAGAATGAATTAGTCATACCCTTTTTGGAGCATGCAAACCTGCCCTTCTTTTTCAATTATGTATTTTGGATTTTTTTTATTGTAATGGCAATCAATGCTTTTAACCTGATCGATGGCATCGACGGTTTGGCATTGAGTTTAGGGATTGTGGGCGGTTTGTTTTACTTCTTTAGCTTTAAAGCTGCCGGGGAAATTGATCTGATGATTTTCTCAATATCAATGATTAGTGGCTTGACAGGCTTGCTTTTCTTTAATTTTTCTAGCCGAAATAAAATATTTATTGGTGATACGGGCTCGCTTCTTATAGGGGGCTTTCTGGTTTATTTTGGCTTAAAGTATATGCACTTAGCTGATCATTCTACAGCAGCTGATTCGTTTTTCATGGTAGTGGGAAGCATTTTCCTGCCATTTGTTGACATGATCCGGGTAGCACTTATCAGGATAGTTAAAGGCGAATCCCCATTTAAGGCTGACAGGAGGCATCTGCACCATATTATTCTGATATTTACCAGGAATAATCATGCAATCGCAACCTTTATTATTGTGTTAAGTCAGATTGGGGTAATTATGCTTTTCAAGTCTTTTACATTCGTCGGGCCCATGAAATATGCCGCTGTTCTCATTCTTTCAACAGGCATCTATTTCGTGATTTTATTCATTCTTACTAAAAGAGCCCAAAAACTGCAACCTTAAAATCGCCTTTTATTGATTTGCTTATTAGTTCGGCGTTTAGGAGCTTTTAGTTTACCGGATTTTCCACCTTTCAATTTTCTTCCGAACGAACTTCGTGTCTTTATTTCACCAAAGTAATATTCAACTTTCACATTGAAAATGAAAAATCCATCCTTGTCATTTGGATCTCCACGGAAATTCTTGCCCTGCTCAGCCCAGGTTGGGGTACCTTCGGGCAGTGTTTCCCAGGTTCTATCAGAGAGCAGTCTTGCAGTCGTATTGGAGCCGAATGATGCTGGTTCGGGATACACACCGCTGCTTACATCATCAAGATGATCGGTTATAAGAAATCTGTATCCGCCATCCAGGGCAATGTTAAAAAATGGATTGACTCTGAATTTTACGCCAAGGCCAACCGGAAAGGATACAGTGAAATTGCTATAGTCCTCACCCGATGTATTCAATTTTCTGAGATTATACCTTTCACCTTCTAATTCTGCAGTTGGATTGAAATTTACAAACCCCAGCCCCCCGTAAACGTATGGATTGGCGAAAGGCCTCATATAAAATCTCCTGTCTTCTTCAAACAAGCTTGCATAAAACAAGGCACTCAATTCAAAATTATGAGACCGGAAAGAAAGATTTCTCACTGCTTTACCAGGATCAGTTTGATCGTCTCCGTTCAGCATAAACCATGTTAAGTTTGCGCCAGTAGAAAACCATCTGTAAAAATTATACTTTGCTCCAATAGCGAAGTTGGGCCCGATATTAGAATGGTCGCCATCTTTGGCCAGGTCACCATAATAGTGTGTGGTACCTGTTCCGGCAGAAAATATGAAATTTCGATTTCGGTTTTTATTGTAAAATCCCTGAGAAAAAACCAATTCAGAGCAAAGCAGGATTCCTGTCAGAATGAGTAATGATTTCTTCATAAATAAAATCCGGTTCAATAATAATCCGTACAAGATAGCAGGATCGATTTATAATCGAAAAAACAATGGCGCAAAATTAACTAATTTGGTGAATACCATTGAATCGCCGGAGGATAATTAACGACAAAAAATGTAAATATTAAAATATCATTACATAAGTTTTCTATGTAATGCTGATGCTTTGACTTTTTGTATTTGAAAAAATGAGTTGATTGTTCAGGTTGATTACGAAAGTTCATTGATCATTTTCCCGGTGATTACCCATTTTTAGCATCTTCCTGAGGTATTGGAGATCATCTGCATCTTCTGGTTTTCCTGATATTCTCCGTTGAATTATTAAGTTCGAAAGCGATACACCTGATTTTCTTTTTGTAGCAGCGAAAGCCGTATCAAAATGCAATTCAAATACCTCAACTGCTCGTAGAGTTCTTACAGGCCCAAAACGTTCCATTGTGTTTTGCCTGGCGAATAAGGCAATTCCTTCAACTATTTGGTTTTCTTCAGCAAAATCGATTTTACCGACCGGCACAAGTTTATCATCATCATAGACGCCAAAGGTGGCTGAGGCAATATTCGATGAGCCCGGGCCTTTCAACTCCACATACATCAGGATTGCCTTTAAAACATAATTGTCTGCTTGCCAGAAAAGATGTTTCTGCTCCGGGTATTGCATTTTTAATAATATTCCTGAAAATCCATGTAGGCGGCATTTGTTATGTTTTTGCTCCAGTTCAGCCCAATCTTCAAAAGCTAATTGTTTCGGCAAACGGTATGGAGTTTCGGCAAAAATTGATTTATCTTCCAGCATTTGACTGCTCTTATGATATGTGTCAAAATGCCATATTTCAAAAAAATATCCGATTTTTCCATCATTAATTCCCAATGACAGCTGGTCACCACCCTTTTCAAAAGCCTGGCTTAGGTCTATGATCTGGCCAAAAAGAGAAACAACCTCAGGGAGCATCGCGGCGGCATGGATCAGAGCCGGGTATGTTTCAGATATAATTACATCATTTTCAGACCAAAGCACTGCGGTATCGCCAAATTTTTTTAAAACTGCTTTCTTTCCACTTTTAACTCCAAATGCCTGTACTGTTAAATGGTCTTTTGGAAGTTGACTCAAATTGTCTAAACTTAAAATCTTTAGATATCCCTCATTCACAAGCTTTTGCTCATCATTAACGGGGTTTTCAAGCTGGCTGATTGTGCAATGCTTTTTTTGCTCTGACAGATGAAACCTCAGCGTTAGTATTTTGTGATCAATACCCAGTATTGAGGATAACGCTATAAAAACAAGGTGTTGTTCGCAAGGTGATCTGAAACTGCCACACAAAAGTTGAAGAAACAGCAGCATTTCATTTTTATGGAATTTCGGCACTTCATTTTTAATAAATGCCATGATACGTTCATTTTCTCTATTGCTGAGTTCACTTAACTTTTCAATCACAATAGTGAGCGGTACGCTTTGTTGATAACAGCCGCTATTATGCAGGAGCAGACTTAATGCCTTAAGAAAGTTTCCCGCTTCCTGCACACATCGGTCTATCATCCAGCCTGGCAGCCCTGTGATATCAGCGGCCTGTGTCCTGAGTTGCCTGGATGAGATGGCCTTTTTGGGATATATGCCGAGCATTAACCGCAGCGCTTCGTCCTTTTCTTCGACCGGTTTAGTATCACCAAAATACCCAATTAGCCTGCTAATAACGGCTTTTACGTCATTTGAATGTGATAAGAATTCTATCAGGTCCGCAAAAGTATCCAATTGGCCGGTCGGTTTTTATCTAAATTAACCAACATTACACTTTTAATTTCACATTTTTTCAATGATTTTCGGGTGGTCAGGTACTAAATAAAATAATCAATATGCATCCGATTAAAACAGGCATTGCCTCTTATGGCATGTCAGGGCTTGTATTCCACGCCCCGCTTTTGCACGCGCATCCGGGATTTGAAATAGTAAAAATTGTTGAGCGCTCATACAAAGGATCGAAAGAGCGATATCCTTACGTTCATATAGTGCAGTCAGTGGAAGATCTTACACAGGATGAAAATATTGAACTGATTATCGTGAATACGCCGGATGCTACCCATCATAAGTATTGTAAAGAAGCATTGGAGGCGGGCAAGCATGTAGTGGTCGAAAAGCCATTTGCGATGAATGCCAGGCAAGCGGCGGAGCTGATTGAATTGGCTCAAAAGCATAAAAGGACACTGAGTGTATTTCAGAACAGACGATGGGATGGCGATTATCTTACCGTTAAAAAGATTATTCAGGATGGCTTGCTTGACCGATTGATTTCATTCGAATCGCATTTCGATCGTTATCGCAATTTTATTCAACCAAATACATGGAAAGAGGAGCATAATGCCGGGGCGGAAATCGTGTATAATCTCGGTGCTCATATGATAGATCAGGCCTATGATCTTTTTGGTATGCCCCGCAGTGTTTCGGCTGATATCGGCATTCAGCGGACCGATGGCAAAGCTGACGATTTTTACAATATTATACTTCGATACGATCATCTGCATGCTTTGCTTAAATCAAGTTACCTGGTGCGGGAAGAGGGGCCGCGATATATTTTGCACGGCACAAATGGTTCTTTCCTTAAATGGGGAATCGATCCTCAGGAGGCCGATTTGAAAGCAGGAAAGCATCCTGACACAGAAGGATGGGGCGTGGAGGATAGGAAATTTTGGGGGAAATTAAATACCGAAATTCAAGATTTACACTTTAACGGACGCATTGAAACTTATGCCGGAAATTATTTGGCGTATTATGATAGCATTTTCAATGCCGTACGAAATGGCGATGAGCTGATTGTGAAGCCGGAGCAATCTCTTGATGTGATTCGCATTATAGAGGCCGCCATAGAAAGTAATAAAACCGGCCGTGCCGTAAAACTTTCGTAGGCTTTTCATCCAGGGTTTTTATAACTATTTTGTTGGGAAAATCAATCTTATTTTCATCAAAGCTTACCGGATATCAGTAACATACTCAAACGACTTATCAACCGGGCTTTACTACCATCTGCAATCTTCCAGTAAAGTCATAGTTTAGTATGCCCCGGTCACACATATCACGGATGGTTTCTTCTACAAGTAAGGCTTCCTGGTCATCGAAATGTCTGACCAGATCCTCTGGTAATTTTGCGCCTTTCTTCAACTCATAAATCACGATTTCCTCAATTCTTTCTTTATCAGATTTGGCCAGGACTTTTTTCCTCTCCAGGCAATGATCGCATTGACCGCAGCTTTCGATAATTAATTCTCCAAAATACTCCAGGATCATGGCCATTCGGCACAAATGGTCGTTTTCAACATAATTTATAATAGCCTCCAGTTTTTCCTTCTTTATTTGTTTGCGGGCGTTGATCCGATGTGTGTCGATCGGCAATTTTGCCGCATCGTACCGGGGCGTGATGAAGGCAATCTGGGGCTTGTCGCGCATACGATCGTATGTGATTACCTTCAGATCATTTAAATGCCTGAGGTAGTTTTTTACCTTAAGGACAGATGTATTCAAAAGCCTCGCGATCTGGTTTTCGGAAATACGCACAAAGTTGATAAAAAGCTCACCTCCGTACAGCCGCAACAGGGTTTTGATCAGTGGGTCAAATCCGGCGTTTGCTATCTGGAATTTATACAATTCCTGCCTGTCCAGATTGATAGAGACTTTAGATGGGTGGTAGAAGCTTTCATTCAGGTCAACAAAACCTTCTTCGGCGAGTTTTTGAATGGCATAGTAAACCTCGCTGCTATGCAGGTTGAAGTTTTTGCTGAATTCAGTGATGTCAAAATCGAAAAATGACAGCATATTTGACCCTACTGCAATTTTATAGTAATTGGCCAGGGCCTGATAAATCCGCCTGATGAAGTCCGTGGATGGATGAGCATTTTCAAACAGATTTAGCATTGTGCTCTTGTCCCCGCGATGGTACAGTATCACTGCATAAGCCCTTTTGCCATCTCTGCCTGCGCGGCCTGCTTCCTGGTAGTATGCCTCCAGGCTGTCCGGCATATCATAATGTACCACGATCCTGACGTTGCTTTTGTCGATGCCCATTCCAAAAGCATTGGTTGCAACAATCACCCGCGTTCTGCCTTTGATCCAGAGTTCCTGCTTGCTCATGCGCTGATCATGAGATAGTCCGGCGTGATAATAATCTGCAGATATTTGATTTTGCTGTAAGATGTTGGTGAGATCACGTGTTGTGCCTCTCTTGCGAACATACACGCAGGCGGCGCCTTCTACTTTGGAAAGTATTTCCACAAGCTTTTTATCCTTGTCTTCCGTTTGCCTTACAGCCAATGCAATATTATTTCTGGCAAAACTTGCCCTAAAAACCTTTGGATTGGTCAGCTGCAGATTATCTGCAATATCCACAACAACTTTTTCTGTGGCTGTGGCTGTTAGGGCAATTACCGGGACATCGGGCAATACGGAAGCCCGGAAAGCGGAAATCAGAAGGTAGGCAGGTCTGAAATCGTACCCCCACTGCGAAATGCAATGCGCCTCATCCACGGCAAGTAAATTGACTTTCATTTTCCGCACCCGCTCCAGGAATAATTCAGTCTGTAACCTTTCCGGGGAGACATACAAAAGCTTCACATCCCCATAGATGCAGTTGTCAAGGATGATATCAATTTCACGATGCGTAAGCCCCGTATAAATGGCATACGCGTTGATGTGTTTTTTCCTGAGCTGATCCACCTGATCTTTCATCAGGGCGATCAATGGTGATATCACGATGCACAATCCTTCTCTGCACATTGCCGGCAGCTGATAACATATGGACTTCCCTCCTCCGGTAGGAAGGAGCGCCAAGGTATCATTCCCGGTCAAAACATAATTGATGATTTCATCTTGCAGACTTCGGAATTGATCGTACCCCCAGTATTGTTTTAATATTTTTATAGGATCAGGCACATACTTAAAATTTATTTCTCAGACTGATAAAAATTAAACCCTTATATTAATAGCATTACAAAATTGTTAGTAATCTATTAATTTTGCGTTTGATGAAGCG
>CAYZWN010000203.1:0-8118 GCA_964482185.1 uncultured Roseivirgaceae bacterium
GGTCTTTCGATGTATTCTGTCATTTCATCTATATTTTAAACTTCATACAAATATAGAATATTCTTCAATCATAATTGAATGTTTTACTTATAATTATTGTTTCTTAAATTATATTTGAAATATTTATTAAAAAATAAATATTCTTCAATCATAGAATTGAGGTGTTAGGCTTGTAGGCAACGGTCAAGTAGTCGAGTAGTGCGGGACTACAAGGCTCCTACCTATCAATTCACACAACCGGTTATGATTTGTACTTATGTTCAAAATACGCATTTACCCCGTATTACTTATACACATTGTTGAACTAAACCTCCCTTTCGGGAGGTTTAGTTCAACAATAAATAAGTAAGATATTTTTTTGCAGCTCATGTTTTGCAAAAAAAGCTCTACTACCTGTGGAAGCCCGAAATAATGCACAGGAAACACCAACCCCACAACATCTCCATCTTGAATTAACTGTGTACTTGTGTCTTTCCGGATACGTATTAACGCACAGTCTGACAATTTTTCAGATAGTTGTTTGGCCACCCGAAAGGAATTTCCTGTTCCGGAAAAATAGAATAGCTTGGTTTTTGAAAATCCTTGCATAGTCATGAGTACTCTAGTCTTTAAGGCATAACGGAGGTATCAAGTTTCTCTTTTGGTATATCGAAAAATCAATATTCCCAACCACAATACATGAACCAGCAAAGCCATGCAAATTATACTAAGAGAGTTTGGTGTTTTGATGATCATTGTAACCCAATAGGGTGGAAAAAACCATGACAAGAAAGTAAGCCATGGCAGAGCAAACAAATCGGTAAAGGCGAAAAGTACAAACGTATTCAATCCTTTGGCAAAGGTTAGTCCTTTCACTTTATCTTCCGCTCCGGAAAATATCAGCAACCCGATTATTGCTGTATAGAATGCCGATAACACAGAAAGAAGCACAATGGAAATGAATGTCAAATCGGGTAGTTTAAAAACAGCAATACCGATAAATCCGTAAATGATTGACAAAATGGAAGCAAATGTAAGCCGGTTTATCAGATAACCACTTCTACCAAGTGGTGTTATTTCCAATAGCTGTGAAATGTTACCATCGCGCTCGTCCAACATCATAAAACCGGTAACTATTCCCAACATACCCGAATTCATCAACAACACAAATGACAAAACATAAGGGAAATATGGCATGATGTCAAATCTGGCTTTTACAGCCAGATAGGGCACAAGTAACAATTCAAGTAATTTGAAAACAACGATTAACAATAAGGGTGCAAACAGCAACAGGGTCATGATGGTATCACGCACAATCTGCTTTAGGTCGTTTTTAAAAAGTGTAATCTGTATCATATTTAGTCCTGATAAACAATTCTTTTTTCAAAAGTTGTAATTGCAAGTTTTAGAAGGATATAGTTGATGGCGAAAAGATAGATCGCCAGAGCGGCCATTTCAAAGCCGGATATTCCATGGAATGCTCCCAGCATGAGTTTCAATGCGGCCACACTTGGGATAATGACAAAAAATTCTGAATACGGAAACCCAAGTAAAGCAAAACAAGGCAGGATAAAAAGCAACATGTACGGAATGGTTTTTAGCATATACTGGTTTACCGTATCGCACCCCGCGTTGATCATAATACCCAGCAAGGTAAAAATGCCAGATGTAAGAATGGTTGCCAACAAAAGCAACCACCAGTTTACTGTTGGATAATAGCTAAACCAAGTAATGGCAAAAGCTGCCAATACCGAAACGATTGCCAGGGATATAACTTTTGAAAGTATATATTCGGAGGTTCGCAATGGCGAAACAACCAATACCATTAATACTCCCTGCCCTTTTTCCATGAGAATAATTCCCCCAATAAAGAATAACCCCAAAACTGATGGATCAGAAAAAACAATCAGGGGCAATGCGATGGATAGAATATTTTCGGGCAAAAACGACAGTATGATTAAATACATTACTGTAATTATTGCATAAACAAGGTAGAAACCATGTTTAAGTTGAAAGTGTATATCGGCCAAAACGGCATGAAGCAACCTCATAGTAAGTTCCTCCCGGTAAGTTTAATGAAAATATCCTCCAGGGTGGCTTCGCAACTGTGCATGGTTTTTACTTCGGCAGTCCTTAGAATGTCCATAAAACTATTGTTCTCACCTAAGTTATGTAAATCAAAGTTTTGTTTGTGGATGCTGCCATTCTTTTGGTATTCTATCTCCACAGTGCGTTTGCCGTGTTCAATCATAAGTTCTTTAGGAGAACCGATTACCACTATTTTTCCTTCAACAATAAAAGCTACTCTGTCGCAAAGCTGCTCTGCAACAGTCATATTATGGGTTGTGAGAAATATGGTTTTATTGGCTTTTTTCTGCTCAAGAATGATTTCTTTTATAATATGCGCATTCACAGGATCGAGCCCAGAGGTAGGCTCATCAAAAAACATAAGATTTGGGCTATGCATAATTGACCTTACGAAGTTTAAGCGCATTTTCATCCCTTTGCTAAAGCTTTCCACACGGACATCTTTTTCTGGCAACAGGCCAACACGTTCCAGCAATCTTTCAGGCTTTTCGCACTCATTTTTATAGTATGCGCCAATAAGCTGCAAATTTTCTTTGGCTGTCAGTTTGGTGTATAGGTTTGGAAAATCGAAAGCAACGCCAATGTGCTCATAATAATCTTTGCCCCACTTGCTGCGCTCTTTACCAAGAATTTCAATTTTTCCCTGGTAGTTTCGCAGCAATCCGATAATAAGCCTTTGTGTGGTGGTTTTTCCTGCGCCGCTTGGCCCCAAAAAACCAAAAACCTCTCCTTCCTGAACATCAAAGTTCATCTGGTGTACGACCCTCTTTTGGGTTTTCTTGTAAGTAAAATCAAGATTTTGAACCTGAATCATAGCAATCTAATTAATTTTAAAAATGAAAATCATTTATCTCAAACAAACACCATCTGGCATATTTGGAATGGTATGTTTAATTAGGAGCAAAATTATTATAGGGAAGATTAAGTTTAATGAACCCAAGTTCATAAATTCTTGCCCAGCATTTTTTTTTAATCCTGCATAAAGCCTGAGGTGTTACACCGATGTGCGATGCTATATAATGCTGAGGAATACGCTGTATGAATTGCTTATGAATCATTGCAAATCTTATATAGCGCTGTTCGGGGCTCTCGGAACTAAATGTGGTAAGAAGGTTGACCACCTGTACGAAAACGTATTCTGTAGCCAATCGACCGAAGCGGTCACCATAACGTAACTCATTGTAGAAAATCTGTAAATTCTCGTACGTTATGGATAATACTGTGGTGGGCTCAATGGCTGTGATGGCGCTTTTTGAAGGATTTTTTTGAAGGAATCTTTCCAGTTCAAGACAGAAAGTTCCTTCAGCCCTAAAAACGTATGTTCTATCTTCGCCATCGGAGAGTTTAGAAAATCGCACAATACCTTTGGCCACGAAAAATAACTTTCTACAAACTTCCCCCTCACGAAGCAGTATAGCATTCTTTTTAAAATGCTCTTCAACAAACAACCTTTGAATGATTTTAATCTCTTCATCATTCACTTCGATGTAGTCTTTGATTCTTAGAATCAGCAAGTCGTAATAGTTTGCAGATGCGCTCATGGCTTAATTTTTTGCATTATGTTTTTCTGATCATAGAATTTTGTATGCTACTTAATTATTAGCTCATTAATTCTTCGTCTGAAAGAAAAGTGCATTTTTTGTGAATACCCCAAACAAATTATTAGCTGCGGAAATTCTCCTTTTAAACCCAAGGCTGATTTCATTTTATTCCTGACCTCAGGTATCTGGCATGGTGAGTTAAGATGTGAATGGCTAAGATTAAGTTTTGTGGCAGTAAGGGCAAAGCGTTGGAAAGCCATTCCGGTTTTTATCCAATCTCCAAAACTGTTATTGGGGCTTGTGAAAAGTGCAACAGCAGCCGTTTTTTCCAATTGTTTGAGCAATCTTCTGCTTTCGCTTTTGGCAGTTACAAAGTTTTTCAAAACAAAACTTCCCAGCATACGCCCCATTGATGGAACGTCGCTGCAGGCAGAGTAAAGCCCATCGCCTTTTTGCATCGCTTCCTTCTCGCTGAAACGCATCCATTTTATTAGTTCGCTTTTGAATTTGGGGTTACCCATTTGCATAGCATTGCCTTCTGCAATAAATGGGCTGAATTGTTGCATCTCATTCTGCCCGATATAAAATCGGATATTTCCTCCTGCTTCTGATGCCGTTGCTTTTAGTATTTCAAGGTCTTGACTGGGAATTAACTTGTTATCATAAGGTTTACGGGTTGTTTGCCGGAAGTTTATAAACGAAAACAGTTCCGGTTGTTCCGAATTATCATTCATTGTTAGAATAATTCTTATTGAACCTTGATTTTCCAACAAATCAAGGTTCAACTCAGCATTGTATCCATAAAACCCTGCTGCAATCATTGCCGTTTCGGCGGCACAGCCCAAACTGATAAACAGTTCCCTGTTTTCGGGGTCGGCAACGGGCAAGGAACGACTAAAATCTGGAGTAATGCTGAGGCCATCGTCTTCTTTAGCAAACAACCAAGGTTGGGTATTGTGGCTCGATGGTGCTTTAACGGCACTCCGCACAATTTTAATAAAAATGTCATCTGGTATCATTCTGCTCATGTTATAATTAAAACTCAACCTTATAACCCAGCGAAGGGAATGGCATTTTCATCGCATCAATGATTACATCGTTTTTCATACGACTATAGAATGGGTCACTGTAATCGGGTTGCATCAGAGCATTCTTAATCATAAAATACCATGTGCCGGAATATTTTGCTTTGTTTACTTTGTATGTTATGGACAAATCTACCCCGGTTGTTGACGGGAACTGACTCTCGTAAGCCCTTGAATGATCGGGCAAAGCCCAATTAGCCGCCATTGATTCTTCGTAAAGAACAGGGGTAAAACGTAATCCACCCATGTAGGTAACTTTGGCACTTACACCAAGTACATTTTTGTCTTTTAACCTCCACTCTTTCCCTGCCAACAGGTTAATAACCTGCCCTCTGTTGTAAACAGTATTGTATTCTTTGCCATTGCCACCGGTGTATTTCGAGTCGAAAATGGTTGCTGTGAACAAATAGTAATAGCCATCTTTTAGAAAACGCTCAAGGGTAAAATCAATTCCGTAGTTTTTTCCTGTGCCGGTGCTTTCTAATTTCTGATTAATTGCCCAGTTGTTTGTAACATTAATAATAGAGAATGAACTGTTTGCATACACTGGAATACCTTCAAGCATTTGGTAATACGGTTCCACTCTGATGCGAACCACATCGCTAATTTTTCGGCTGTAACCCAGCACAAAGTGATGCGATTTCATAAAATCGAGATTCTTGTTTTGCAACTCAATGGCCCCGTTATTGTTTACTTCCGAATAGTAGGTACGCAGCTCCTCCATTTGCGAATGCAAGCCGTAGGCCATGCTAAATTCGTCTTTCTCAGTGAACCCCCAGTTTAACCCTGCGCGCGGTTCGAGGGTGGCTTTATTATTTACATTAAGATACATTGAGTGTACGCCTATGTTGGTTGATAAATTAGGCAAAAGGTCTATTTTGAACTGAGTAAATGCCTGAGTAGATAAGGCTGTGCCCTTATTATCAACAAAATTCAATAAATTGTCGGGATTGTTATAGAATGCCAGCTTTAGGGTATTGTCGAAGAACAAGCTGTTTACGGTTATGCCTGTTCGCGAGCTGATTCTAGGACTAAACTTATGGTTCAGCGTTGACCTGAATGAGTATTTTCCTTCGTTGCTTTGCGAGTAGAGTACAGGAAACATACGCATTTCATAGGTATACTCACTTTTATCATAGGAAGAACTCATACCATCAGCACTAAGGATTGTATTAAGATATGTGCTCTTTCCAAAGGTAATGCGGTGCGATAAGCCCACGGCCCCAAAGCGGTTTTTATACCTCTGGGTCATATAATCTATTGAGGTTTCCCATTGGGTGAAGTCTTCCTTTGCATCCTTGTTGTTTATGTCATCGGCACCCATGCCCCAGATTGAGAACGTACCTGCCTTTTCGGTTGGTAAATCGATTTTGAATGTTAAATCCTGAAAGGTGGGTAAATTGGGGAAACTTACCATTTTACCAATCAAGCCTAGTGTTCCATAGCGATAATTAAAAAGATAGGTAGCCTTTTTCCCTTTTACAAAAGGCCCTTCAGCTCCAAAATCGACTCCCTGAATGCCTATCCCGGCAGTGTATTCTCGTTTCTCTGCATTTCCGGTTCTCATTTTAACATCAAACACACCCGAAAAGGCATTGCCAAACTCCGCAGGAAAAGCCCCTGTATAGAAATCGGAATTGCGAAGCATCTGGCTGCTGAAAACGGTATAGCCACCACCACCAACAAAATCAACATTGGGGAAGTGGAAAGTTGCGGGAACATCAACACCCTCAACTCTCCACAAAACGCCACGGGGGGAATTTCCGCGGATAATAATGGCGTTGTTGGTTGTTTGAGTTGTAGCAACGCCAGCAAAACCGGCAGCCAAACGGGCAGGGTCGTCCAAACCACCTGCATAGCGACTTGCCTCTTCTACGCTGAACGTGCGAGCGCTTAGGGTTGCCATTGAGTTTACGGGTCGGTCTTTGTTTGTGCTGGCTCGTACCACAACCTCGCCTAGAGTCATTGTCGATTCTTTTAGCTCAATTTCAAGCACAACCTCTTTCCCTGAACCAACCAGAATTTCAGAAAGTATATAGGGTTCATATCCAACGTAGCTAACCTCAAAGTTATGCCTTCCTACAGGCACTCTTTCTAAACGGAAATATCCATCAAAGTCCGCGATAGTACCCATTATAGGCACTAATCCTTCAACTATTATAGTTGCTCCTATCAGGGGAATTTTTATATCGGTATCCTTAATTGTACCCCTTACCGTTTGGGTTAAGGTGTTTTGGGAATGTGCATTCGACAAATTCAGGCAAACCAAAAGTGTGATTGCAAATTTTGCTGTTTTTAAAAAAGTAATTCGTGTCATAGTTTTGCGTTTTAAAGATTTCTTGCTGCAAAACTACTTGGGTTCAATACTACGGAAGTTCCACTTTACGGTTTAGGGGTTTCACTTTCGGGAAAAGCGAGTCTCACTTTTTTTATGAGACCTTCGAAATGTAGGTAGTTGGGGATATTCCTTCGAATTTATTGAATGCCCTGTAAAAGGCCGCTTTTGAGTTAAACCCACAATCATAGGCAATCCCCATTACAGAAAAGTGATTGTTTTTTTTATCCAGGCATTTTATTTTGAAATCCTCAATGCGGTATTTATTGATGAAATCGAAGAAGTTTTGGTTTAGCGATGAGTTGAGGACTTCGGACAGAATTTCAGGTTTTACGTTAATCAACTTGCTTAACTTGGCCAGATTGAGCTCTGGATCTAAATAGGGCAGTTCCTGCTCCATCGACCTTGTAAGCTTGCTAATAATTTGTGAATAGTCTTTCTTTTCAATCGTATTAAACTCATCCTGTTTTTTAGGTTCAAATGGCTGTTCAATCTCAATTGCAGGGTAATCCACAAAAATTCGCCCCTGCCTGATTCCGAAATACCCGATATAAAACACGTAAACAGTTGAAAAACTATAAGCAATTTTCGCAAGTTCATAAAATCCTGCAAAGTGTAGGTAATTATTGATATTGAATAGGGAAACGTTAACAGAAAACACCATTAACGAAGCAATTACAAGGGTTTTCAACCACGACAGGTCAATATTTTCTATATTAGAAAATTGATTTTCAATATTTATCCTGTGTCTTCGAAGCAGCCTTAAAGCCCAGATATTGTAACCAATACTGGTAATTCCGATGAATATGCCCCTTATTTTGAATAAAACTGTAGTGGTGAATAGTTCATCTTTTGTCAAGAGTATTTTTTCATCGGCGGTCAGGAAAAGATAATTAAGAATATGTAGAATTAAAAATACGGCAAATGGCAAAAAGTGCAAAAGGTGAAAGTATTTGATTTTAAAGTGTTTATCTGTTAGTGATTTAACATAAAGCCATAGAAATGGTCCGTGCAACAGTAAAAATAGCCATGCATTGTTTATCAAATGAGGATATGGAAAATCATTGTTGCGATTATAAATTTCGATATA
>CAYZWN010000204.1:0-7903 GCA_964482185.1 uncultured Roseivirgaceae bacterium
TCAGGTAAAAAAAATCTGTTAATCAGGAGAGAATAGAATGGAAAAAGTACCCTTTTAAATGAAATTAAAAGCCGATTTTGAAGAAGAGTATAAAAAACGGCATGATGAGATTTGGCCGGAACCGGCAAAAGAATTAAAAAATGCCGCCGCATCCGATTATTCCATTTTCCTCGATGAAGAAACCCAGACACGTTTTGCGGTTCAGAAACTGTCTTCAGACAATACTGCCAATGACTTACCCCGTAAAATGATAGTCAGGAAATGGCGGGGTTACATGTCCGGTATTATGGAAGTCAATCCCGATAATTCTCCGGTTATTACCGGATTGAAGAAAGTATTTTACCTGGAATAAATACCCGTGCTATGAATGCTGTTTTAGGAGTTTTGTTTCATTCGTTGGGTGGAATTGCTGCCGGGAGTTTTTATATGCCGTACAATTATGTAAAAAAATGGGCATGGGAAAGTTACTGGATTGTTGGCGGAATATTTTCCTGGTTATTTGTTCCACCTTTGGCGGCATGGCTTACGGTTCCGGGTTTTACAGAAATCATAGCAACGAGCTCCCTTCAGATTTTATTTTTTACTTTCCTCATGGGCCTGCTATGGGGCGTTGGCGGATTGACTTACGGACTGGGTATCAGGTATCTTGGGATGTCCCTGGGCAATTCAGTAGTCCTTGGCTTTTGTGCGGCATTTGGCGCAATAGTTCCGTCCATCTATTACAATATTAACCCCGCCGAAGGAAAGGTTTCTTTTACAAATATGCTGGCTTCATCCGGAGGACAATTGGTTTTGCTTGGTGTGCTGGTTTGCATTCTCGGGATCGCTATTTCAGGAAAAGCCGGCATAATGAAAGAAAGACAGCTTTCTGAAGAAGAGCAGAAAGCGAGTGTGAAAGAGTTTAACCTAAAAAGGGGATTGATCATAGCAATACTCTCCGGGATCCTTAGTTCATTTTTCAATTTTGGTATTGAAGCTGGTCATCCGATGGCGGATGCTGCCGTGGCAGCCGGTCATAATCCACTGTATCAAAACAATGTGACTTTTATTATTATCATGTGGGGTGGGTTGACTACCAATTTCGTCTGGACTACTATTCTAAGTATAAGAAATAAATCGTATCACGATTTCGTCGATAAATCTACACCAATAGCCAAAAATCTTTTATTCTCAGCCCTTGCGGGAACCGTATGGTACCTGCAATTTTTCTTTTATGGCATGGGGGAAAGCAAAATCGGCAATGGTGCCAGTTCCTGGATACTACATATGTCAACCATCATTTTGACCGCCAACATGTGGGGCATCTATCGCAGGGAATGGAAAGGCGTTACGTCAAAAACAAAATGGACAATCACGGGAGGAATTGTCATCATTATATTGTCTGTATTCCTGGTGGGAATCGGAAATTCAATTTAAAAAAAACGATATTTAGCCACTTTCATTCGCATTGAAAGCATTATCATGGGGATATGAAGAAATTCCCATGAATATTCTTTAAAGTTGATATTTATCGACCGGATATTATTTTCGGAATTATACTGTCCAGTTAAATTGTGATATATACATTAAAACAGACTCATTAAGATGAATTATTTCAAAACAAAAACATGCACATTCGCCGCCTTGATCACTTTCGGTTTCATCATGCAACGTTGTGCTTTTGAAACAGAAACCAAAAGTGTAAATACCACCAATCCTAATTTTATCGTAATCTTTGCAGATGACCTGGGGTATGGTGACCTGGGGACATTTGGGCATCCTACCATAAGAACACCTCATTTGGATAAAATGGCCTCGGAAGGTCAAAAATGGACCAGTTTCTATGTGGCTGCGCCGGTTTGCACCCCCAGCCGTGCCGGATTGCTCACAGGAAGATTGCCGATCCGCTCAGGTATGTGCAGCGATAAGAGAAGGGTATTGTTTCCTGACTCGAATGGCGGGCTGCCCCAAAGCGAAATCACAATCGCAAAAGCCCTGAAAGAAAATGGTTATAAAACCGCGGCTGTGGGCAAATGGCACCTGGGTCACAAGTCGCCCCATCTTCCGACAGACCATGGGTTCGACAGCTACTTCGGCATCCCATACTCCAATGACATGGACAAAGTTGAACGCACGGATCATTTTACACTGGCAGACAATGAACGTTTTCAGGCTTACAACGTGCCGCTGATGCGTGACAAGGAAATCATCGAACGCCCGGCCGATCAGCGCACCATCACAAAGAGATACACTGAGGAAGCAGTGGCCAAAATCAAGACATTAAAAGATGGGCCATTTTTCATTTACCTTGCTCACTCGCTTCCTCATATCCCACTTTTCCGTTCGGAAGCATTCAAAGATGTTTCCCTTGCCGGATTCTACGGTGACGTGATAGAAGAAATCGACTGGTCGGTAGGGCAAATTCTGAAAACGCTAAAAGAAGAAGGCCTTGATGAAAATACTTTGGTGGTTTTTACGTCTGATAACGGCCCGTGGCATACGTTTAGAACCCATGGCGGAACGGCAGGACTTTTGCGCGGCGCCAAAGGCGGAACATTTGAAGGCGGTATGCGCGAACCGACCATTTTCAGATGGCCTGAAAAACTAGCGCCCGGGGTTGTGATGGACATGGCAACGACTATGGATCTGCTGCCAACATTTTGCAAATTATCAGGAACGGAACTTCCTGATGACCGGATTTATGATGGCTACGATATTTCGCCCTTGCTTTTCGGATCGGGAAAAAGCCCGCGCGAGCTTGTTTTTTACTATCGCGGTGAACAGGTTTATGCCATCCGCAAAGGCGATTACAAAGCCCATTTTATCATTCAAAATGAGTATGGCAGTCAAGCGGCGCATCCAATAACCAACCCGCCTATGGAAATAAAAAACACACCCACAGTTTTAGAAACGCCATTACTTTACAATGTCAATATCGATCCATCTGAAAAATTTAATATCGCTGATGATCATCCCGAGGTGATTGTGGAAATCAGGGAAGTCCTGGAAGCGCATTTGGCAGGTATCCAACCTGTTGAAAACCAGTTGGAGAAGTAGTATTCAGTGGATGATTTTACATGAAGAGTTTGCTGTTGATTTTATGTTGTAATCAGCTTGAAATATGTATAACGGATATCGTAGAACATTCTTAAATCCTGCTCCTGCCATCTTATTTTCATGATTATTCAATATGTTAATGTAATTAACCGGACATAATCTAAATTTACAGAAGCGGATTGCCCGCATGGATTTATTGCAAATAGTTCAATTCAAAATTATATGAAAGCGCATCCTGTATTTTTTCTTCTATTGTCACTTTGGATTCTTGGGGCCTGCCAGAACGGAACCGACAAATCTTTGAAATGGAATCCTGAAATGGCCAATACCCTGGCCGAATTGAAAGCCGGGTTTAAAACCCCGTCTATCGACTTCAGCACCGCGCCATTCTGGGTTTGGAACGATCAGGTCACAAAGGAGAAGGTTGATTTCCAACTGCAGGAATTTAAGGATAAAGGCATGCATATGGTGTTCATTCATCCGCGTCCGGGGTTGATCACAGAATATCTGGGCAATGAATGGTTTGAATTGGTAAAATATTCCGTGGACAAGGCAAAAGAACTGGATATGAAGATCTGGTTGTACGATGAAAACTCCTACCCAAGCGGGTTTGCCGGCGGGCATGTGCCTGCAGCAACTTTTTCTACTTCCGATCCGATTGCCGGACTTGATATGATAACACTTGATGTCATTAGCGCAGGCGACACAACGGATTATTTTCTTTTAATCAGGCAGGTGGGCAACAGTTTTGCCAACATCACAAACAGCCGGAACCAGTATGCCGGGCAGCCCGGTAAATACTATGGATTCACGAAGTGGTATTACCCAAAAGGAGAGGGTTGGTATGGCGGCTTTTCATACGTGGACCTGCTGGCTTATGGCATCACCGAAAAGTTCATTAAAATCACCATGGACGGTTACGAAGATTACATTGGTGACGAATTCGGCAAGACGGTTCCCGGCATTTTCACGGACGAACCGAATATCAGCACCTCGGGCGGCGCCAGGACCGTGATGCGCTTTACGCCTGTGTTATTCAACAGGTTCGAAAAGAAATACGGCTATCAGTTGGAAACCTATCTGCCGTGCCTTTACGACGAGATCGGCGACTGGAAAAATGTGCGCCACGATTATTATGCACTTTTACTCGATATGTTTCTCGAGCGCTGGAGCGTGCCGTGGTATGATTATACCGAAAAAAATAACCTGGTCTGGACCGGACACTACTGGGAGCACGGCTGGCCCGATCCGAAACACGGGGGAGACAACATGGCCATGTATATGTATCATCAATACCCCGGCATCGATATGCTTTTCAATACAGACAGGAGGCCTGATCAGTTTGGCAATATCAGGGCAGTAAAAGAACTGAGCAGTGTAGTGAATCAATTGGACAAGCCGAGGGCCTTGTCTGAAACCTATGGTGGCGCCGGCTGGGAACTCACCTTTGATGACATGAAGCGCCTCGGCGACTGGGAATATGTACTCGGCGTAAATTTCATGAATCAGCACCTCGCACATATGACCCTTAAAGGCGCAAGAAAGCGCGATTATCCGCAATCGATGTCTTATCATACACCCTGGTGGGATCAGTATAAGCCACTCAATGAATATTTCCACAGATTGTCATTTGCTATGTCTGCCGGCAGGCAAGTCAACCGGATATTGGTGATGGAACCAACTTCCACTTCGTGGATGTTGCACGCACCTGTCAGACAGCAAAGACCGGGAACTGCCTCATTACCAATTGATGAATTAAAGAATCAGTTTCACAACCTGCTTACCTTGCTCGAAAAGCATCAGGTGGAGTACGATCTGGGTTGTGAGCGCATCATTCAATCTTATGGCGCCGTGCGGGATAACAAGTTCGTAGTAGGCTCAAGGGCTTATGATCTGGTTGTTCTGCCATCGATGACTGAGAATCTTATGGATTCCACATATATTTTAATGCTGCAGTATCTCGAGCAGGGCGGCAAGGTGCTTTCCATGTCGGGATTTCCGGAAAGGCGTGATGGCAATCTGGTAAACAACATGAGTGAAACACTCGGGAAGTTCTCTGATCAGTGGATCATGGCCCCACAGATCGATGAGCAAATCATTGATCAGTATTTGACAGAAGAGGACTTCCAACCCCTTGCCCCGGCTAACTGGGGTGGAAATGTTTTTCATCACCGAAGAATACTGAAAGACGGGCAGCTTTACTTTTTTACCAATTACGATAAATCTGAAACCGCTAAAATTTCATTCAATAGCAAAGGAAAAAGTGTTTTGGAGTTTGATTTGCATTCAGGAGAAATTCAATTGCTTGATGTCGTAGGAAAAGATGGAATGATCGAATTGAGTTTTGATTTGCCCCCTTCGGGCTCCAGGATGTTGTTTTTTACATCAAAATCCCAGGGTGGCAATGCAAAAGCTGTGGAAGAACCAAATGTCTTTGAGATCGTTCAGGCATCAGAAACAAGTGTGCAGAGATTGGAGCCAAATACCCTCACCCTCGACTATTGTGATTTGAAAGTGGGAGGGAGGCAATACAATGATATTTACTTTTATAATGCCGCAGATACCATTTACAAATTTTATCTGAAGGAGATCTACGGCTATAATTACAACCCATGGAGCAATGCCGTGCAATACCGGACAAGGATTCTGGATAAAAATCAATTCGAAGAAGGATCAGGTTTTGAGGTGCATTATCGATTTTCTATTGAAAGTGGATTTATACCGGCATCCATTAAAGCAGTCGTGGAATCACCGCACCTGTATCAGGTTATGATTAATGGGAATGTCATAGAACCCATACCCGGAGCCTGGTGGCTCGATAAAGAGTTCGGGGTGTTTGACGTGCAGCAATTTGTCGTAAATGACCGCGAAAATATCCTTACGGTCAGGGCAACAAAAATGGATGTACTGGCAGAGGTGGAGCCCGTTTACCTGATTGGCGATTTCGGCGTGCAGTCAGTTAATAAAGGTTTTATTATTGTCAGGGAGCCGGTCATCCAACCTGGCAGTTGGAAGAATCAGCATTTGCCATTCTATTCAAATGCCGTGTCCTATTCAAAATCATTCGAATTGCCGGCGGATAAGCGCGTGTTGGTAAGGCTAAACGAATGGGCCGGAACGGTTGCCGAAGTGAAAGTAAATGGGGAATCGGCGGGAATCATTGCCTGGCGGCCATACGAACTGGATATAACAAACTACCTGAAGGAAGGCGAAAACCAGGTAGAGGTAATTGTAACCGGCTCGCTCAAGAACCAGATGGGACCGCATCATTTTAATCCCGAAAGAGGCTTTGTCACGCCTTGGACCTTCTTCCGCGCCCCGGTCAATCAACCGGCAGGAACGGAATATGATATGCTGGATTATGGGTTATTTGAGGATTTTGAGATATTGAAGGCACAGAAGTAAATTCTATTTTGGCTTACCTTACCTATTGAGTAAATGATCCAAACCTATTTGCAGTTTTGTCTGCGATCAACATACTGAAATAAAAAACCACTCACAACTTTTTTGCCATCTCAAATAAAACTAAGTTTGAACCGAGTTACGGTTGCCTGTCAACAAATGGTTGTAAGGCATTAAAAGGGAATCCGGTGAAAATCCGGAACAGTACCCGCTGCTGTAATCCCATTAAATGAATTGGTCATATCTTTTTCCACTGCCCCGATACATTGGGGTGGGAAGGAAGCCAAATCAGGGAAAGTCAGAAGACCTGCCGTAGTGAACAAGCTTCGGGAATAAAGCACCATAATCATGTATGCTCATTTTTTGACTTTTCCTTCATCCTGTAGATTGGTCTGGCTGCTTTTCGCGGCTCAGCTATCATTAATTGCCTGCAAACCAGACCAACGGGATAATTCGCCCCTTCAAAATACTAAGCCGGAAACAGAAGCCTCATCGATTAGCCATGCCATTGGTTTTGATCTATTTGAACGAGAAGATTATCAACTGCTCAATATCTACCGGCACTACAACAATGTAGCGGATACCACCTGTTTTGCTTTGGTGTATGAAAACAAGGGTGTTGCTGAATTAAAGAAAAATTGTATCATCATCAGGACGCCGGTGGAGCGGATCGCGCTGTTGCATGCATCCTACATCAGCTATTTTGATTATTGCCATGCACTTAATTTAATCAAGGCTATTTCAGAAGTAAGATACGTGTATCACGACAGCATCTATCATGTGGCGAAAAGCGGATTGCTCCCTGAGGTGAGCTATGGTGAAACGCTGGATAGGGAGCAACTTTTGGCGCTGGATATTGACCTGGTGATCACAGTGGGATGGCCCAATGCACCAAATAAAAACCGGCAGATGATGGAGGTCCTCGGCATTCCTGTTTTGGTTTTTTCTGAATGGCAGGAATCCACGCTGCTCGGTCGGGCAGAATGGGTAAAAATAGTCGGGGCGCTCAGTGGCAAAACTGATCGGGTCAATACGAAATTCGGCCAGATGGTCTCCATTTACGATTCCCTGCTCACCATGGCTGCACAGGCAGCGTTCAGGCCCACAGTATTATGCAACCTGCCTTACAAAGGTTCATGGTACGTACCTGGAGGCAACAGCTACATCAGCAATTTGATCAAAGATGCCGGAGGTAGTTACCTGTGGTCAGATGACAGCGGCACAGGAGGCTTGCAACTCGATTTTGAGGCCGTTTATGCCAGGGGCATCTCTGCCGCATACTGGATCAACCCCGGCACTGCCAAATCGGTAATGGATATTTTGGATAGCGATCCAAGAATTAAGGATTTTGAATCGGTAAGAAATGGAAATGTATATAATTCCATCAATCTTGTTGCACGCAACAATGCTAACGATTATTGGGAATCAGGAATCGTAAAACCGCACCTTATTCTCGCAGACGTGA
>CAYZWN010000205.1:0-3468 GCA_964482185.1 uncultured Roseivirgaceae bacterium
ATTACGAACTTTTTAATTAAATCAACAATCAGATTGTTGATCCTTTCATCAGCCGTCCAGTTGGTATGGTTTAGATCTGAAATAAGATTTACTTCTTCCTGCACATTATAGTTACTCTCATCTCTGTAGATGTTTTTCTCAGGAAATAATTTTTCTTCGATGACTTTTTGGGTAAATTTCACGCCTTTGCTGATAACCTCATCTCCGAATTTATGCTTGATTCCCTTGCAAATTTTACCTTCCAGCAACTTTGTTAATTTCTCAATCATTTGAGCTCTCACGCCGAGCAACTGCTTGCCGTATTGAGCCTTCAAAATGTCAACATCCTTTTTGGATTTTGCCCGAAGATCCTTGTCTTTCTTTGGTCGCAGGAACAATTTAGTTTCAATCACAACGCCTTCGAGAGATGGAGATGCTTTGAGTGATGCGTCTTTAACATCACCGGCTTTATCTCCGAAAATTGCGCGAAGAAGTTTTTCTTCAGGTGTTGGATCTGTTTCTCCTTTCGGGGTAATCTTACCAACCAGAATATCTCCTTCCTTTACCTCAGCACCAATCCTTATAATGCCGTTTTCATCAAGATTTTTCACGGCCTCCTCGCTAACATTCGGGATTTCCGAGGTAAGTTCCTCTTCACCCCTCTTGGTATCTCTAACCTCCAGTTCGTATTCATCGATATGAATAGAGGTGAAAATGTCATTGCGTACTACGCTTTCAGAAATTACAATGGCATCTTCAAAGTTGTACCCCTGCCATGGCATAAAGGCAACTTTGAGGTTTCTTCCCAAGGCAAGATCACCGCCTTTCGTGGCATATCCCTCACAAAGTGGCTGACCTTTCGTTACCCTTTGTCCTTTGAAGACAATAGGAGAAAGATTAAGACAAGTATCCTGATTTGTTCTTCTAAACTTTATTAATTCATATGTTTTGATATCTGTATCAAAACTGATCATTCTCTCATCATCAGTGAGGTCATATCGAATCGAAATCTTGTTGGCATCGACATACTCAACAACCCCATCCCCTTCGGCGATGATCAAAGAGCGACTGTCGGAAGCAACTCTCTTTTCCATGCCGGTTCCGACTATTGGTGCTTCCGGTCGCATCAAAGGCACAGCCTGGCGCATCATATTTGATCCCATTAATGCGCGGTTTGCATCATCATGTTCCAGAAAGGGTATCAATGAGG
Source organism: uncultured Roseivirgaceae bacterium (assembly GCA_964482185.1). GTDB lineage: Bacteria > Bacteroidota > Bacteroidia > Cytophagales > Cyclobacteriaceae > JAAUQL01. The sequence continues at coordinate 1,190 of CAYZWN010000205.1, forward strand.
CTGCCACAGAGACAATTTGATTCGGGGCTACGTCCATATAGGTAATCTCGCCTTTGTCAACTATTGGAAAATCACCCTCAAAACGGGCCTTTACTTTTACATTGACAAATGATCCGCTATCCTTAAGGGGTGCATTAGCCTGAGCAATATTGTGTGTGTCCTCTTCTTCTGCTGTCAGATAAATCACATTTTCACTCATATTCACAACCCCACCTTCTGTTTTCCGATAAGGGGTTTCAATGAATCCCATACCATTAACCTTGGCGTGCACGCACAGAGATGAGATCAGTCCAATGTTAGGGCCTTCGGGTGTTTCGATAGTGCATAATCGACCATAATGAGTATAGTGCACATCCCGAACCTCAAAGCCGGCTCGCTCACGCGACAAGCCTCCCGGGCCCAGTGCAGACATTCTTCTTTTATGGGTTATCTCAGCCAGAGGATTAGTCTGATCCATGAACTGGGATAATTGATTGGTTCCAAAAAAAGAATTGATGACAGATGAAAGCGTTCTGGCATTGATCAGATCAACAGGTTTAAAATCCTCGTTGTCCCGCACGTTCATTCTTTCTTTAATGGTGCGCGCCATTCTTGCAAGCCCAACGCCAAATTGTGTATATAGTTGTTCTCCAACAGTTCTTACTCTTCTGTTGCTAAGATGGTCTATGTCATCCACTACAGCCTTGGAGTTGATAAGACCGATAAGATATTTTACAATCTTGATGATGTCCTCTTTAGTAAGTACCCGTACTTCAGATTCAATATCCAATCCGAGCTTCTTGTTTATTCTGTAGCGCCCAACTTCTCCGAGATCATATCTCTTATCAGAGAAGAATAAACTCTGGATGATGTCTCGCGCTGTTTGTTCGTCAGGAGCCTCGGAGTTCCTGAGCTGACGGTATATTTGCTCAACCGCTTCTTTTTCTGAGTTTGAGTTGTCCTTGTGCAGTGTGTTGTAAATAATCTGGAAATCATTGATATTAATGTCTTCCCGGTGCAGGATAATCGATTTTGTGGCGGAGTCGAGAATCACCTCAATGTCATCCTCTGCCAATTCAGAATCACGCTCCAGCAATACTTCGTTCCTATCGATGGATACCACTTCACCTGTATCTTCATCAACAAAGTCTTCAGTCCATGTCTTGAGAACCCTTGCCGCCAACTTTCTTCCGACAACTTTTTTAAGATTTTTAGCTGTGGCTTCAACTTCTTCAGACAATCCGAACAGATCAAGAATATCTTTGTCAGTACCCCAGCCAATGGCTCTAAGTAGCGTAGTAACCGGAAATTTCTTCTTCCTGTCGATGTACGCATACATTACATTATTTACGTCCGTCGCAAATTCTATCCATGAGCCCTTAAATGGAATAATCCGGGCGGAATACAACTTGGTTCCGTTTGTATGCTTGCTCTGTGCGAAAAATACACCAGGTGACCTGTGCAACTGGGAAACGATCACTCTTTCTGCCCCATTGATTACGAAAGAACCTTTAGCTGTCATGTAGGGAATGTTCCCCAGAAAAACTTCTTGTTCAATGGTCTCGAAATCCTCATTATCTTCATCGTTGCACGAAAGCCTTAATTTTGCTTTCAGAGGTACCGAGTAGGTGAGCCCTCTATCGATGCATTCGGTTACATTGTATTTTGGTGGATCAACCATGTAATCGATAAATTCCAGAACGAAATTCTCTCTTGAATCAGAAATTGGGAAGTTTTCAGAAAAAACTTTAAATAGCCCTTCCTGTACTCGTTTATCGGCAGCCGTTTCCAATTGGAAAAAGTCCTTAAATGACTGCAACTGTACATCCAGAAAATCAGGGTAATCGATTACAGTTTTAATTTTGGAAAAGCTTATTCTTTGATTTTGCTTATTTGTCGCCAAGGCTTTATTCTTTTAGTATGTAATCTTATCAGAAAATATTCATCAATCCATATGAAGATGATGCAGGTCAATTTTTGTGGTGTTGGTACAAACAGTAATAGACCTGACTAAAGGGCCAGGCCTATACTATTCCATTTAGCAAGTGTAAATGGACAATGCTATTATTTAATTTCAACTTCGGCTCCCGCTTCTTCAAGTTGTTTTTTAAGACCTTCTGCTTCGTCTTTAGCAATACCTTCTTTAATGACACCTGGTGCGCCATCGACAAGGTCTTTAGCTTCTTTCAAACCTAAACCTGTTAATTCTTTCACAGCCTTAACCACTTTAAGTTTTGCTGCGCCTGCCGCTTTCAGAACTACGTCGAAGGATGTTTTTTCTTCAACTGCTGCCTCTTCTC
>CAYZWN010000205.1:3478-7874 GCA_964482185.1 uncultured Roseivirgaceae bacterium
GCGCACCCGATAGCTGAACGTACCGCCACGCCTGGCTTCGATCGCCGGCAGCGCCGCCTACCATAACCGGGGCCGCTGCTGCGGCAGGCTCGATGCCATACTCATCCTTAAGGATATTTGCAAGTTCGCTAACTTCCTTAACAGTTAAGTTAACAAGTTGCTCTGCGAATGCTTTTAAATCTGCCATTTTTAATTTAATTAATTGTTTCTAACTTATTTCACTTATGCTACTTCGCGTTCAGATAACGTTTTCACTATCCCCGCTAATTTATGCTGCCCACTCTGAAGTGATGAGATAACATTCTTTGCCGGTGATTGTAACAACATGATTACGTCGCCTATCAACTCAAATTTGGATTTGAGGCTTGTTAGGGCATCCAGTTGGTCATTGCCAATGAAGAGATCGGTATCGATGGAAGCTCCCTTGAATATTGGCTTTTCTCCGCCTGAACTTTTTCTGAACTCTTTGATTAATTTTGCCGGTAAATTTCCACTTTCTTTAGAAAAGATGATGCCGGTAAATCCTTTTAATACAGTGTCATCAAATGATGAATAATCCGTATCCAATGTTTCAAGTGCTTTTTTGATAAAAGTGTTTTTGTACACGTTGTACTCAACCCCCTTGCCAAAGCAAAGTCTCCTGAAATTATTTATTTGTGCAACTGAGAGGCCGGATGCGTCAGCAAAATAAAAGTAATTGTTTTCCTTAAAGCGCTCCGTCAGTTCGTTGATGATTTGTGTTTTCTCTTGCTTTGTCATTTTCTTATATACCGGTAAGACTACTTTGATCAATCGTAACACCTGGGCTCATTGTACTTGACAGATGAATACTCCGGAAATAAGTGCCTTTTGCTGATGCTGGTTTTAATTTCGATACTACATGCAGCATTTCTTTGGCATTGTCCAGAATTTTATCTTTTGTAAAAGAAGCCTTTCCTATCGATGTGTGTATGATCCCGAATTTATCGACCTTGAAATCGATTTTACCCATTTTGACTTCTTTCACTGCTTTTCCAACATCCGGTGTTACAGTTCCTGACTTTGGGTTTGGCATGAGGCCTCTTGGTCCCAGAACTCTTCCCAATTTACCTACTTTGGCCATAACTGAAGGCATGGTGATTATGACATCAATTTCTGTCCATCCACCTTCGATTTTTTTAATATAATCGTCAAGACCTACGTGATCAGCTCCAGCTTCCTTAGCTTCCTGCTCTTTCTCGGGTGTACACAATACGAGTACCCTTACGTCCTTACCTGTGCCATGAGGAAGTGTCGCAACACCTCTCACCATCTGATCCGCTTTTCTGGGATCCACGCCAAGTCTGATATCAATATCAACAGAGGAATCAAATTTTGTATTTGTGATATCCTTTAAGACCTCTATGGCTTCGGATAGCGGGTAACTCTTTTGAAAATCGTATTTCTCAATGGCCGCTTTTCTTTGTTTACTAATCTTGCCCATAATTATGATATCTGTTAATTAGCCCAGGGAGCTGTTCCTTTAACCCTTAATCCCATGCTTCTGGCGGTGCCCGCAACCATTTTCATTGCCGACTCCAACTGAAACGCATTCAGGTCTGTCATTTTGAGTTCTGCTATCTCTTTCACCTGATCCCAGGTAACAGATCCTACTTTAATTCGGTTTGGTTCGGCAGATCCTTTTTTTACTTTAGACTTTTCCAACAGAAGAACTGCTGCGGGAGGAGTTTTTATTACAAAGTCAAATGACTTGTCTTTATAAATGGTAATCAGAACAGGCAATAATTGGCCTTGCTTTTCCTGGGTTCTTGCATTGAATTGCTTACAGAACTCCATAATATTAAGCCCCTTGCTACCCAGTGCCGGTCCTACGGGAGGTGATGGATTTGCCGCCCCTCCCCTTACCTGTAATTTTAAGTATCCTTGTATTTCTTTAGCCATGACCGCTAATCTTGTTTTTCAACTTGCATATAATTCAATTCCACTGGTGTATTTCTTCCGAAAATCTTCACCATCACATTTAATTTTTTCTTTTCATCAAACACCTCTTCGACAGTTCCCGTGAATCCGCTGAATGGACCATCCATGACTTTCACTGACTCTCCTACAATAAAAGATGTGTCAAATTTTTGCTCCATCTCCTCCGATTCGTCCACCTTTCCAAGGATTCTGTTTACTTCGGATTGTCGCAAGGCTACCGGCTCTTTGGATGTGCCGGCACTGTTGTTACCCAGAAATCCAATAACACCAGGAATACTGTTGACCACGTGCATAGCTTCGCCGTGTGAAAGATTTGCCGATACCATCACGTATCCCGGAAAAAAATTACGCTCACGAATTCTTTTCTTTCCGTTGCGCATCTCATAAACCTTTTCTGAAGGGATAAGCACCTGAGGGATAAACTCCTCAAGCTTTTGACGGGATATTTCATTTTCGAGGTAGGATTTCACTTTTTTCTCCTGCCCGCTGATAACCCGAATCACGTACCAATTTAACTCACCCATCAGTATGACTTGTATCTTAAAATTCGTTGTAGAACCAGGTCATGATATTGTCAAAAACAAAATCAATGGCACCTATAATGACTGCAAATATCAGGGAAGCAACTAACACCAGCACTGAACTACTCTGTAATTCATTGTATTTCGGCCAGGTGACTTTGTTCCTTAGCTCGTTTACAGAATCAACAATAAATTTCTTTAGCTTAAGCAATTTTTTTGTTTTTTTAGTTCGCACGGGTGGAGAGACTCGAACTCCCAGCCAATGGTTTTGGAGACCACTACTCTACCAATTGAGCTACACCCGTAAAATGGCCTGCAAAGGTATTGAAAAAAATATGTAGAAACAAATGCGTTTCCTAAAAATTTAAGAAACGCATTAGAATCATTTACTATTAAAAACCTAGTCTAAAATCTCGGTAACCTGGCCGGCGCCAACTGTGCGTCCTCCTTCCCTGATTGCGAACCTGAGACCTTTTTCCATTGCCACTGTGTTGATAAGGTTAACCTCAACTGTCACGTTATCACCTGGCATTACCATCTCTACGCCATCGGGCAGTTTTATTTCACCGGTTACATCAGTTGTTCTGAGGTAGAATTGTGGCCTGTATTTGTTGAAGAATGGCGTATGACGTCCTCCTTCTTCTTTTGAAAGCACATAAACCTCTGCCTTAAATTTAGCGTGCGGCTTAACAGAACCTGGCTTACAGATTACCATCCCTCTTCGGATCTGGTCTTTGTCAATACCTCTCAGCAATAATCCTGTATTGTCGCCGGCTTCGCCACGGTCAAGAATTTTCCTGAACATTTCAACTCCGGTGACAACTGATTTAAGGTTTTCAGCACCCATGCCTAATATATCAACTGGATCTCCTGAGTTGATCACGCCTCTCTCTATTCTTCCGGTTGCTACCGTTCCCCTACCAGTAATCGAGAAAACATCCTCGACAGGCATCAGAAAATCTTTGTCAACAAGTCTTTCAGGTATTGGAATGTAATCATCTACGGCTTCCATGAGGTCAACAATTTTCTCCACCCACTGTGGCTCTCCGTTAAGTCCGCCCAGTGCCGAACCCTGTATTACCGGAATATCATCTCCTGGAAATTCGTAGAAACTTAAAAGCTCTCTTACCTCCATTTCGACTAATTCGAGCAATTCTTCATCATCGACAAGGTCAACTTTGTTCATGAATACAACCAACGCCGGCACACCTACCTGTCTTGCAAGAAGGATGTGCTCTCTGGTTTGAGGCATCGGCCCGTCAGTGGCCGCAACAACAAGGATTGCACCATCCATCTGGGCAGCACCAGTTACCATGTTTTTCACATAGTCAGCGTGTCCAGGACAGTCAACGTGCGCATAATGCCTGTTCGCAGTAGAATATTCAACGTGCGCAGTGTTGATGGTGATACCTCTTTCTTTTTCTTCAGGAGCATTATCGATTGAATCGAATTCTCTGAATTGCGATAAGCCCTTCTCTGCCAATACTTTTGTAATCGCAGCTGTCAATGTAGTTTTCCCGTGGTCAACGTGACCTATTGTACCGATATTAACATGCGGTTTTGAACGGTCAAAGGTTTCTTTAGCCATTTTTGATAAATCTCGGTTTAGTTAAAAATTTAATTTCAATATTATTATTTATAGTCTTTTCGAGCCAACGATGGGAATTGAACCCATGACCTCTTCCTTACCAAGGAAGCGCTCTACCCCTGAGCTACGTCGGCCTGGGCATCAAGCCGTCATTTAAGGTTTTTCACGAGTCATTTTGAGTGATCCCAATGCTTGGCTAACAATTTGAGGCAATTAACAGTGCTTTCAAAAAAGCTTTTCATCACACTGACCCGATCACATCAATCGACTCTTGAGCGGGAGACGAGGTTCGAACCCGCGACCTGCAGCTTGGAAGGCTGCCGCTCTA
>CAYZWN010000206.1:0-7724 GCA_964482185.1 uncultured Roseivirgaceae bacterium
TTTTCATTCAGATAAACTTCTTCTACCTCAATGGGCACAATTTCATCCCTGAATTTACCGGAATTGATGGCTTCGAGTGCTTTGCGATGCGAATTGTATGCAAATTCATCCTGTTTATCCCTGGAAATATTGTACTTTTTTGCAACCTCTTCGGCAGTCAGACCCATGCTCGTGTAATAGTCTGGCGTTTCATTGGCAATTTGATAATTCAAAGCCGTTTTCCATCCAAGCATCGGCACCATCGACATGGATTCTGTTCCTCCTGCAATGATGCAGTCTGCCATGCCGGCCGCAATCCTGGCGCAGGCAATATTAATTGCCTCGATGCCAGAGCCGCAATAGCGGTTAACGATCATTCCCGGTACCTCAGTTGGTAGTGCAAGCAAAGAAATCATCCTGCCCATTTGCATGCCCTGCTCCGCTTCCGGAACGGCATTGCCAACTATGAGATCATCCACCCTTTTCGGGTCCATTCCATTTGCCGAACCAACAAGGTGCCTGATCACCTCTGCCGCCAGGTCATCCGGGCGTGTAAACCTGAATCCGCCTCTCTTGGCCCTTCCGACTGCAGTACGGTATCCTGCTATAATAAATGCATCCATTATTTCTTGGTTTTTAGTTTCTCAATGGTTTTCTGCCATTTAAAATGGCTTCAATTCGCTCAAGGGTTTTGCGCTCCCCGCAGAGTGAAAGGAATGCCTCCCTTTCAAGATCGAGCAGATATTGCTCCGACACCTCTGCCGGCATACTCAGGTCGCCGCCACACATCACATTTGCAATTTTCTTTGCAATTGTCACATCGTGGTCGGTGATATAATTTCCGGCCCTCATGCCATAAATTCCCGTGTAGAATAATGCCAATCCACCGCGTCCCTGTACTTTAATGTTGGTCTTTTGAATTGGCCGGGTATAACCTGCTTCAGCCAACTCAATTGCAGCCATTTTTGCATCAGCAAGTTGCCGGTGGCCATTGACGGAAATTCTATCCTGCGGTCTGAGGAAATTCATTTCTTTGGCTTCGTAGGCAGAAGTCGCAACTTTGGCAGTGGCAATATTCATGAAGGCGTTTTGAAGGGCATTGTATTCGACATCACCGGCCTCTACTCTTTCAGAAACCCTAAGGGTCATTTCCTTCGTACCGCCACCTCCAGGCAAAAGACCTACACCAACTTCTACAAGGCCGATATACGTTTCTGCTGCAGCCTGCACCATATCACCATGAAGCGTAAGCTCGCACCCGCCACCCAAAGACATAGCATGTGGAGCTATGACCACCGGAACGGCTGAGTAACGCGCTTTCATTATGGTATTCTGGAAGGTTTTGATCATGAAATCCAGTTCGTCGTATTCCTGCTCAATGGCATACATGAAGACCATTCCGAGATTGGCGCCAACCGTAAAATTTGCGCCCTGGTTGCCAATTACAACGCCCCTGTACTCTTTCTCTCCCAGGTCAATGACTTTATTTATCCCCTCAATTACCTCGCTGCCCAGCGTATTCATTTTAGTCCTGAACTCAAGATTGAGAATGCCATCTCCGAGGTCAAATATGGTAGCCCCGGAGTTTTTCCAAACCTCCCGGGTCGATCTGATATGGTCGAGGATAATGAATTGCTTCGTACCTGGTATTTCCTTGTATTTTTTAGACGCCGGATCATAATACATTCTTACACCATTCTCCAGCTTATAAAATGATTCAGCGCCGCTTTCCAGCATGTCATAAACCCATTGATTGGGTTTATAACCGGCTTCTTCCATTTTAGTGACCGATTTCCGCACATCAACCAGATCCCAGGTTTCGAATGGCCCGACCTCCCAGCCAAATCCTGCACAAAGTGCATCATCTATTTTATACAATTCATCTGCTACTTCAGGAATCCGGTTGGAGATGTATTGGAAAATCCCATAGAAAGAATCCCTGTAAAATTCGCCGGCTTTGTCCTTGCCGCCCAACAAAACTTTGAACCGCTCCCTTACATGATCAATGGGTTTAGTGAGTTCGAGGGTTGGGAATTTCACTTTTTGTCTGGCTTTGTATTCGAGGGTTTTCAGATCAAGCGTCAGAATCTCGGTTTCGTCTTTTTCATTTTTTGTTTTTTTGTAAAATCCCTGCTTGGTTTTATCACCCAGCCAGTTGTTCTTTTCTAATTGCCCGATCACATCAGGCAGCTTGAAGGTTTCCCTCCTTTCATCATCCGGCAAGCTCTCATAAAGATTATTGGCAACTTTAATCAAGGTATCGAGGCCAACTACATCGCTGGTGCGGAAAGTGGCTGATTTGGGCCTGCCTATAACAGGTCCGGTGAGCTTATCGATCTCATCAATGTTGAGGCCGAGTTTTTCCATCGTTTTCACAACCTGAAGAATGGAGAAAATGCCAATTCTGTTGGCAATGAACGCCGGAGTATCTTTGCACAAAACGGTGGTTTTACCGAGGTACAGATCGCCGTAATGCATAAAAAAGTCAATAATCTCCTGTTTCGTTTCAGGTCCCGGAATTACCTCAAGCAGTTTCAGATATCTAGGCGGATTAAAAAAGTGGGTGCCGCAAAAGTGCGCTCTGAAGTCGTCTGACCTGCCTTCTGACATTAATTTTATGGGTATTCCTGAAGTGTTGGTCGTGATCAGCGTGCCGGGTTTTCTGTGTGCCTCCACGCGTTCAAACAGTTGTTTTTTTATTTCAAGTTGCTCGATTACTGCTTCAATCACCCAATCGCATTCCGAAATATGTGCCAGATTATCATCGAAATTCCCGGTTTGGATTCGTCCGGCAAATTGCTTGTGATAAAGCGGTGCCGGATTGGAAGCAATGGCATTTTGAAGCGATTGGTTTACAATCCTGTTTTTCACCCTTGGGTCAGACAGGGACAATCCCCCGGCCTCTTCGTCAGAAGTAAGCTTATTTGGAGCTATGTCCAATAAAAGCACATCCAAGCCCACGTTAGCAAAATGACAAGCGATCCGGGAACCCATAATTCCCGAACCCAGAACAGCTACTTTACTGATGTTTCTTTTCATGTTCAATGCCCGGATAAGGCGTTTTAATCTTCATTAATTATTCTTTTTAACTCCTCGCTATTCTCTGTCCAATCTATAATCAAGCTGGATATCTGAACGAATGTATTCAGTTTATCCTCAGGCACACGCGATCGTACAAATTGATTGAAGGCCTTAACGGTTTCAATTGCTTTGCCCTTCTTTTCAATCCCTTTTTCGGTGAGATAAATCCTTACCGATCTCTTGTCATTGGTATCCTTTTCCTTGTAGATAAATCCGGTTTCCTCCAACTGCTTCAATACCCTTGTAAGGCTCCTCGACTCCAATCCCATCAATGGTGCAATTTTAGTAGCGGGAGTGCCTTCGGACGTGCTGATATTCAGAAGTACAAAAGCAATTGAAGTAGTAATGCCATGCTTTTGAGCTTTCTGATTATACAACCTTGAAAGGCTGTGCCAGCTTGTTTTGATATAGTAATCAACAGACTCTTCTTTCTTCATCCTGATCCTGAGATAAGAACCAAATATATGAAATAATTGTTATGCATGCATACTATATCTATAAATTTATGAACGACATTAACGATGATATTTTAGTCATTTCGTTTATAAAACGGCCATTCAACCAGGAAAATATATATTTCGACGGTTTTAATGGGTAAATTTACAAATATAGCATTTAGTATGCTTGCTGAGTATAGTGCATTTTTTTATGAAGCTAAATACAAACTATATAGTTAGCAGAAATACAATTGCCTCATTAAAACACCCGGGTACTTCAAAAAATAAAAGCTGATTTCTTTTGTTATTGGATCAATTATGCATTCCTTACTACCTGTATCAAATAAGTGAATAATTAATTTGATCATGGCACTTCTGATATAGTACACCATCCGTTGAAAATGTAAAACTTTCGCTGGAGATTTGGCACATCACCTCCGGGGCGCATCTAATCTTGGAATTCACAGGGTACTTTATTCGGCCTTTAACCTTTAAATACGCGCTCATGAAACCTTTAAAAAATAAAATACTTAAGGTTGGGATTATTGACCTTGTTCACAAAGGCCCAACCACGAATCCCTACGCCCGGGTTATGCATGCCAACTTATCAAGCATCATGCCTCAGGCAATTGCTGTCTGGTGTGAAGAAGAGGGTCACAACGTTTGGTATATGTGCTATACCGGACTCGAAGATTTAACAAAGGACATTCCGGAAGATCTGGACATCATGTTTATATGTTCGTTTACCCAGTCGGCTTTACTGTCGTACGCATTGAGTAATATGTTCCGTTCAAAAGGAGTCGTAACCGTGCTCGGGGGCCCTCATGCGCGTTGTTATCCCGATGATGCTCTTAAATACTTTGATTTCGTGGCGGGATTTACAGACCGTGATGTTATCAATACGATACTTAATGATGCTGAATCTCATCACCCGATTGGCATTAAACTTGGGGCAGAGCGGCAACCTGAATTTTTACCCGGCGTAAAGGAGAGGTGGAAATTTATTGAACCAAATCTGAAAAAGGCGCCATTTATGAAAATGATCCCTATGATTGGAAGCATGGGATGCCCGTATAAGTGCCCTTTTTGCATCGATTCGGAAGTTGCATACCAAACTATGGATTATGGACAAATGAAAGAAGACCTGGCTCATGTTGCCTCCATGAAAAAACCACCCTGGATTGGCTGGCATGATCCCAATTTTGGAATCCGCTTCAATGAAACACTCGATGTCATCGAATCGGTAGTTGCCCCCGGCCGGCTGACATTCGTTGCTGAGAGTAGCCTGGCAATTCTGACAGAAAATAACCTGAAGAGATTGAAAAAAAATAATTTCGGCGGCTTATTGCCCGGCATAGAATCATGGTATGACTTGGGTAATAAATCAAAATCCCTTGGAAAAACAGGCATCGATAAGGTAAGACAGGTGGCCGATCATGCCAATATGATCATGGAGTATGTGCCCTATTTGCAAACCAACTTCGTTTTTGGCCTTGACAGCGACATTGGCGATGAACCGTTTGAATTGACAAAAAAATTCATTGACTTGTCTCCGGCATCCTTCCCGGGCTACTCACTGCTCACGGCCTTTGGCGAAGCTGCCCCGCTCAACAGACAATATCAGGAAGAAAATCGCGTTTTGCCGTTCCCATTTCACTTTCTGAATAACCATCTGGCCATGAATGTAAAGCCCATGAATTACGAATGGGTAGATTTTTATAATCATATCATTGACCTTACAAAATATTCATTCTCACGAAAAGCAGTTTACCGAAGAGCAGTAGCTAATCGCGGCATCACACCGAAGCTTTTGAACCTCGTAAGAGCATTTTCCTGGGAGGGTTCTGGCAGGGTTAAATTCTTCAAAAAGATTAATACACTCCTTCAGACTGATGTCTCCTTTGCTGATTATTTTGAAGGCAACTCTGCAGAATTGCCTGATTTCTATTCAGATATTATAAAAAATGACCTTGGTTACATGTGGAAATGGCTACCCCGGGGCGCATTGTATCATGATCAGAACGTATTCATAAATAAGCCGGCTCATAAGACCGATGCAGTTATTAAAGAAGCCGCCTCAACGATGTAGCGATCAAAAACGAAGTCTTTAAACCCTGGAGATAGGATATAAAGTATTTATTTATCGTGCCTTTCAATCTTTCCTAGGCCTGTAATTTTCCGTTCGATATACCCGGGATTTCCGGAATATTTTATGCCGCCAATCCCGGTGATGGTTGCAATCAATTTTTCGGTTACAAAAATATTCGCATTCCCCAGTCCACTTAGGTTCACTTCACATTCTTCGCTTCTTAGTCCGGATGCCCTGAGCCCACCGGCACCACTTATGTGAATTTCCTGCTTTCTGGTGTTTCCCGTAAGATTTACTACACCTGCCCCGCTCATTTGCACATCAAGGAGTTCTGTTTCAACTTCAAGTTCAATACTTCCGGCTCCTGACAGATTTACATCAAGTCGCTCTGTCTTGAGCATGCCTCTGGTTTTGATTTTGGAGGTTCCGGTTGAACTCAGGCGAGTTAAATTCTGATAATACACATCAACCAAAATACCTTTACTGCCCTTCAAATTCCGCACATTGTTAATATTCAGTGACTTGTTGAAAACCTCAACATTGATGTGCCTGAATAAATTTTCGTCTGTCTCGATGATTACCAGGTCTTTGTCAGCTGGTATGAGTGTTAAATCATAATTTCCGCCGGCATAAATTCTTTCAAAGCCGGAAAGTTCAAACTCCCTGCTTTCTATCCGGCCGTTGCCTCGCTTAAAATTCAGTCCGCATCCTGAAAGCAAAAATGTTATCAGAAGTGCAAATGCTACATACCTTAACATATCTATATTGGTTGGATACAGGGTCAAATATACATAATGAAGACGTACCCGGATTATATTTCATACAATTTTGAATTTAATTGTGAATTAGTATTGCTTAGTTTAATTTTGCGCTTCATTTTTAATCAGGTACCATGCACAGAGATCAAATCATATTTGACTTAATTCAAAAAGAACAACACAGACAGGAAACTGGCATTGAGCTTATTGCTTCTGAGAACTTTGCCTCGAAGCAGGTAATGGAGGCGATGGGCACCGTATTGACCAACAAGTATGCAGAGGGTTTGCCGGGGAAAAGATATTATGGCGGCTGTGAAGTGGTCGATGAAATTGAAGACCTCGCCAGAGAAAGGGCAAAGCAACTTTTTGGCGCAGAATGGGTAAACGTTCAACCGCATTCCGGAGCTCAGGCCAATGCAGCAGTCATGCTCGCCGTGCTGAATGCCGGAGATAAAATACTTGGTTTTGACCTTTCTCATGGTGGCCACCTGACGCATGGATCCTCAGTAAATTTTTCGGGTAAGCTTTATCAACCATCATTTTATGGTGTAGAAAAAGAGACCGGCCTGATAAATTATGACAATGTGGAGGCAATTGCCAAAAAGGAAAGGCCGAATCTGCTCATTTGTGGAGCATCCGCTTACAGCAGAGAGTGGGATTACGGACGTCTTCGTGAAATTGCCGATGAAGTGGGAGCTTTATTGCTTGCTGATATTTCACACCCAGCCGGACTTATCGCCAGAGGCTTATTGGATGATCCCCTGGAATTTTCTCATATTGTCACGACCACAACACACAAAACACTTCGGGGCCCTAGAGGCGGAATGATCATGATGAGGGAGGATTTTGATAATCCTTTCGGTTTGAAAACACCCAAAGGCCAGCTTCGAAAAATGTCATCCTTACTTGACTCCGGGGTCTTCCCGGGCACACAGGGTGGCCCTCTGGAGCATGTGATCGCATCAAAAGCCGTGGCTTTTGAAGAAGCACTCAGCGACGAATACATGGACTACGTCGTCCAGGTAAAGAAAAACGCTGCCGTCATGGCGCAAAAATTTATCGACCTGGGCTATCATGTAATTTCAGGTGGGACAGACAACCACCTGATGCTGATTGACCTCAGGCCAAAAGGTGAAATCACTGGCAAAGAGGCCGAAGATGCGCTCATAAAAGCTGACATCACTATAAATAAAAACATGGTTCCTTTTGACACGAGATCTCCTTTTGTAACTTCAGGAATACGCGTCGGGACGGCAGCAGTAACCACCAGAGGCATGAAAGAAGCCGAAATGGAGCAAATTGTGGAACTCATTGACGATGTGCTGATGCACAAAGACAATGAAGGCAAGATCAATGAGATCAAGGAACAGGTAAATTCCT
>CAYZWN010000207.1:0-7649 GCA_964482185.1 uncultured Roseivirgaceae bacterium
GGGATATTTTTCTCCGGATTTCTGATCTCCGAGCCAATATAAACAGATGCATTCCAGCCACTGAATGCAAACATGATCCACATGAGTGAAAGACCCACCGTCTTAACGCCAACCGTGCTTTGCTCCGCATTAGTTGCCCTGGTGAAATGCTGCAAATCACCATTGCCAAGTGCAAAGCCAAAAAGTATCAGACCCACCACCAGAAACACCTTCAGAAGTGTGAGGTAATTCTGAACCTTTGCACCAAACTCGAGCCCGCGCATGTGGATGACCGTAAAAATGAGAATAATTACAATTGAATAGAGGTTTTTCATCATGGAAACAGAGATCAGTGATACCTCAAAAATTTGCGGTAATGCCCTATACAAATACTCGCTGAATCCAATAGCAGAGGCGGCTATTGGCGCAGAAAACCCCACTACAAACGAAACCCAACCGCTCAAAAAGCCAATCCTTGGACTGTAAAGAACTGATAGCAATGCGTACTCCCCACCTGCTTTTGGTATGGCCGCCCCCAATTCGCCATAGCACATCGCGCCTGAAAAAGCAATGATTCCTCCAACAACCCACAGTATCAACATGAGAATTGGATCATGCAAATCGGCCATAAGCAAGCCGGAGGTTGTAAAAATCCCGGCGCCGATCATATTGGCGATGACGATGTTCGTAACCGGGAACAAGCCCAGTTTTCGATGCAAAAATGTCTGCGATTGAGTTTCCAAAAAAAGCCTATTTGGAATTTTTATAACTGATGGATATTCCGGAACTGCTCGACCGGTCAACCGTGGTTGTGTAATTAGAAAGACTTTTTACGTAGTCCAAAAAGTCTTTCGCACCGCCGGTAGTGTTGATTACGTTGTGTGCTGTAAAACATCCCCCGACTTTCAACTTCGGATCAACATCCTTAAAATATTGTGTGTACCAACCTTTATCGGCATCTGAAAAAACAAAATCAAACGGGCCTTCAATGGTCTTTACCAATTCATGTGCATCGGCAAGGCGTGCATCTACATAGGCTTCAAGGCCCGCTTTTTTAATATTATCGAGAGCAGTTTTATGCCTGCCCTTATCTATTTCGATGGTGATGACCTTTCCGCCGGTTTTGCTCATCGCCCAGGCAAGCCAGATGGTCGAGTGTCCGGTAGATGTGCCAATTTCCAGGGCAGATGTATATTTATTCTTGATGATGATGTCATAAAGTACTTTCCCATCCTCATAAGGCACATTCCAGTAATTCCATTGGTCTTTCTGGCTTTCAAGAAAGTTACTTACTTTTTTATCAATCTTTTGCTGTTCAGTCGTCTGGGCAAATCCTTCCGTGAAAACTGCAAATGTCAGAAGAAACAATATCAGAATAGGTCGTAAATTTTTCATCGTTCCCGGGTTTATGTTGTTATGGATAATTAAAAATAGGCAATCCCGCCATGAATTAAAATTCTACGCAGAACCTCTGCCTGACTACAATCCCGATAAGGAATGTTAAATCAACTTTCAAAAGAAACCGGCCCGTTCCAAATGTGCTAAACCGGCTCCGGTATTACTTCAGCTAAAGCAGTTATGGCCTGTAAATAACCGGTAAGCCATAAACGGAGCTGACAATCTTTCCCTTTTCCATGCCCGGATCCCACCTGGGCATATTCCTGATCAGACGCAAGGCTTCCTTATCACAACCTTCGTTGATGCCTTTCACAACCCGGACATCCCGGATGGCACCCTCTTTTGTCACCACAAATGCCACATACACGCTTCCGCGTTGCACATCACCCGGATAGTTGATATTCTCACTGAAATAATTAAAGAGCGCGTCCTTGCCACCAACAAATTCAGGTGGAACTTCAGTTTTCTTATAAATGGTTTCTCCATCGGCGTCCACCCATGAGTTTGATGATCCGCCGCCTGATAATTCCTCAGAGAAAGCATCCTCTGCCCAGGTATTACTCAACTGGCCTTTGTCTTCTTCATCGACCCATGTATTGGTCAGATTACCGGCTTCTGATTCGTCAATCCAGGTATTCTCAGTTTGCCCGGCTGCTTTTTCCGGTGCCTCTGTTGCCGGGACTCCTTTTCCTTCTTTTTCCGATGTAGATCCATCTTTCCTGCCGGATTGCTCACAGGAACCAAGCACAACTGCTGCGGAAATAATAAAGCTAAAAATACGTGTGTGTATGCCTTTCATTATTTTGTTGATTAGGTGAAAATCATTTTTAAAATTAGCGAAAACCAATCAAATCAAAGGCGACCGGTTATTTTTTTTCACGATCAATTTTAAAATTCGTCAATATTTGATGTTCCATGCTAACTTCGCCCTCCTTATGATACAAATTCGCAGGACTAAACATTTGAACAGAGTGTGGCGGGTGTTGATCGTCATTTTGTCTGTTTTATTTCTATTATTGCTTGCGCTCATTGCGCCAATCGATGACGATCCCCCGGTAAAACGCCTCAAGTTGGGAGACAAACAACCGACGCTTTCTATTCCTCCTATGAACTTTTCCGTCGGGTCTGGCCAGATGGATGCAGGATGGTCAACTGTCAATATTACGCCGCCCGCTCCACTTAATCTGGCAGGTTATGGTCTGCGCGGACGTTATTCTGATGTACTCGACTCACTCTATGCTCGTGTCGTTGTATTGGACAATGGCGAAAAAGAAGTGGTCATCATCAGTGTAGATTTGATTATGTTTCCACGAATACTGAAAGTGCGGATTGAAGCCGAAGAGGGCGTCACTGGTCTTTCCGGTAATGATATTTACTATTCCGCCACGCACACGCATCATGGATTTGGGAACTGGGAACAATCGCTCGCCGGAAATATTATCTTCGGTAAATTTGATGAGCATAACTTAATCCGGCTCACGAATCTGATTTTGCAGGCCATCAAAGAAGCAAGACTTAAAAAAGCCCCGGTGAAAATGGCTTTTAGTCAAACAGATGCAAGCGAACTGATTAAAAACCGGCTGGACCCGAAAAACGGAATTGCAGATCCTTTTATTCGAACTATTCTCCTGGAAAATAATCATGGAATAAAAGCCATGATCCTGTCTTTTGCAGGCCATGCCACCACGCTCGATTCTGATACCAGACAGTTGAGCCGAGACTATCCCGGAATTCTTTCCGATGAGTTGGAAAAAGGCGATTCCATCGACTTCGCCATGTTTTGCGCCGGCATGGTGGGCAGCCACAATATGGATATTGATATACCGAAAAGTCAGGAAAAAATGCTTGCGGCAGGAATAAGACTGGCAGAAAAAATTGAAGGCATTGAGGCACCAACCTATTTTTCGAACTCCGTCATAGGCAGCGCAAATATTGAAATACCTTTGCCACCATCCCAAATGCGCATCACCAAACATTTGCGTATCCGGGACTGGGTTTTCAGCGCTTTATTTGGGAAGCTTAAGGCCAATGTCAAAGTAATGAGAATAGGTGATGTGCTGCTTCTCGGAATGCCCTGCGATTTTTCCGGCGCCATCAACGCGCGTGAGCAACTTGGCGCATATGCTGAAAGCAAGGGTCTGCACCTGTTTATTTCGAGTTTTAACGGTAACTATATTGGTTACATTACGGAAGATCAATATTACTACGCAATCAATCATGAGGAAGTGCGCATCATGAACTGGTTAGGCCCATATATGGGTGAATATTTCTCAGATTATATAAAAATCATCATAGATGCCGCCGCGCAAATCCACACGCCTGAAAACTAAACACCTGCCACAATAAAGCCGATGTGGTCTGTCGTGGGACAAGCCACGGTAATGCTTTGGCAGAAAAATTTAATTTTAATTTATCATTAAGAATTCGTTAATTTACCGCTCACTCAGTTATCATGGAATTAGCAAAAAAGCTGTACAGATACGTGACAAATGGGTCCTCTTCCAATGAGATTCTCAATCTTTATAATCTGATCAAAGATAAAGATACGCTTGCAATGCTCAACGCGTATTTTATGGAGCACTTTAATAAATCTCCGGAAGAGTACATCTCTGAAAAATTTACCATTGATGAGGTGTATGCGATTTCAAGTACAATGAATTATATCCGGGAGCCAAGCGAAAAAAATCTGCGTAGCCGGAAAAAGTTCTATGATAAAATTGGTTATGCTGAAAAGCCTTCCGAACAATAATTCTCCCCCAGGTTTCTATTTTGCAACAGCCTTTTTTCAATTGATCGTCACTATTTCGAATGCTCAAAAGCCTGCTCAATGTCATGAATGATATCATTAATGTGCTCCAAACCAACTGATACCCGAATCAGTCCATCGGTGATGCCCACTAATGCGCGATCCTCACGGCTGAGTTTAGAATGCGTCGTGGAGGCAGGATGTGTGGCAATACTTCTGGTGTCTCCGAGATTTGCTGAGAAAGAAATCATTTTAAGACTGTTCAAAAATCGCCTGCCGCGGTCGATGCCCCCCTTTAATTCAAAAGAAACCATGGCGCCACCAAGCCGCATTTGCCTGCGGGCAATTTCATAACCAGGATGGGATGGTAAAAATGGATATTTCACGAATTCAACCTCCGGGTGATTTTCAAGATGCGTGGCAAGTATAAGTGCATTTTCGCAATGCTTTTCCATGCGCACGGCAAGCGTTTCCAGACTTTTAGAAAGTATCCAACTGTTGAAAGGCGACATGGCCGGACCTGTATGCCTGGCAAAAAAACGAACTTTTTCCATAGATTCCTTTGTACCCAGCACCGCGCCGCCAATTACCCTGCCCTGCCCATCGATAAACTTGGTGGCAGAATGCGTAATGATATCTGCGCCGAACCTGGCGGGGTTCTGCAAGTATGGTGTAGCGAAACAATTGTCAACATTAAAAAGTAAACCGTGCTTTTTTGCAAGCTTGCCGGCAAAATCAAGATCGATGATATCGAGCCCCGGATTAGAGGGCGTTTCAAGGAAAAGCATTCTTGTGTTTTTCCTGATATGCTTTTCCCATTGCTCCGGTGTATGGATATCAATGTAGGTGTGGGTGATACCCCACCGGGGAAGTATTTGCGTGGTAATCTGATGCGTGGAGCCAAAGACCGACCTGCATATCAGCAAATGATCGCCCTGGTTGAGAAACGCGGCCATGCTGGTAAACATTGCAGCCATTCCGGAGGCCATGGCCACGCCATCCTCTGTGCCCTCCAACAGGCAAAGCTTTTCGATCAGCTCATCATTGTTCGGATTGGAGAAACGGGTATAAATATTTCCATCTATTTCATTTGCAAACAATGCCCTGGCCTGTTCAGCATCTTCAAATACAAAACTTGATGTGGCATATATAGGCGCCGAATGTTCGCGCTGGGCCGTACGCGCTATCTGTGTTCTGATGGCATTGGTCTCAAAATTTTCGGATATGGGCATTCAGACAATTAATTAAGCGTTCACAATTTCAAAACCCGAGGTCACGCTGGCAGTCTTCTCAAGTGTCTTCACAACAGAACAATATTTTTCCATGGAAAGATCGACAGCTCTTTTCACCTTTTCTTCAGAAAGATTGCCTGTGAGTGTAAAATGAATATGAATATCAGTAAAAAGAGCCGGCACCTTATCTGCTTCTCTTTCTCCGCTTACCGTTACCCGAAAATCTTTCAATTCCTGCTTTTGCTTTTTCAGAATAGAAATAACATCAATCGCGCTACAACTTCCTGCCGCAGCGAGGAGCAATTGCATGGGACGCATGCCTTTGTTGGCACCGCCAATTGCGGGAGAACCATCCGTCTCGATTTTAATACCATCTTCATTGACCGCTTCAAGGTGGTAAGCATCATCAAGTCTTTTTAATTCTATTTTCATTTCTCAATTATTGGTAGATTGCAAGTGCCTTTACATATTTGGGCCTCAAAGTTATCATTAATCCTAAAATATATTTGCAATGAAAGAAATAACTGTTCAGGAATTGAAGAGCAAGCTTGACAACGGCGATGATTTTCAGCTAATCGATGTGCGGGAAGACAACGAACGCGCCTTCACAAATATTGGCGGTGATCATATTGTCATGGGTACCATTGTTCAGAATATTGATAAAATATCCAGGGAAAAAGAAGTGGTGATTTATTGCCGGAGTGGTGGGAGAAGTGGTAATGTCATTAATTTCCTTGAACAAAATCACGGATTTTCAAACCTGATAAACCTCAAAGGCGGCATCCTTGCCTGGGCGGACCATATTGATGAAAATATTAAGAAATATTAAGACGGCCTTTACCCGGAATATGCATCATAAAAAGTCACCGCATTTGGGCTGGCGCCCTGATTATTTGTTCTAGAGCATAAAAGAGGCAGGGTTCGGAATCGATAAGCATCATCAATTTTTACTCTCAACCAGGAGTATTGGATTCAGAATAATATGATTTCGGGATGAAATAATCATATTCTATCGTCCGTAGGCAACCAAAGAATACGGGTGGGCAACCTGCATAAAACAAAAATCCCGAACAGGATATACTTGTGTAACCTGTTCGGGATTTGATCTTAGCCGCAAAACCGGACAATAGAAATTACTGCAATACCAGTTTGCGCACTGTGCTGCTACCTGACTGACTTATTTTCACAATATAAATACCCCTGGAAATACTACCGCCAAGATCCAACTCGAAAACGGATTCAAAATCAGCCGGGTCTAATTCTTTTTGATAAATCAGCACCCCATTCAGGTTGACCACTTCAAGGCCTAATCGCGATGCATAGTTGATATTATTGACAGTTATGTTTACCAAATTGCCACGCGTCGGATTGGGATATAAGGTGAAATCGAGCTGATCCGGAACATATTGCTGATTCAGGCGAACAAGAATAATATCAGAATATTCGAATGCCCCATCAAAATCAACCTGCTTCAGGCGATAGTAATTATTTGGAAATGCCGGATTCCGATGCACGAACTGATATGATTGGGTTGTGTGTACCGTGCCTGCTCCATTCACTTCGCCGATTAACATGAAGTTCCGGCCATCAACCGAATGCTCAATCTGGAAGTAATCATTGTTCAATTCAGATGCCGTTTCCCATTTTAGCAATACCTGACCATCCTGTTCTTTACCTGTAAATGAGACAAGCTCGACCGGTAATGGGGTATTATTCTCATCTGTCGTGCCGAATGTGACGTACTTGGTACTGTAAGCGAGCGGGCCGGCAGTCATGAATCCGGCATCTGGGGTGCCGGTAGGTCCGGAAATGGTCGCCAACAAATCCCACTCCGTTCCGGTGTCTGCATCCAGGAACAATACCCGGAGATTGCCGATTGATGCCACAACATTAGAAGCGGTTGTCCAGTGTGGCCCTACTTTGGAGGTTGGTGATGGTGAACCGGCTGAATTCACATTGATTGACCAGTATTCATTGCTACTCGCCTTTTCCACGCCTGCTGCCACGGCGGCAGCGGATAAAGTATAAACCAATGGAGGCGTATTGTTGATATACCGGACTGTCCAGTCTTTTGGCGAGGTTCCCCCAAAGGGATCTTCAATGAAGATAAACCCATACCTCGCCCCATCCCCGACAGGGAAGTCAAATACCTGGGTAAAGTTCGACAATTCCCGAACAAAAGGTCCGTTTACGTATCGCGAACTGCCGTATCCTGTCATGGAGCCACTTTGCCGCAATCTGAACGAGTTATTGACATCGGTATTGATCAGCCCGTTGCTGAATGTCAGCAGGCC
>CAYZWN010000208.1:0-7583 GCA_964482185.1 uncultured Roseivirgaceae bacterium
TGCTCCGGGCTTTTTCGATTCAGGTATTTAGGGTAGAATATTATTTTTTGTATTTCGAGATGTTGCCCTGAATAATGTCCTCAATTTGTTTAAAATACTTCACCGTTTCTACCTGTAATTCCATTGTAGCATCTTCATCACAAACGAGAATACAATGTTCGTGCAGCTGAAGCATAGAGACTGTCCACATATGGTTGATGCCGCCTTCCACAACCTCCCGAAGGGCCCTGGCTTTATTGTAGCCGGTAATAACGAGCATTACTTCCTTAGCGTCCATTACCGTACCTACACCGACAGTAAGCGCAGTTGTCGGAACCTTGGTCACATCATTATCAAAGAACCGGGCATTGGCCAGAATGGTGTCATAACTCAATGTTTTTATCCGTGTCCTGGAAACAAGCGATGAGCCTGGTTCATTAAAGGCAATGTGACCGTCCGGCCCGATTCCGCCAAGGAACAGATCAATGCCTCCATATTGCTTAATTTTTTCTTCATAGCTTTTGCATTCCTTATTCAAGTCCGGCGCGTTACCATTGAGTATATTGATATTTTCCTTTGGCACATCTATATGATCGAATAAGTGCTCATGCATAAAGGCGTGATAGCTCTGCGGGTGATGCTCATCCAGGCCTACATATTCATCCATGTTGAACGTTACAACATTTTTAAATGAAATATCCCCATTGTTGTAGCGCCTGACAAGTTCATTGTAGGTTAGAATGGGCGATGAGCCGGTTGGAAGTCCCAGGACGAATGGTTTATCAGAGGTTGGTTCTGCTTTGTTGATCTTTTCAATAATGTAATTTGCTGCCCAAATTCCTACTTGTTCTTTATCGTCATTAATAATGATGCGCATGAGATTCTTGTGTTTACGTTAACTGGCTAAGTACGGGTTTATTTACCGCATAAATATAAAATATCGTGCGGGAATTTGCAGTTTGTATGCGAAAAAATATTTCCTGAAAGAATAAATATTTAATTTTGCGTCGTTTTTTAGTCCTTCTTTATCATGAGCAAACATTCAACAAAATCCAGAATAAACAATCAGCTTTCCGGGCTGAATATGCCGAATATTTCTGACAAAAAAGCTTATTTGAGATTTGAGAAAATCCCAACCATCATTTATAAGGATTCGGCAGCTGCATCAAGGGCTGTTGCGAATGAGGTGGCATCAATCATCAAAATCAGGCAGCTTAGAAACGAGCGATGCCTGATTGGCCTGGCCACCGGCTCTACGATGGTGGCATTCTATGAAGAATTGGTGCGATTGCATAAAAAAGAAGAACTGAGTTTCAGCAATGTGTTTACTTTTAGTATCGATGAGTTCTATCCGATGGATCCTAACTCCATTCAGAGTTATGCGAGATTCATGCACGAACATTTTTTTGATCTTATAGATATCGACCGTGCGAATATTCACATACCGGATGGTTCCCTACCCAAGGATAATGTAAATGACTTCTGCCAGCAATATGACGAAAAAATAAGCAAACTGGGGGGATTGGATGTAATTATCCAGGGCGTGAGCAGCAGGGGGCATACGGGATTCAATGAACCCGGTTCACCGGTTGATTCCAAAACCAGGCTTGTTACCCTCGACCGCTCTACCATTGTTGCTGCGGCCAGTGATTTTTACGGTGAGAAAAATGTGCCCAGAAAGGCAATCACAATGGGCATTGAAACCATGTTTCTGGCAAAAAAAGTATTTCTACTCGCGTGGGGAGAAGGTAAGGCGCCAATCATAAAAAAAATTGTGGAAGAACATAAAACAGATCAGGTGCCCGCCAGCATCTTACAGGACCATGAGGATGCCACGGTGATCGTGGATGAAGCCGCAGCTGAGGAGCTCACAAGAGCCAGGACGCCATGGATTGTTGACATACCCAAATGGGATGAACACATGATTAAGAAGGGAGTCGTTTGGTTGTGTCAAAAAGTGAATAAGCCGATTTTGAAACTCACGAACAGAGATTACAATGATCATAATATGAATGATCTGATTACCGAGATAGGAACGGCTTATGACATTAACATCAAAGTATTCAATGATTTACAAAATACTATTACCGGCTGGCCGGGAGGTAAACCAAATGCCGACGACTCGCGCCGACCGGAAAGAGCCAAACCCGCCCAAAAGCGCGCCATCATTTTCAGTCCGCATCCCGATGATGATGTGATATCCATGGGAGGAACCTTCATCCGTCTGGTGGATCAGGGGCATGATGTGCACGTGGCCTACCAAACTTCCGGAAACATCGCCGTGTTTGATGATGATGTGATTCAACATACTGATTTTTTCAGGGAGGTAGATCAGGCCCTCGGTCTCAAGAACAGTGAAGCACTCACCCTCTATGACCGTGTGAACAAATACATAAAGGAAAAGAAGCCCGGTGAGGTAGATAAGCCTGAAGTGAAGAAAATAAAAGGCATGATCAGGAGGAGTGAAGCCAGGGCGGGATGCCGGTATGTGGGCCTCACAGACGAGAAAGCGCACTTTCTCGATTTGCCATTTTATGAAACAGGTACTGTCAAGAAAAACCCGGTAGGACCGGAAGATGTAAAAATCATCAAAGACCTTCTACTGAAAATTAAACCACATCAGATTTATGCAGCAGGTGATTTATCAGACCCGCATGGCACGCACCGTGTTTGCCTCGATGCTATTTTCATGGCACTGGAACAGCTAAAGACGGAACCATGGATAAAGGATTGTTGGGTATGGCTCTACCGGGGAGCCTGGCATGAATGGCCAATTGAAGAAATTGAGATGGCTGTGCCATTGAGTCCCGATGAGCTGATGAAAAAACGCAAAGCTATTTTTAAACATCAATCACAAAAAGACTCGGCCCTTTTCCCCGGATCGGATGCAAGAGAGTTCTGGCAACGAGCCGAAGACCGGAACAGAGGTTTGGCCAATATGTATGACCTGCTTGGTTTGGCAGAATATGAGGCAATGGAAGGCTTCAAAAGGTACCATTTCCTTTAAGGAAACGCTAAATCAATCATTTTGCCATGATCAAAACCTGATCTATTGCCATGATCATGAATGATGTTTCCGTTGATTAGAACAATTCCTCTTTACACACATTGGTTTGACCTGAGCCGGCATTGGTATGGATTTCCTGTCCATTGGTTGATTCTTTTTGTTGAGTGGAAAACATTAACTTAACTTCGTTTCGTTAACTTGGGTTTGATTTCCAGTACTTCGGTATTTTATGAAAGCCACCAGGTTTTAGCCAATTTTTTAGCTGGGTAAGTAGTCAGGTCTTGCATGTTTAGATGAAAGAAAATAATAAAAACAACGGCAGGGTAATATTAATGCACCTGCTTTTCTGGACAGGGTATTTGTCGCTTTCAGTATTTGTATTCTCCGGTCGCGAAAACCTCGATCGTGCGTTTCTGATAAGTACAATACAAATAATTCCCCAAATGGCCATTGCCTACATCAATATGGAATGGCTCATCCCCATATTTTTTATAAAAAGAAAATATCTGCAATATGTTGGTTTGGTATTACTCTGCTTTGTTGGATTGTATCTCTTTTATGAATTTGTTCTTCCGTCAGTTTTTCAATTGATCAGCAGTCCTCCAGCTCCACATGAGGGTGGGCGCTGGATGAGGGAGGGAGGGCCGAGAGGTCGGGGAGAAGGTTATTTCAATGCCATCAGGCGTATGCGAATGATCTATTCATTTACGCAAACATTAGCGATATTTTTCCTGTCATCAGCTTTTAAAACTTCCCAACTCGCATTGCGCAAAGAAAAAGAAGCTGCTGATCTGAGAAGCGAAAATCTGAATTCTGAGCTCAAATTTCTGAAATCCCAAATAAATCCTCATTTCCTGTTTAATGCGCTGAATAACATTTATGCGCTCTCTGTTATCCGTTCTGAAAAAACACCGGATAATATTCTCAAGCTTTCGGATATGCTGCGATATATCATTTATGATTGTAATGCAGATCTCGTTCCATTGCAAAAAGAGATGAATTATATTAGAAATTACATCGATTTACAAAAACTTAAAGACGACCAGATTACCTCTATTGAAGTTGATTTTAAATCGGCTGACCCAAATTGCATGATCGCGCCAATGATTTTTATTCCTTTTATAGAAAACAGTTTTAAGCACAGCAGGATTGAGGATGTGAAACAAGGGTGGATCAAATTAAAAATTTTTAGTGATGATGATAATTTGTATTTTAATGTCAGAAACAGTGTTCCCAAAAAGGAATCTGTCAAAGATGCTGTGGGTGGTGTAGGGCTGGAAAATGTAAAAAGAAGACTGGAGCTGATTTATAAAGAAAAGCATAAACTGAAAGTAGAACAGTTGCCGGATGAATTTTCGGTTTCTCTTTCAATAGAGCGCTGAATAAAACAATATATAAATTTCCAAAATGAGCTATACCTGTCTTATTATTGATGATGAACAGTTGGCGCGGAGACTTCTGGAGGATTTTGTTTCTAAAATTCCGGGTCTTGAGCTCAAGGGCTTATGCAAACAGCCGCTTGAGGCGTTGGAGATTATGGAGCAAACACCTATTGACCTTTTGTTTCTTGATATTCAAATGCCGGAGCTGACAGGTGTTGATTTTTTAAAGACAATTAAAAGCAGACCCGCGACCATTTTCACAACTGCCTATTCAGAATACGCTTTAGAGGGCTATCAACTGGATGTTGTCGATTATCTTGTGAAACCCTTCAGCTTTGAGCGGTTTCTGCTGGCTGTAAATAAGGCTAAGGAATTCATAGATATGAAGCGCAACAATGCATCTCATAACAGTCCCAGGACAAATGAAGCGCCTTATATAACCTTGCACGCCGATCATAAGATTTATAAAGTAAAACTCGCTGATATACTTTATATCGAAGGTCTGAAAGAATATGTATCATATTATACCCGCGAAAAGCGGATTATCGTTTTACAATCCTTAAAGTCGATCGAGGAAACCCTTCCCGCAGATCGCTTTATTCGCGTGCACAGATCGTATATTGTGCCAATCGACCGTATCAGAACGCTGGATGGCAACCAGGTTCAGATTGGCGATAAGTTGATTCCGGTGGGCCGCAGCTACAAGGAAGTGGTGCTTAAGCGGGTGTTTCGCGAGTAAGCCAAAAATACTTTTGTTGTGGCTTTTTGATTGCTCTATTTTTGCACTCACTTCATAAATCAAAATGGGTTCCTTATCTTCGTAACACTTTCTAATGAAGCGAAGATGAAGTTGCAAGATTACATGATGGTCAACGCCATTCCGGGGTTTATTTCCGGAGTTAATTTTACTTTCTGACGAGCGCATTTTCATAAATGCCTCTTCGCCAGAATCCAATCCATTTTTAATCGCTTCAATTCCAAATAATGAGTATTTCAAATAATCAACCCGGCCATCAGGTGCCAACTGGCCAAAAACCAAATTCGCGCTGGAGACATTTATGGCGTGATATCCTTGAATCCATTTCCGGTACAGATCAGGATTTTACCCAAGGTTCTTTAAACAGAGCCATTTTATTGCTTTCGATACCAATGGTGCTCGAAATGATGATGGAGTCACTTTTTGCTTTATTCGATACCATTTTTGTTGCCAGACTTGGTGCAGGCGCACTTGCTACTGTAGGATATACGGAGGGCATGATGACCATATTTTATGCAATTGGCATTGGTTTTAGCATGGCTACAACTGCCCTGGTGGCAAGGAGAATAGGTGAGCATAACAAAAAAGCTGCCGCCAGGGTGGCCGCACAAGCAATTTTGATTGGCGTTTTACTGTCAGCTATGCTCGCCGTGCCCGGTGTATTTTTCGCAAAAGACCTTCTGAGATTGATGGGCGCGAGTCCGGAGACCATTGAAGAGGGTCATCTTTACACCGCTTTAATGATGAGCTTCAATGTAGTAATTATGCTGTTGTTCATCATTAATGCTGTATTTCGGAGCTCTGGCGATGCCGCCATATCCATGAAGGTACTTTTCCTGGCCAATGTTATCAATATTATTCTTGATCCATGTCTGATTTTTGGTTTGGGACCTTTTCCTGAATTGGGGATTAAAGGCGCTGCAATCGCAACAATAATCGGACGGGGTACAGCCGTCTTGTTTCAGTTTTATGTACTATTCAGATACAACCAGCGCATTCATCTTGTCCTGAGCGATTTCAAATTGAAATTCCGTATAATAGCCAGTCTCATCCGGCTTTCATATGGCGGAATTGGCCAGTATCTGATTGCCACATCAAGCTGGATTATCCTTGTAAGGATTCTGTCTGAGTTTGGTGATGAAGCCGTTGCAGGCTATCAGATTGCCATTCGGATTGTAGTGTTTTCTATATTGCCCTCATGGGGTTTATCAAATGCAGCGGCTACAATGGTTGGCCAGAATCTGGGCGCAAAAAATCCAAGGAGGGCCGAGCAATCTGTTTGGCGTACTGCCTACATTAATCTGGTGCTTATGTTTATTTTTGCTGTGATATTCCTGTCCCAGGCCAATACATTGATTGGTTTGTTTATCAATGATCCGGTTGTCGTAGATTTTGGCACAAGGGCGCTGCAGATTATTAGTCTGGGCTATTTGTGCTATGCGTTTGGCATGGTCATGCCACAGGCCTTTAACGGTGCCGGTGATACGGTAACGCCAACCTGGATCAATCTGATTAGCTTCTGGTTTATTCAGATACCGGTTGCCTATATTCTTGCTATACTTCTGGGATTTGATGAAAACGGCGTTTTTTCTGCAATCGTCATTGGCGAAACCGTGCTTGCGTTGCTCGGGATCTGGTTGTTTAGCAGAGGAAAGTGGAAGCTGAAAGTTGTCTGAAAAAATCTCATTAATGAGTACTGAATCCGTATTTTTGTTTCCGGTGATTAATCTGTTTTTAAGCCTTCGATTTTTCCGTTAAGTAGTTTTAAAGGAAATTCAGTATTTTTAGAGGCAGAACAATTTTTTTGTGCACTTTTTAAATTCCATAATTATGGCGTATATAAATATTTTTCAGGGGATCGGCATTTTTCTCCTGCTGGCATGTGGCCAATCAAATGAAATATCACAATGGCGTGGGCCCGAAAGGGATGGGATATATCCCGAGAAAAATTTACTTAAACAATGGGCTGACAACGGCCCGGAAATGCTCTGGGTGTTCGAAGGCCTTGGCGAAGGCCATGGAAATGTAGGGATCGGCCGGGACAGGCTATACCTTTGTGGTATGATCGACACGATTGGTCATCTTTTCACCTTTAATCTGGATGGTGATCTTCTTTGGCAAAAGGCATATGGGCCGGAATGGCATCAGAATTACACCGGCGTAAGATCAACCCCTACTGTGGTAGGTGACATGGTGTATTTTGAAAGTGGAAAGGGAGTTGTGTATTGCTATGATGGGAAAACGGGCGACCTGATTTGGTCTCTGGATATTCTGGACAAATTTGATGCTCAAAATATCCAATGGGGCATGGCTGAATCACTTTTAATTGAGGGAGACATACTGTATTGCACTCCGGGCGGTAAGGAACACAATATTGTTGCGCTAAACCGGATGACGGGCGAGACGATCTGGACAAGTCGTGGCAGCGGTCAGCCGGCGGCATATTGTTCGCCTTTAC
>CAYZWN010000209.1:0-6864 GCA_964482185.1 uncultured Roseivirgaceae bacterium
TCCTGTCGGAAGTGGAAGCCACCTGCGACCGCATCCTGATCATAAATCGCGGGAAAATCGTAGCTGACGGCACCTCCGAAACCCTTCGCGGACAGGCGCAGGGCAAGGAAATGATTAAGGTGCAGATCGAAACATCCAACGACGGGGACGTGAAAAAGAAACTGCTCGGTCTGGCTTCCGTGGAATCTGTGAAAGAACTGAAGGACAAGAAAAATTACTTCCTTGTACAGAGCAAGCCTGAACTGACATCGAAAAAGGAAGTGTTTGACTGCTGCGTGAAAAACAAGTGGTACCTGCTCGAAATGACAGGCATTGAAACCAAACTCGAGGATGTGTTCAGAGAGGTGACGAATTAGGAAGACGCGAAGAATTCGATGGTTCTTAATTCATTTTTTATCATTATAAACAAAAACTTATAGTATATGAAAAGTATCTGGGTTATCACAAGACGGGAATTGACCTCTTACTTTGACTCGCTCATTGCCTATGTGATCATTGTGATCTTCCTGGGATTGAGCGGCTTTTTTACGTGGCTTTTTAGCGGCGGCAATGTGTTCCTGAGCGGTCAGGCCGACTTGCAGGTGTTCTTTGGCATCAGCTACTGGACTTTGTTTTTCTTTATTCCGGCCATTACCATGAGGTCGCTGGCGGAGGAAAACAAATCGGGAACGATCGAACTGCTCAGCACGAAGGCCGTGTCTGACTGGCAGATTGTTTCAGGTAAATTTCTTGCCAGCGTGCTGCTGCTGGCCATTGCGCTGGCGTGTACACTGCCTTATTATTGGACGGTTGCAAAATTAGGCAATGCAGATCACGGCGCCATTATCGGCGGTTATTTTGGATTGTTGCTGCTCAGCGCCATGTACATCAGCATTGGAATTTTTGCCAGCAGCCTCACCAACAACCAGATTGTGGCATTCCTGGTAGCATTGATTATCGGAATTTTCTTCCACATTCTGTTTCAGCTCATGGCTTCCGGAAACACCGGAATGATTGGGGGCATCCTTGATTACCTGAGTGCAAGAACGCATTTTGACTCGATGAGCCGTGGTGTCGTGGACACGCGGGATATAATCTACTTTGGAAGTTTCATCCTTGCCGGCCTGGTACTTTCGCAAACCATGCTGTCAAAAAGAAACTGGCACAACTAATCAAAACGACCTGAGAAGATGAAAAGAAGTAAAGTAATAAGTCAACTTTTGATATTTATCGGTATCCTGATCGTGATCAATATGATCTCGGAGAAGCTGTACATGAGACTCGATTTCACTGCCGACAAGCGCTACACACTGAGCAAAGCCACCAAAGATATTCTCACTGATCTGGATGAGGTTGTTACGGTGACGGCATATTTCACCAAAGACCTGCCTCCGCAGTTACAGAAGGTAAGGAAAGATTTTCAGGACCTGCTTGTGGAATACGAAAACCGGTCGGATGGAAATGTGGTCTTTGAGTTTATAAACCCAAATGAGAATGAAGCCGAAGAGCAAAAAGCCCAGCAAAAAGGCGTGAGCCCACTGATGGTGAACATTACCGAAAAAGACCAGGTAAAGCAGATGCGGGCTTATCTTGGCGCCGTGGTGCAGATGGGTGAAAAAAACGAATTGATTCCCGTGGTGCAGCCCGGAGCCAGCATGGAATACGCGCTCACCACCGCTATTAAAAAGATTTCAGTGCTCGACAAACCTAAGGTTGCCTTCCTCCAGGGCCATGGCGAGCCCTCACCAAATGCATCCATCGAAGTGTTACAGCAACTTTCTGTGCTGTATGATGTTGAGCCGTATTCCATCCCTGACACAGCTGACATCCCTGTCTACTATAAGGCTATAGCTATCATTAACCCGACTGATACCTTTCCTGATGGCCACCTTGCCAAACTGGATAAGTATTTAAATTCCGGAGGTGGCATTTATCTGGCCTACAACAACCTGCAGTCTGATTTGCAGTCGCAATACCTCAGCACGCTGCCGGATATCGGCATCATGGGCTGGCTTGCCGATAAGGGCATTACGCTCAACAGCCAGTACGTGATCGATGCGAACTGTGGGGCTGTCAACGCCGTAGAGCAGCGCGGTATGTTCCGCATCAACCGGCAGATACAGTTCCCCTATTTTCCAATACTTGCCAATTTTTCTGAACACCCGACTGTAAAGGGATTGGAAGGCGTTATCATGCCATTTGTAAGTTCGATATCCTACCTGCCAAAGGATACGACGGTACGTTATGAGCCTTTGATTTTTTCTTCAGATAATTCCGGCGTGGTCAGCCCGCCGGTATTTATCGATATCAGTAAGGAATGGTCAGATAGCGACTTTACCGCACCAGGCCAGGTCGTAGCGCTTGCAGCATCCGGCCCGCTCACAGGCACGGGATTCTCAAAAATGGTAGTGATCGCCAATGGCAGCTTTGCCGTAAATGGAGAAGGACAGCAACAGCAGCAGGTGAATCCTGACAACGTGAACCTGGCCAGCAATGCCATCGACTGGCTGTCTGATGATACAGGGCTCATCGACTTGCGCACCAAAGGGATAACATCAAGGCCGCTTGAGCAGATCGATGACACGAAGCGCAATCTTTATAAGTATGGAAACGTGGTTATACCAATCCTCCTGATCATCGGCATTGCCATTTACAGAAAGCAGCGATTTGCCAGAAAGCGCCAGGCATGGATACAGGGAAATTATTAATGACCAAAACTGAATCATCATGTTAAAGAATATTTCGAGTATAAAATTGATCGGGGTGCTGGCTTTGCTGGTGCTCGTTTACCTGGGTATTGAATTTTTTGGGAAAAAACCCAGGAGCAAATCCTTTAAAGCTGAAATCGTGACCATCGATACGGCTAAAGTAACACGGATACTGATCGATGGCCGGGACGAAAATCTGGAACTGATTAAAGAACAAAATGCATGGAAGGTTTCCATTGGCGATGGCAAATTTGCCGAAGCGCAAAAAAGCAGCGTCAAAGGCACCCTGAATTCACTGCTTACGATCAAGCCCTCAAGGGTCGCTGCCAAAAGTCCTGAAAAATGGAAAGAATATCAGGTGGATACCTCGGGAACCAGGATTCAGGTTTTTGAAGGCTCAAAAAATACGCTCGACCTGGTAATTGGCCGGTTTGGTTTTGACCAGCAGGCTTTGCAGCAACAGCAGATGATGGGTGGCCGCGGAGGCATGCAGCAGTTTTACAGCTACGTACGTCCTTATAAAGAAAACTCGGTGTATGTTGCGGAAAACTTCATGGGCATGTCGATCAATGCCCGTTCAGGTGATTTCAGGAACAAAAAAATGCTGTCGCTCACCACTGATTCTATAGCTTCTATTCAATTTAACTATCCCGCTGACAGCGCCTTTGTGCTAAACCGGGAGGATGATAAGTGGAGCATTTTTGGTGTGTCCGCCGATTCGGCTTCAGTCGCTGAATACCTGAGCGACATACGCTACATAAACGGTACCGACTTTGTAGATGATGTGCCCCCAACTGCGCTCGTTAGTCCTACTGTAAGTCTGAGAATTGTCCAGAATGGAATAGCAGATGTAGAGGTGAAAGCCTTCCGGCATCCCTTGCACAAATGGATTCTGCATTCAAGTGAGAACCCTGCTTCCTATTTTGCAGATGAAAAGCTTGTGGAGAGAATATTTGTCGGAAGGCAAAAACTGGCCGGAGTTTAACCCGGTGTATGTTTAAATATCAGTAGTATTTATCAAAGGCTTGCCGGATGGCGGGCCTTTTTGGTGTCAGTCAACATCGAATAAATGCCGCGGGCCTTCATAGCGAAGTTTTTCGTATTTGAAAGGCACCTCATAAATTTCCTTGTATTCCTTTCCGAGATCCTCCATATCCTCATCGTCTTCATAATAATGCCATTCGATCAAAACATCCGATCCATCGAGAAACAAATTATCCAGCACGTTCAGAATGTCATGAACGATTTTGGATGAGGCGGTATTTACGTATTCCAGTTCGAACTTAAAAACTGTTTTATCATTGGGATTTTTGCAGTATTCTTCCAGCCAATGGATTACTCTTGTATAGTGCGAAGTGGCATCCTCCATATATGACTTTCCCTTAAGGCTAAACTCCCCTGCTTCCTTATCAAAGATGATTTCCGGAGTTTCTTCCGTGCCCTTAATAAATAATCTATCCATCATACAATTGATATTCTGATTCAGATGACAATTTAGTGAAAAGCGCGCTTATTAAAACAGCTTGTGTGAAATATCAAAATTATGTGTTAAAAACATATTTCTCCTACAGGAATAGAAATAATGAGGGTTCCTTATCTGACATTGCTTCGTCCTTTTATTTACTCAAAAGGCAACATATTAACTCAAGTTTCGCAGATAAATAAAAACATATTAACTGCCTGTAATTCAATTGTTTAAAACTTTGCGTACTTTGTGTTTTCCTTTGTGGCCCTTGTCGTAAAAAATAAAACTGCAAAAAGGGCAAAGAAGTCGCTGTATCACAAATTGATTAATAGCAAACGGAATTTTTATATGGCTAAAAATCAACGCATTGTACATTTTATGCTATGATAAATACATGCATATCAATATAATTTAAAAGTTGCGAAACTTGAGCTATTTACCGGCACCCGGCTTCATCATTATAAAAGAAAAAAGTGCGCAAAACCCACTAAGGATTCCTCGCTATCAGGGGTTTCCTCTGCTAAGGCACCTCCATGATGCTGATGGTGTTTACCGCCTCGCGCCTGATCATTGGAATGCCGGCCACATAAACAAGCTTATCCCCCGGCTTGATAAACCGCGCCTTTTTGAGCGATTCCATAGAATGATTAATGGCATCATGGATATCTATTTTTTTATCGATTTCAAAACCCTCCACACCTCTTACCAGTGAAAGTTGCTTTTTTACCAGGTCATCTGATGTAAAGGCGAAGATTCGGGCATTTGGCCGGTAGCTCGCTATTTTGATGGCCGTTCCGCCTCCGTAAGTAAAAACGACTATTCCGGCAGCTTCGATCTTTTCAGCGATTTTGCAAGCGTGATAGCTAACAGATTCCGGGATATAAAACTCGCTGCCTTTTTGAGGCGTGTGATCATGACTCAGATAAAAACTGCTGGATTCGGTCGATGAAATGACCTTTTGCATATTCCTGATCACCTCAACAGGGTATTTGCCGACCGACGTTTCGCCGCTGAGCATCACTGCATCCGCTCCGTCGAGCACGGCATTGGAAACATCAGTAGCTTCCGCTCTGGTAGGCAGAAAATTTGTTATCATACCTTCCATCATTTGCGTGGCGATGATCACAGGTTTGCCTCGGGTGAGACACTTTCGCACGAGTTCTTTTTGCAATACCGGCACCTTATCGAATGGCGTTTCCACTCCCAGGTCTCCGCGAGCCACCATCACGCCATCGGCCTGATCCAATATTTCATCGATATTTTCAATTGCCTCGGGTTTTTCAATTTTGGCAATCACGCGCACCATCTTTCCGGTTTTGCTTACAATCTCCTTCAAGTCCAGGATATCTCTCACTGTCCTGACAAACGAAAGCGCTATCCACTGGATGTCGTGCCGGAGGGCAAATTCCACGTCGATCAGGTCTTTTTCGGTAAGGCTTGGAAGTGATATTCTTGTGTTGGGCAAATTCACTCCTTTTTTTGATGACAGCATTCCTCCGCTAATCACCTTCAGCGTCACGACGTCGATTCTGTTGGTATCCACAACTTCGAGCTTTATTTTGCCATCGTCAATAAGCACCATCTCTCCGGGCATCACATCGATCGGAAATTGTTTATAGCTCATGTACACCTTCTCTGGCGTGCCGATGCATCGCTCGGAAACAAAACGGATTATATCCCCGTCATTGAGAAAAAACTGATTGTTTTCCAGTTCGCCAATGCGTAGTTTCGGACCTTGCAAATCAGCCAGCGTTGCCACATTGGTGTGCATCTGCTCGTTGAGGTTCCGGATGATTTCGATGGATTTTTCATGATCCTCATGTGAGCCGTGTGAAAAGTTGAGCCGGCAGACATCAAGACCCTCCATGATCATTTTTTGGAGTGTTTCAGGATTATTGCTCGCGGGGCCGATTGTGGCGATGATTTTAGTAAATGAATTCCGGAATATTTGCATAACAGATGATTTTTTTAGTAATCACTTTTGTGCGTCCAATATACAAATAATCATATTGGGTACACAGGTTAAACTTCTACCGGGGTAGAACAAAATTGCAATGCTTCATTAAACCTTTTTGGCACACCTCACTCTAACTGGAAATCAACAAAAAAACAATCATGAAAAAATTTGAATTAAAAACTGAATCAGCTGCAAAAGCCCTGTGGATTTTGGGTGTGGCAGCCATCGTATTTATTTCGGCTTGTACTAGCGACGACACCGGGAATGTACCAATTGAGATTGATGAAGCCACGAAGGAGGCGGAATCCATTTCTGTCGCACAATCCGATTTTGATGAAATTGATGACATAACCTCCGGCATTATGGGGCTGGCCGAAACCAATTCGGGTGGAAGAATTGAAGCCGTTGAAGATGACAGGTGCCAATGTGCCATGATTACCCACGACAAAGAAAATAAGACCATTACTATTGACTTTGGAGACGGATGTAAAGGGCCGAATGGAGTGGTTCGCAGTGGCATTATCTTCATTACTTATACCGGACATAGATTTGTTCCTGGTTCTAAATGGACGGTTACTTTTCGAAATTACTTTGTAAATCGAAGACATATCGAAGGATTGAGGACAGTGATAAACATTTCAGAATCGCTGGAGGCCAATCCTACATTCCATATCACACTGAAAGATGGCAAGGTGACGTGGCCCGATGAAACCTTTGCGACACGACAGGTTGACAAAGTAAGGGTTTGGGTTAGG
>CAYZWN010000209.1:6874-7496 GCA_964482185.1 uncultured Roseivirgaceae bacterium
GATGGATGAATTTCATATTCTTGCCGGCAGTGTTGCATCAGGCATGAACCGGAGAGGTATTGCCTACAAGACTGAAGTGCTCTCGGATCTCGTTTACAAACGAAATTGCCGAAACAACCTTAGAATCCGTATTCCGGTACAGGGAACCAAACAAATCATGACCAGGGAACGAACATGTGTAATCGATTATGGCGATGGCGAATGTGACTCCATCGTTGAGATCAGATGCGGAGAAAACGCATCGACTACTGCAAATCTTGATGAGAAATAACTGGTATAAAAGCAGCATTTTACATCAGCTGAGCTAAACAACCAAACTGGCAGCCCGGAACTACGGGCTGCTTTGTTAATAAAAGCCTTTCCTTGAATAAGGAATATTCATGACTTTAAGTTGTTTCGTTTTATGATCTTATCCGGGAGCTATTGCCCTTAAAGAGTGGTTAGCCGCATTGCGCATATTATCAATATGTCTGCTCCCTGCGATTCATGGATTTTTACGAGTTTTTCACAACGAAATTTGCAGGTAAACTTCATCATTGACGAAGCTATTCCGAAATCGTCAAATAACTCCTCCCGCAAGTTTAGCGCAGCGTAACTTGTGGTGCTTACTGTTCAAGCCTTC
>CAYZWN010000210.1:0-7471 GCA_964482185.1 uncultured Roseivirgaceae bacterium
TCCAGGACAAGCTCGTTTTTTTCCTTGTCAACAAGGTGGATGGTCACGACACCGCTTGCGTTGTAAGCACTGAATGATCTTGGCGGAGAAACAGAAATGCCAACGGCCGTTCCATAAGGTGTTGCCGCACCATAATAGCCGACTGCAGACTGATTGCCGGCGGTGGTATTTTGAACCATGTTGAAATACGAATACAGGTTGATCATCAGATCAGGATCATGGTTGTTTCGTCTCATGCCTTTCATGCCGAGCTCCAACTCTATTGCCATGAGCAGCCTGCGTTTATTCACTTCCTTCATCATAAGGTGCTCTTCTGTAACTTCATAAAAATCAAAAGTCTTATAAACTGTAAAGTCCGTCTTCTTGTCATATTTTGAATAAATTTTCATGGGCGATTTGCAAGCTCCCAGGAAAAATCCAAGCAAAACCGTGAATAGAGCCAATTTAATTTTCATGTGTAATTTTTATTTTATTGAATAGAATTTTCAAATGATATAGCGTTAGAACTGTGCACCAGGAATGTGCCCTTTTTCATGAATTTGAATTCCGCTTTTTTATGCATTTATATTGCTGCTGAATAAAATCGCCGGGCAAAATAAAGCAATTAATCGCATTGTTCGACCAAATGATCTAATAATTGCTTTCAGGTTTTTTGCACAGGGTGAGAATAAGCTTAAAAATGTGTAATATTATCTTTTACTGTTCAGTGTTATGAAAGATATGGATGTGATCATCAGTTTGCTTGACAGGGATCTGGGCAAACTCCATACTGAAATCGAATTATTTAGCAGGGAAGCCAATTTATGGGAAAACAGGGGTGATATATCCAATTCTGCCGGAAATCTCTGCTTGCATCTGGTTGGCAATCTCAATCATTTTATTGGAGCTGTCATTGGCAATTCGGGATACGTGCGCGACCGGGAAGCTGAATTTAGCAGTAGAAATGTGCCGAAAATCCGGTTGCTTGTAATGATAGAAGAAACCCGTCAGGTCACTGGGCAGGCGCTAAAAAAAATGCCGGCCGAGCGCCTGGCAGAAACCTATCCGGTTGAAGTTTTTGGTCATCCTATGACCTGCGCATATTTCCTGATACACCTCATTTCACATTTGAATTACCATTTGGGCCAGATTAACTATTTACGAAGAATCATTGATAAGACATGAAAAAATTACTGATCGTTTTAGGTTTTGCAGCATGTACCACCGGAAGTGTGAAAGAGCAAAATTCTTTGCCGGATTCTTCAGAAATATTCCAGCCACATGTAGAGCGCTTATCGCCGGCGCTGGATGCTATCATTGCCGCGGATACAAAAGTTGAGATCATCGCAGAAGGATTCGACTGGACGGAAGGGCCTCTTTGGATTGACGGGCTTGGCCTTATTTTCAGCGACATTCCGCCTAACGAGATTTACCTATGGACTCAGGATGAGGGACATAAATTGTATCTCAAGCCCTCCGGATACACCGGATCAGTGCCAAGGGGAGGAGAGATTGGTTCAAATGGCTTGTTACTTGATCATCAAGGTAAGCTGATCCTTTGCCAGCATGGAGATCGCCGGGTTGCCAGGATGCTTGCCGGTGTGATGGAACCGGAACCGGTATTTGAGACAGTTGCTGATCAATTTGAAGGAAAAAAGTTTAATAGCCCCAACGATGCCTGTTATCACAAAAATGGGGCATTATATTTCACCGATCCCGCTTATGGCCTTGAATATCGCATGGATGATCCCCTGAAGGAACTGGATTTTCAGGGTGTTTACAGATACACGGAAACAGCAGGCCCGGTACTGCTAACAGACGAGCTATCCCGGCCAAATGGCATTGCTTTTTCGCCTGATTTTAAAAAGTTGTATGTGGCCAATTCCGATCCTGAAAAGGCTATATGGATGGAATACGCTATCGATGAAAATGGCGATATCGTGTCCGGTCGGATATTCCATGATGCGACTGAGCTTATTGGAAAAGAAAAAGGCTTACCTGATGGATTGAAAGTAGATTCCATGGGCAATATCTTTGCTTCAGGACCAGGCGGCATCTGGATTTTCGATGATTCCGGCAAGGTGTTGGGCAAAATCAAAACCGGACAGGCAACTTCCAATTGTGCCATCGGAAACCAGGGAACGATGCTTTACATTACAGCGGATATGTATGTGATGCGCGTGGGTTTAATATAGATTGTATCCTTTTCCGCTCCGGCTGATTGATTTGCTGCCTACCACCAGCGTTGCCTCCACAGGATAATGGTCTGAAATAAAAACATCTCCTTGCTTAACATTCAGATATCGATGTTCATGCACGGTGATGCCATCGGAAACAAATATAAAGTCGATGATGCTGCCACCTTCATCCTTAAATCCGTTGTAGGTTACTTCGCCACCTTCATGTGGTTTTGCAGACACATCCCGGGCATCTCTCAATAGGTAGCAACCTTTCCATATGCTTGTCAGGATCTTGTAGGGCTCCTGGATTTTGATAATATTAAAGTCACCGGCCAGAATAAACGGTTTTTTATTCGCAGTTTCTGCAATTAACCTATGGATTAATTTTGCGCTTTGTTCCCTTGCTACCTGTCCTCTGTGGTCAAAGTGGGTATTGTAAAAACTAAATTCCACTCCGGATTCCGGGTCTTTCACCCTGATCCATGAAACAGTGCGATAAAGGGCTGCATCCCAGCTTTTGCTGCCAACCTCGGTTGGATTCTCAGACAACCAGATTGTAGAATCAGCAAGTAAATCAAAATTCGGTTTGTAAAATATGGCCATGATTTCGTCTTCCAGTGCGCCATCTTTGCGGCCGACAGCATAGGAATTATAACCTGTCAGCTGGTCTTTCAGAAAAAGATACTGCTCTGAGGTAACTTCCTGCATGCCGATCAGGTCTGCATTCCTGTTTTGCAAAGTTTCAATGACAAGTTGCTTCCTGTTTTCCCAGTTATTGATGCCATCGTCAGCAAAATTCATCCTGATGTTAAAGGAAATAGCTCTTATTCCCAAAGTTGAATCTTTGGAAAGTACAGTTCCTGCGAATACGAAAATGAGAGCAAAAACCAGGATCATTTTTGAGAATACAGTCGGGAATTCCATAGCATTAAGTTTGAGTTAGAAATATGCAACAAATTTCTGAGGAAAAAACGTACAAACAACGCTTTTATACCTTTTTATTGGTTAAACTGTAGATTGAGCCCGATGGATGCAAAATCGATTTTGAATGGAGTGGTTTACACTAACTCTCCGGTTCAGGAAGCTGAATTGATGTCGCTTTAATTAGGATCATAAAATTTCTTCCGAAGGCAGCAGTATTGAAAGAATAATGATATTTAGTGCTGAAAAAGTGAAATTTAAAAATGTATTTTATACTTTTAGCATTATACAAGATTGTTTAACCACCTATAAACCTAACTAAGAAACGAAAAAGATTATCGTCACAATTTGTTTACTAGCCGCATTTGCTACTTTTCACAATGCTCAGGCCCAATTTAATCCCTATGAAGATAAAGTAAAATTATTATCTGCCGGCTTCGGGATATCAGGTTGGGGAATACCAATTTTTGTCAGGTATGAGGCTCCGGTTGCTGATAATATTACGGTTGGGGGCAGCTTTTCATACCAATCAAAATCTGAAAAATATAGCGGAAGCTCATGGAATCATACGATTTTTGGCCTTCTGGTCAGGGGAAGTTATCATTTCAATGAATTGCTGGAAGTTAACGATAAGTGGGATTTATACGCAGGCCTTGGTCTGGGTTACTTTTTTTGGGAAACGAAGTGGGAAGGAAGTGGTACTTCCGGCTCATATAGCGGCAGTGGTGACGGAGGATTATCTTTGGGATTTCACCTCGGTGGGCGATATTTTGTTAGTGAAAAAATAGGTATCAGCCTGGAAGTTGGAGGTGGTAACGTATTAGGAGCCGGTACTATCGGGGTCACTTTTCTTCTATAAATAAAGAAAAAAACCACAATTATTATACTTGAGGAGGCTATGCCTCCTTTTTTATTTAAAAAATTCCGGGTGATCCTCCCTTAATTGACCTGCTCTTACCCAATTGACAGTGAATTTAACCTTCAATAAATTTAAGTGCCTGGGTGATCATATCGATATAGAAAATATAGGTCATGCAATGACGATCAAGGTGTTTTCATGGTTATTTTCCAATATGTGTAGGATGGGATAAAAGTATTACATACCTTTGTGCCCGTAAATTGTGGATGATTGAATTCACTGCCGTAAAGATTTCCTCCGAACCGTAGTCACTTAATTTCTCCCCAATTCAAGATTGGAGCTACATACGTGTTAAAGCCGTCAGATATCAACTGAACTTTTTCTGTTTTTCCAATGAACATCGGACCGGGTGGTCTGCATGATACTCATTCATTAAAATATTTTATGTCATTTACTCATTTAGGTCTTGATGAAGCCATCCTTAAAGCGCTTCAACAAAAAAACTATCATATCCCCACACCAATTCAAAAAGAAGCCATTCCACCAATTATTGCAAACAAAGATGTGATCGGCATCGCGCAAACCGGAACAGGCAAAACTGCCGCCTTTTGCATCCCGATACTTCAGGTTTTAAGCAAGGAAAAGCACAGTAACGGTATAAAAGCACTCATATTAACACCAACCCGGGAGCTGGCTACGCAGGTAGCTGACAACCTTAGGTTTTATGGGAAAAATATGTCGATGCGTCATGCGGTTATATTCGGTGGGGTTTCACAGCATAATCAGGTGCAGCAAATACGGAGGGGTGTGGATATTCTTGTTGCAACCCCCGGCAGATTGCTTGATCTGATGAATCAGGGCATTATCAGTCTGAAAAGTCTTCGGATTCTCGTGCTTGATGAGGCCGACAGAATGCTGGACATGGGGTTTATCCATGATATCCGGAAGATAATTGCCAAAACTCCGGAACAGAGGCAGAATATTTTCTTTTCGGCAACTATGCCGGTTGAGATTCAAAAGCTGGTTAATAGTATCATGAGGCAGCCTGTAAAAATCGAAGTGGAGGGCTCGGAAGCATCCAAAGCGGACATCAGGCAATTTGTATATCATGTGCAAAAAAATAATAAAAGAAAGCTTCTGAATCATCTTATTTCAGAGCAAAGGATGCGCAATGTCCTGGTTTTTTCAAGAACCAAGCACGGTGCAAACAAAATAGCCCTGCATCTGAATAAATCAGGCATCACTGCAGATGCGATTCATGGGAACAAGTCGCAATCTGCCAGACAGCGTGCTCTGAGTAATTTTAAGAACAAATCGATCAGAGTACTCGTCGCAACAGATATCGCAGCAAGAGGCATCGATATCATTGATTTACCTTTTGTCATCAACTATGAGTTACCCGAAACGGTCGAAACTTATACCCACCGCATCGGAAGAACGGGCAGGGCAGGCTCAACTGGTTCAGCCATTTCCATGTGCGATCTGGATGAGCGACAATATCTCAAAAACATAATTAAAAAATCTGCCACGCAGCTCGCCACAGTTGAGCATCCGTTTGTTTAGTCATCAAGGCAGGAATTTTGAAAAGAAAAAGTATTAACAATTAAATATCAAAAAAACATGAAAGGAAAAGTAAAATTTATCAATGAAGAAAAGAAGTTTGGTTTTATAAAGCCTGCCGGGGCTGGCGCAGATATTTTTGTGCATTCAACAGGGCTCATCGACGAAATCGCGGAAGATGATCGCGTTGAGTTTGATGTGCAACAGGGCAAAAAGGGCCTGAGCGCCATCAATGTAAGGGTACTGCATCAGAACTAATTTTTAGGATAAAATACCATTTTAAGGTGGCGTTTATCAAAATGCGGAACGCCGAAAATGGCGGTAACAATTTAAACCCACGTTCTATCAGAATATCTTTGGCCTGTTCGGGCATTTCCGACTAATCATCAATCCTGATAAACTCCACATTACAGGCATCTGTGGCGTTCAGATGGCCTAAGGTGGTAGAGGTTGAGTGTCCTGGATTATCGATTATATTGCCTGTAGTTATAACCGACCGATAAACTCAGATATCATCCGTTGTATTTCGGGATAAAAAGGAACTGAACGGGTTACCATATCATCAACTACAATAACAATGTGTTATTGTATTCTGAGTTTTATTCAGCATTTCCCTTCTATCGCTTCGTCATTATATTTGCTTTTTCGTTAGTGACTTAGCGAAAGAGAGGTTATAAGTACCCCTCCTACACTTATCTCACCTCCAGATCGTCTTTTTTCGGAAGTGGAGGAAAAGGATGGTGCGGCTCTGTCTGGTACCAGTACGCTACCGATGCAATGTCGCTTTCCTGACGCAGATAGCGCCCTTCACTTCTCCATCCGAGATCCTGCATGGTAATCTTTAAATCTTTTTCGAATCGAACAGGGTCGGTGATGTGCCATCGGTATAATCCAAAACGGGTATTGGCTTTGTATGTGCCATCCGGCCTGATCACCTGGTGGAGGCCGGCATAGGGTGTGCTGAATTCAGTATATTGACCTTTCACATCAAAATTGTACGATCCGCAAAAATAGTCTTCAGTACCTGTGCCGCAGATTGTGGGAAACTGCTTATCTCCATCCATGTAAAACTTTATTTCACCTTCTCCCCACCAGCCATCGTTATTTACCTGCCAGGCCATATACGTGCCCACATATTGTCCTTTGCCTTTGATGTTATCGATGATTGTGTAGGCCTCCTTGTCTCTGTCCGGTCTTGGTCTTCTGAATTGTGCATGGAAATAGGCTGCATCTTCGGGCACTTCTGCCAGCGCATAGTCGATTTGATAATACAGCCTTGTAGGCTTCACATCAATATTTTCCATGGTGATTTTACACTTTTTCCGAAATGGCATTTGCCAATAACTATTAAAGGCTCTTCCGGGATTCACGCACATTGCCAGGGAATTCAGATGCGCGTATTCGCCCCAGCCCATACCGAAGAAATCGCCGACAGGCACTTCGACAGAAGGCTCCTTTTCGTCATCCCAGTAAATGCGAAATATGTAAAATCTCCATGTGCCGGTGGGGGTCATCCAGATGTGCTGAATGCATCCCGGGCCTTCCATTTCGGCCAAAGTGTAGGTTTGGCCCGGTTCAATGACGATGTATGGGCTTACTTTCCATCCCTGGCCCAGTTCACGTGCTTCATGGGATGCCGCACCTTCGCCAAGTTTGGCCATGCCTCCTTTCCCTTTTTCACCGGTAAAGTTTTCCGGTGAGATGCTTCTGGTTTTGGCGTTGCTGGTGCGGTACAGATTTGAAAGATTGGTGTTCAGACCATTGAAATCCTGTTGTCCGAATGCGAGAAATGTCATCATGGTCAGCAACAAAGTGAGTGGTTTTTTCATGATTTAGGGGTTTATAAATGGTGATAATATTAGCAATCAAAGTATGGCAATCTGATATAATTAGCGCGATGATTTGGT
Source organism: uncultured Roseivirgaceae bacterium (assembly GCA_964482185.1). Classification (GTDB taxonomy): domain Bacteria; phylum Bacteroidota; class Bacteroidia; order Cytophagales; family Cyclobacteriaceae; genus JAAUQL01. The sequence continues at coordinate 7,407 of CAYZWN010000210.1, forward strand.
ATAACCAACTTAGCAAGTCCGGGTTTTAATTAGTTTTTGTCTATAAACTCCAGGTCCTCACTTTT
>CAYZWN010000211.1:0-7460 GCA_964482185.1 uncultured Roseivirgaceae bacterium
GGATTGAGCAAAACACAGGTGATCTTATCCTCCGCCGGACTGATAAACGAAACAGCATCCACGGTGGATATCTCTGAGCTAAGATCTATTCTTTTATAACCTTCACTTACGTGCTTTGCGTAATGCTTGATAAGATAGTAAAATGGCGTCACCTCATAGTTGCCTGTAGATGATACCTTGATCATTGCAAAATCATTATTTTCATCCCACATCAGTTCCCAATAGATGTACGCTGAACTATTGGCAATAAACAGTGTTCTGTTAATGAATTGAGCAGTTTTAAACCACGACATTCCTGAATATTCTGACATTATGTTTGGTCGCTCCTGATAATTTTCCAGCACTCTGAGGGACAATTCCATATTGCTTGTCGTGCTCGATTCATTCAGATTATAAGGATGGTAGGCGTGCATACCCAGATAGCTTTTGTCCTTTAACTTATCTGCAAAAGTTGAAAATGTATTGCCAAACGAACTGTTGCCCAGGTTGGCAGATTCCGAACCGATCATAACAGGCGGGTTGGCTTTGTCTTTGATTTTGTCATAAACCATGTCGAAGGCGATGTCGTACCCCGGGAAGATAGGTGTTTCTGAAGGCCGCCATTCACAGGTCTCCCAGCCCGGATTGGTGTAGGAAGGCTCATTCTGAAAACTGAGATAATCCGGGTTGAAAGTGATATTGTTCATGACATCTTCCATATATGTGGCAAACTCATCATAGATGAATTCGCCATTGTCATTTTTCTTAAGCGTGCCTTCGTATAGCGAATTGTTCGATTTTAATGTTGATGGAGGGCCCCACGAACTAAAAAGCACCTTCATGGTCGGGTCTTTCTGTTTTGCCACATCAAACAAAATATTTGTCGCATCAAAATGCTGTTTAAACCAACTGACCTCCATTTCGGCGGTTGATTTATTTTCCGGGTAATTTGTGGGATAATACCAGTTTTTCAATCTCAGCATATCCATACCCAGATCATTGAACATCAGATCGTAAAGCTCTTCTTTTTTAGAACTGCTTGTCACCCGGTCGCAATACCAGGTGAGCGCACCGCCAAAGCCAAGCATTTCCTGGTAAGTTGTGGCCGGATTTACCGTCACCTTAAAAAACGAATCGACTGGCGGTTCGTCCGGATCCGGCTCTTCGCCATTATCATTGCCGCAATTAGAAAAAAGAAGAAATGAAAACAGGAAAATGGGGAGAATCAGGAATGAGACCGATTTTTTTACTGTGCTGGAAAAATACATTCAGTTATGTTTTGATGCTACCTCGAATACCAATTTTAGATCAAAGGTGACGGGAAGAATCGTTAATGGAATTCAAACCGCACTGTATAATGACGAAGAGCAGGACGATTACCCCCATTTGCCGGAAAAGTATTTAACATCATGGCAGTCGGGTGCGCATAATTGAAATATTGGGAGGATGGAATAGACTCATTGTATTCCCGAATCGTCTGTGCAATCAATTATTCAGTTTCTTCTTGATTGTAATGTATAAAAACACCAATTTTAAGTCGTCATATTAAACACAGAAATCCAATATTATGAAAAAGTTCCTCTTAATCGCGATGCTTTGTTTCACGTGTGCAATTCCAATATCTGCACAAGACGGTTGGCAAAGCCTTTTCAACGGTAAAGACTTTACCGGATGGAAACAACTCAATGGTCAGGCCAAATACCAGGTAGAAGGTGACCAGATCGTAGGTATATCTACCCTCAATACCCCCAACAGCTTCATGGCTACAGAAAAGATTTACGGTGATTTCATTTTTGAGGTAGAGGTCAGGGTTGATGCCCGACTCAACTCCGGTATTCAGTTCAGAAGCCTTAGCAAGCCTGACTACAACAATGGCAGGGTACATGGCTATCAGGCTGAAATTGATCCAAGCCCACGCGCCTGGAGTGGCGGCGTTTATGACGAAGCCAGAAGAGGCTGGCTGTATCCCCTGAGCGATAATCCGAAAGGGCAGAAGGCCTTCGTGAATGGCGCATGGAACAAATATCGCATTGAAGCCATAGGTCATGAAATACGGATTTGGATCAATGGCATCAACACAGCAAATCTTGTTGATGACGAAACTGCGGAGGGATTCATTGCCTTGCAGGTGCACAGCATACGAAGTCAGGAGCAGGAAGGCTCTGAGGTTCGCTGGCGCAATATCCGCATCAAGACCACCGATCTTGAAAAGGAGAGATGGCCAATGGATCCGCAGGTCGGGGAAATCAATTACATTCCCAATACCCTTACTGATTCTGAAAAAAGAAAGGGTTGGAGACTGCTTTGGGATGGTAAGACTACAGATGGCTGGCGTAGTGCCAAATCTGAAAGCTTCCCGGAAAAAGGATGGGAAATGAATGATGGTGTGCTGACTGTGCTGGAATCAGGCGGAGGAGAATCGAGACATGGTGGAGATATCATTACCAGGGAAACATTCAGCAATTTTGAGTTAATTGTTGACTTTAGTATTACGGAAGGTGCGAATAGTGGTATCAAATATTTTGTTGATCCGGAATTGAACAAAGGCACCGGCTCGGCTATTGGTCTTGAATTCCAGATTCTCGATGACGCCAAACACCCCGATGCAAAGAAAGGTGTTGAGGGCAACCGCACAATAGGTTCTTTATACGACCTCATTCGCGCGGACAATCTGACGGTTCCCGGCCGAAACAAGGTATTTAATGGAGTGGGTAAGTGGAATCGCGCAAGGATCGTAGTGAAAGATGGTCATGTAGAGCATTGGCTGAATGAATTGAAAGTTGTGGAATTTGACCGGATGAGCCAGATGTTTAAAGCCCTTGTTGCTTATTCTAAATACAAAAATTGGGAGAATTTCGGCCAGATACCCGCAGGGCACATTCTGCTTCAGGACCATGGCAATACCGTACATTTCAGAAATATTAAAATCAGGGAGTTCTGATTCCTGGTTTTATGATCTTATAAAAAGCAATCCGGCCTCACTCCTGGTTGCTTTTTTAAATTATAGTGTTTTTCTTAAAATCCATGATGATGAAAGTAACAGCCTTCTTCACAGTGATATTTTTGGCAATGGTTTTTGTGGCCGAAGCCCAGCCATTTACCGCCGACAAATCAGACGAAGGGGTCTGGATTCTGGACAAGGGTGAAAAAGTGTTTTTCTACCAGTCCGGGACTAAATCAATCGATGAAATGTATCCGCGGGCTAATTATGTGCACCCGTTATACACCCCGGACGGTTTTGAAATCACGGAAGACTTTCCGGCCGATCATCTGCACCATCGAGGCATTTTCTGGACATGGCACCAGGTGGTGGTTGGTGATCAGGAAATCGGGGATGCCTGGGAATGCCGCGATTTTGTGTGGGATGTTCAAGATGTTGAGGCTTCTCAGCCAGATGAAGACCGAATGGTCCTTAAAGCAAAAATATTTTGGAAATCCATGCAATGGCTAAATGAGAAAGAGGAAGTAAAACCAATAGCGGAGGAGCATCTCACCATCACTACGCTGGCCAAAAAGGACAATTACAGGATTGTCGATTTTGAAATAGCGATCAGGGCCATGGAAAATGACGTGAAAATTGGAGGATCAAAGGATCCAAAAGGATACGGCGGTTTTTCGGTTAGAATGAAATTGCCGGCTGATGTTTCGTTCATGTCTGCCGGAGGTGTCGTAGAACCACAAATAAACCAGGTTGAAGCCGGACCATGGATGAATATTTCGGGGAGCCTATTGCCCGGGGGTGGTAAGGCAGGGGTTGTGATCATCAATCATAAAGACAATCCGATGTTTCCTGAAAAATGGATTTTGCGCAAAGCCCGCAGTATGCAAAATCCGGCATTTCCGGGCGGCGAACTTTTTCCGCTTTCAGACAGTGTGCCTCTGATCCTGAAATACAGGTTGGTGGTGTATTCAGCAACATTGGATAATCAGGTAATTGAAGCCCTGCAGTCTGCATACTGGAATTAGTGGTGACTAAAAGCTCATGTATTTCAAATGCGGTACAGACAGTTTGATAGCCAGGTGACCGGCATGGGAGATTGTTTTTTAGTGATTATATTTAGGCATAATGTAATTTGAATGCTCAGGAACATCCATATATATGAGTTACCCAAAAGTAATGAGAAGATTGCCTTTCACGTGTATGAGGTAAAGGGTAAAACCATTCGGAATATAGAATACCCACACAAAACGGAGCAACCACACCGCCATAGCTATTACGAGATATGCATTTTTGTAAATGGCGCCGGCTCGCACATGATTGATTTCAACACGTTTCCTATTAAAAGCAGCAGCATACACTTTCTTACGCCGGGGCAGGTGCACCTCATTTCCAGAGAGGAAAACTACCATGGTTTTTTGCTGGTTTTCTCACGCGAATTCTATTCTCTTGGCATGCAGGATGAAGACCTTCTAATGACCCTGCCATTCTTCAACAACAACACACCAGAGCCGATATTAAACCTCCGACGGGAAGAATTCGAAGAGTTGCTTGATATTATTGAGCATTTGCGTCGTGATTATAAAAGGGATTCTGAGATTCGTGAAGATGTGCTGAGAAGTTACCTGCATATTTTTCTGCTTAAATGCCGGTATTTCTATAACCGCAATTTTTTTGATAAGGACATCATCAAAGATCCGAAATTTATATTGGTGAACAAATTCAGGAAACTGGTAGAACAAAATTTCAAGGAATTGCACCTGGTGAAGGAATATGCCGACCGTCTCAATGAAAGCCCGGCACACCTCAACAAAATTGTGAAGTCAATTACCGGTGAAAATGCCAGCGAATTTATCATTAAGCGCATCATGCTCGAGGCCAAAAGACTACTTATTTATACCGATTTGTCAAATAAGGAAATATCTTTTGCCATCAATTACGATGACCCCTCATACTTTTCCAGGTTGTTCAGAAAAAAAGCAGGAATGAGCCCATCGGAGTTTCGGGTGCATATGAAGCAAAAGTACCAATAATAACCTGAGATATCCGACTCCGGATTTCTGTTTAAGCCTTAGCTTTGAAATACATTGAATGGTGTTTACGGATATATTGTTCCGACATTTCTTAAAAAATGTGCGAACTAGTTTTGAGAATTTCATAAATAAGAGCCACTATGATAAAAATTAATTATGATTTGACTCCCGAATCCCTTCGGGAAAAGCTCAACCGATTCTGGCAGCTTTCCGGGGAAAAGGTAAAACTGATCGAAAAGGAATATGATCACAGCCAGGGTGCGCCTGTTTTCACGGTGAATGGAAAATATTCCACCCGCGGCTGGACCGAATGGACCCAGGGTTTTGAATTCGGATCCGCTATTTTGCAGTTCGAGGTTTCAGATGATAAGTCATTTCTGGATTCGGGCCGCAAACATACTGCAAAAGATATGGCAACGCATGTCAGCCATATCGGTGTGCACGATCATGGATTTAATAATATTTCCACCTATGGCAACCTGCTCAGGTTGATGAAAGAGGGTAAAATCCCATACAATGAGTGGGAGCAAAATTTTTATGAGCTCGCGCTGAAATTATCGGGCGCAATTCAGGCAACCAGGTGGACAAGCACTAAAGATGGCGGTTTCATTTATTCCTTCAACGGGCCGCACTCCCTCTTTGTGGATACCATCCGATCGTGCAGAATATTGATGCTCAGCCATGCCCTGGGACATTCACTTCAAATAGATAATGACGTACGCATCAACCTGCTGGACAGGGCGATAAAACATATGAAGTCCACAGCTGATTTTAATATTTACTATGGCGAAGGACGCGATGCCTATGATGTTTGGGGCCGAACAGCTCATGAAGCGATTTTCAACACCAATGACGGTAATTTCCGTTGCCCCAATGCGCAGCAGGGATACACGGGTCGCTCCACATGGACGCGCGGACTGGCATGGGCGATGCTGGGCTTTGCGGAAGAACTGGAATTTTTAGATACAATCGGGGATGAGGAATTAGCAGCTTTTGGAGGAAGGTCGGAATTGGAGGCATTCATGTTGAAAGGCGCTCTTGCTACCTGTGATTTCTATATTGAGCAAACACCAGTTTGTGGTATTCCTTATTGGGATACGGGCGCGCCTGCATTACATAAATTGGGAGACTACCTCGATCGACCTGCGGATCCTTACAATGATTTTGAACCGGTGGATAGCTCTGCTGCAGCCATTGGCGCCCAGGCTTTGCTGAGACTTGGCAAATATTTGGAGCTTGCGGACAAGGAAGTGGCAGCAAAATATTTCCAGGCAGGACTTACCGTGATGAACACGTTGCTGGATGAACCCTACCTCAGTACCAATGACGAACATCAGGGTTTAGTCCTTCATTCGATCTATCACCAGCCCAATGGTTGGGACAATGTGCCGGCGGGGTCAAAAATAGCCAATGGCGAATCAAGTATGTGGGGTGATTATCATGCAAGGGAAGTTGCCTTGTACCTTCAGCGAATTATTGATAATGAAAATTATTATACATTCTACAATTGCATAAAATAATGGCCGCTCAGCTCAACGATTTTTCCAGATTATGTATTCATACCATAACTACCAAACCCTGGGCAATCGAAAAGTCTGTGGAAGAGTTTGGCAAGGCCGGAGTTGGTGGCATATCAGTATGGAGAGATACGCTGGATGGACGTGACATTGTCAAAACTGGCGATTTAATCAGATCTCATGGACTGGAAATCGTGAGCCTGGTACGGGGTGGATTTTTCCCATCGATAGATGCCGCAAAGAGAAATACTGCCATTGAAGACAACAGGAAAGCCATCGATGAAGCGGAAGCGCTTGGTAGTCCGATGATTGTGCTTGTTTGTGGCGCAGAACCCAGGATAGCCCTGGAGCAATCGAGGGATCAGATAAAAGCCGGTATTGAAGCTATTTTGCCCTATGCAGAGCAGGCTAAGGTGAAGCTGGCGATAGAACCACTTCACCCGATGTACGCGGACACCCGATCGGCAATCAGTACCATGGAGCAGGCCAATGAAATGGCTGAATACTTCAATTCTGATTATGTCGGCGTGGCGGTAGATGTTTACCATCTCTGGTGGGATGCTCATCTGGAAACGGAAATATACCGATGTGGCGAAAATGACAACCTCTTTGCATTTCATATTTGCGACTGGCTCAGCCCCACCACAGATATGCTCAACGACAGAGGTCTCATGGGCGATGGATGCATTCCGATAAAACAAATCAGGGAATGGGTCGAAGGTGCCGTATTTAACGGGTTTATTGAAGTCGAGATTTTTTCAAACAAACATTGGGCGGAAGACCAGCATAAGTTTTTAGATAAAATATTAAGGGCGTATAAGGATTGTTGTTGAGATTGAGGGGGGATTGAATAGATTGAAGGAGATTGAAGAGGTTGATGAAGATTGAAGGAGATTGAAGAGATTGAGGGGATTGAAGGAGATTGAAGAGATTGAGGGGATTGAAGGAGATTGAATAGATTGAAGGAGATTGAAGAGATTGAGGGGATTGAAG
>CAYZWN010000212.1:0-7425 GCA_964482185.1 uncultured Roseivirgaceae bacterium
TCATGCATAAACTTCCATGCAAGGTGATCGAGCAACTCCCGGTGGGTTGGCGGCATGCCCTGGCTGCCAAAATCTTCCAGCGTTTCCACAATGCCGTATCCGAAAAGCTGTTCCCAAATGCGGTTTACATAGGTTCTGGCCGTCAGGGGATTTTCAGGACTGGTTAGCCACAACGCCATTTTGAGGCGGTCAGGCTCATTTCCGGAAGCCAATTTATTCATAATTCCCGGCACACCCGGCTCAACTTCTTCGTCAGGAGTCAGCCAATTCCCCCGCTCAAATATGTGTGTAGGCCTGCGCATTGACGCCGGATTTTCAAGCATGATGGGGGTTTTTAAAGTACTGGCCTTGACGAGATGCCAGAAATCACCAGCCATGCGCCTCTGCTCAGAATCTGTGGTTTCCGGAAAACCGTCGGTGAAGTAAAACCAATCAAACATCAATCCGTTGGCTTCGGGATTTTTGAGGTTTGTATTTTCGTAGCTTATATATATGTCTCTGATCCCATTTTCCATTTCGAATGTCAATTCATCTATGGCCCACCTTCGTTCCGTATCAGCAACGCTTACACTTGTTAGTACCGAACCATCCGAATCATCGAGCCTGATTGTCCACTTGCCACCCGGCACTATGCTCCTGTACCTGTAGATCAAACTATTCTTACCGTTCAGATCAACCTGTCTGAGTCTGCTGCTCCCGTGATTGCGAAAAACCAGCCATTTGGTATCAGCAAGTTCACTATTCACAAATTCGTCGGCCGTGAGTGAATTGATGGAAGGCTGCCACGTCTTCACAAAAGTCTTAATCTCTGTCGCTTTTTGCAAAGGCACATTCTCATCCAGCCAATTTGCAAGCGACTCATACTTAATGCTGTCTTCTCCTTCAAAATGCCGGAATACCGGATAGTCATCGAAGGTGTCTTCATCCCTGGTATTGTTAAAAAATGCCATGAATTCATAGTATTCCTTCATGGTAAATGGATCATACGGGTGGCTGTGACATTGCACACAGGCAAATGTGGTGCCCATGGTCACTTCCCAGGTTGTGTTCACCCGGTCGATCACTGCGGCAACCCGAAACTCCTCGTTTTCTGTACCACCTTCATCATTTGTCATGGTGTTTCTATGAAATGCGGTAGCAATCAACTGATCATCAGTAGATTCAGAAAGTAAGTCGCCGGCAATCTGCTCAATAAGAAACTGATCATATGGTTTATCATCATTGAATGCGTTAATGAGCCAATCCCGGTATTTCCAGATGGTGCGTGCGTCATCCCTTTCATACCCTTTCGTATCTGCATAGCGCGCCAGATCCATCCACATGGCGGCCCATTTCTCACCATAATGTGGCGAAGCAAGCAGCATTTCGATAAAAGCATCCAGACTAAGTGACGTTTCTTCATCGCCAGATAGATCAGCCATCAATCCGGAGATAGGCAGTCCGGTGAGATCGATCGCAAGTCTTCGCCTTAGATCGGCTTCATCAGCAGGGTCGGAAGGCAGGAGATTTTGTTGATTGAGTTTTTCGTAAATGAACCTGTCGATATCATTTTTTGCCCAATTTGCATATGCAGATTCCGAGTCGAAATCCGCAGGCGGCTTTGATGCTTCAACCGGTGTATATGACCAATGTGTATCCCATTTGGCTCCCTGATCAATCCATGTTTTCAGAATTTTGATTTCTTCCTTGCTTAGGGGTTCCTTTTCGTAAGGCATCCTCTCCTCAGGATCATTTGCAGTAAGGCGTCTGATCATTTCACTATTACCAGCATGACCGGGGATGATAGCCGGTTCGCCGGAATCAGTGTTGCCCTTGGCTTCCGATTCAAACAACAAACTGAAACCACCACTTTGCTTCACTCCGCCATGGCAGGAAATGCAGTGCTTATTTAGAATGGGCTTTACCTGTGTATTGTAATCAATTTTTGGCGCGGGGATGAGTACCCAAACCACAAGAACAAAGAAAACAGGCAGGGCTACAAATAGTATGTTTTTTTGCGTAAGCAGTTTTTTCATGTTTGTAAAATACGAATAATTCTGCAATTGGGAAATTTACGTAATTTCTGCTTTGATACCATATCATCCCTGCTTAACATTCCATGCATCAACTTCCCCATGCTCCGGCAAGTACAAGATGACTCATACCCGGGACAATTGACTTATTTAGCACAAATACACCAGGTTTGGACTCCAGATTGTAGATCATTACCCTTTTCTATATTATTTTTACAATCAACAAGTCAGAATTTTTTTTTAAATCCACCATCATGTTCAGAAAACCGGTATACATTTTTTTATTATTACTACTGCCTGGCCCGGCTGTACTACTTCACGCACAAAATCAAAAATACATCCTCGATGCCGACACCGGCAATGAAATGGACGATCTCTATGCGGTTGCCTACATGCTCGGCATGGACAATGGAAATCTGATCTCGATCAATGCGGCACATTTCAACAATGTTGACCTTTTAACAGACAGTATCTGGAATTCCTACCCGACAAAAAACATCAACACACTTCAGATCAGCTTCGACCTGAACAAAGATATCCTGACCTACACAGGCCGGGATGATGTGCGCTGCCTGAAGGGGGCGCATAAGATTATTGGTCGCGCGTGGGGCGGCAATGAACCGCGACCGTCCGAAGCTTCGAAAGTCATCATCGAGGAAGCGATGAAAATGAAAGACGGTGAAAGGTTGGTTGTTTTTACTCTTGGCCCGGTGACCAATGTGGCATCTGCCATCATCGAAAAGCCTGAGATCGAAAATAAAATCGTACTTTACATGATGGGCGCCAATTATTACCCTGATAAAAACGCGTGGAGCAAATCTGAGTTCAATATCCGGAACGATCTGAATGCCTTTGATTACCTGCTCAACTCTTCAGTTGAAATGCATATCATGCCGGCGAGTACCTGCTGGAAATTCAAGTTTAAAAAAGAAGAAACCATCAACAAACTCTCGTCAGGAAGCGAGCTGGATCGTTTACTCGCAAAGAGATGGGCGGAGGTAAATGCAGGTAATGAATGGATCATGTGGGACCTTGCCATGCTGATTGCCTATTTTAAACCTGAAATGGCAACCGAAAAAGAAGTAATGGCGCCGCCAGAAAATACGCAGCGCAAAGTATTTGTTTACACCGATCTCGATGCAGAAAAAATGGAGCAGCATTTCTGGGATGTGTATAAAAAAACATTTCAATAAAATGCCATAGCTGCAACAAGGCCATGATGATTTTACTTTCTAAAAATTGAAAAATAATTCCGTTATGATCAAAATTGCCAGACAAAACCTATCCCTGAATCTATTGCTGTTATTCGTCATTTTAGCAGTCGGATGCAAAAAAAACCAGGATGTGCAAATTGCTGAGCAATGGCTTGAAACAGAGTTGATTTTCAGTGCAGAAAAAAGCTATGAAAATCCATATACCGATGTAGAAATGTGGGTGGAATTTTCCGGACCAGAGAATTCAAAAATCATCAGGCCCGGGTTTTGGTTTGAGAATAATATTTGGAAGGTGCGCTTTGCCAGCCCCGTTTCACGCGGACAATGGAGCTGGAATAGCTTTTCTACCCAGACAGACGACCCCGGCCTGAACGGGAAAAGCGGGGTGCTGGAGGCGGGAGCGTATCAGGGTAATAATCAGTTGTTACAAAAAGGTTTGCTCAGAATGTCATCCGGAAAGCGGAATGTGATCCATGCAAACGGCGAAACATTTTTGATGGTCGGAGATACCCCATGGGCGCTTCCCTGGAGGGGCACGGCTGAATCGGTTACGCGATATGCGCAGCGCCGTCAGGAACAAGGCTTTAATACCGCACTGCTCATGTCACTTCAACCGGATCGAGATGCCGAGGGGCCGCGGAGCCGCACGGAACCGCTTGGCTTTGATGTGGCTTTCGAAGATCTGAAGGACGGCCACCTGAACCGGCCAAACCCGGCTTACTTCCAGACTTTTGACACATTGAGAAATGTCCTTATTGATCATGGTATCGTGCCGGTGTTTCAGCCGGTGTTTCATGGTTTTGGCTGGAAAGGGCTTAATGTTTTGGGGTGGAATGTCGATCCGCAGGAATATGCCCGGTATTGCCGCTATCTGGTTGCCCGCTACGGTGCTGCACCAGCCATGTGGCTCGTGAGTGGCGACAGCGACAGCCGCGACAAAGGTGTGATAGAAGGGGGTGAAGAGATCGAAAAATGGGATGCATACAAGCAACCAACAGGCCAGCATTATTCGCCGTTTTGCGAGGTGGTGCCTGATTGGTGGAACAGGCCATACGAGTATGTGCCGCATCAGAATAAAGTGAACCAGGATAAATCATGGCTCGATTTTCAATGGTGCCAGACCGGCCATGGAGGCAAGCACCTTGGCTGGAAAGTAGAAAAAATGTACGAAAATCTGCCTGTAAAAGCCGTTGCCAACGGCGAACCCACCTACGAAGGTATCCGCGATCCGCTTAATGGCGCAGGTTGGTGGCAGGGCAATGAAGCCTGGCTCAATTTTATGTCAGGCGGCACAATGGGCGTGGTGTATGGCGCCGGTGGTTTGTGGAATTGGAAATTGTTTAAAGACGAACCCGGCTGGCCCAACTGGGCAAACTCCGATGTATCCTGGCGGGAAGCCATAGAACTGCCCGGTGCAACCTATGTAGGCTATCTCAGTAAAGCGCTTAAAGGCCTTGATCTGGCAGATATCGAAAGACATCCCGAACTAGCCGAAGGCAAATTGTGCCTCGCCAAACCGGGGAAATTGTATATTGTTTACATGCCCGAAGGTGGCATGGTAAAAATTGACGGCATTACCAAGGGTATGAAATATCATTACTTTGCGCCCGTAAATGGAACACAGTCAAAGGAAGAAGAAGTGAGCGATCCTGAACTGCCCTTCGATCCGGTTACGATAAGACCGATGGTTTTGATAGTAAAAGAAGAAAATTAACGATAAATCGGCTTTTATGAATCCGTATTGCAGCTAAAGAAGCTCAAGGCCTAACCCTGCACGCAGGTTTGCTTTTGTCTGCCCAGACCAGTGCCTTCAAGCTCCACGCTATCTCCGGCTTTCAAATAAGTGGGAGGTTTCATCCCTAATCCGACGCCTGCGGGGGTGCCGGTGGTTATCAAATCGCCGGGTTCGAGGGTCATAAACCGGGAAATGTAATAAACCAGAAACGGTACTTTGAATATCATGTCGGAGGTATTGCCATTTTGCCTGAGCTGGCCATTTACCCACAATTTCAGGCTGGCGTTAGCAATATCGATTGTATGCTTATCCACTAGCCAGGGCCCGACAGGATTAAACGTATCACAGGATTTACCTTTTGTCCATTGACCGCTCCGCTGTAACTGAAAATCACGCTCGGAGACATCATGCGAAAGACAAAAACCAGCCACATACTCCATGGCTTCCTGCTCACTATTCAGGTATCTGGCCTCTTTGCCGATTACCACGCCGAGCTCTACCTCCCAATCGGTTGCTGTACTCGTTCGTGGAATAATGATATTGTCGTTAGGACCTATGACGGTATTGGTCGCTTTCATAAACAGAACAGGTTCTTTTGGCGGTTCCACACCAGATTCCTTTGCGTGGTCTGCATAGTTGAGCCCTACGCCGATCACCTTGTAAGGCCTTGCAATACAGGAGCCAAGCCTGACGGGTGTTTTGACATTCGGGAATGAATCTAATTCCGATGCGCTCAGTTTCCTTAGGGTATTCATGCCATCACCTGCAAAAAAGCGCGTATCCCAATCATTGTACAAACCGGACATATCTTTGATGGTTCCGTCATTCATCATGAGTCCAGGCTTCTCATTTCTGAAATTACCGAATCTTACAAGTTTCATATTCTGTTGGTTAAATTTGAATCAGCCGCCGGATGGTATTGAAGCGGTTCCTGACTCCGGAACAAAAATACAAAGCCGGGTGAAAGCATTGGTAATTTTATACAATTCTTTGCGTCCTTTGCTTCATTAGGTCAATGGCTTCTTCTTTTGAGCCAAAGGTATCCTGTAAATTTATTAGCTTATCCGCCAATTTAGAATAGTTTTTTGCCATCAGATTTTTCCAGACATACAAGAATTCAGCATCTTCAAAAATCAGTGCTTTATTTTTAGTGTACTCATCTATATTGGTTCTCAGATGTTCGGGATGTTCGGTCCAATGCATGGCCGGCCTGATATGATGACTTATGTGGTAGCCATCGTTCCAGCATTTTTTGTTGTATTTGGTATTAATACAGGTAATGCTGTTTTTATAATGGTTGCCCGGATCCTCAGCATCTACAAAAGAATGCTGCGCCCAGTTGCCCATCATCATAATCAACCTCGATAGCACAAATGGCAAAATAAACACCATAACCGTGGCCGGCCAGTTTACAAAACACAATCCGACACATAGCACAATGAAAAAGATTTCACCTTTAATGATCCTGTTGCGCAGTTTAGTCTGGTTTTTCTTATTGAAATATTGTATCAATGGCAAAATGCCCAGTAAAAAGAAATTCAAAAAGTACTTCAAAAAATCTTTGAGACTATCACGCTGGTAATGCATGGTCGAACTCAGGTCCTCTTCCATGTTGTTCTCACGATGATGCATGCCCAAGTGGTGCGAAGCATAAGTATCCGGGGTCTGGCCAAAAAATAATCCGATAAACCACGGCAGATAATAATTGGCTAAACCATACTCCTTTTTGAACCATGGCCGGTGGCTGGTGCAATGAAGCATGAGTCCGAACGGCCCTTTAAAAACAAAGTTATTTACATAAAAATAAGCTGCTGCTACAAGCCACCAAACCCATCCCGTTACAAAAGGCAGGTACATGAGAATTGCCAGAGGAATCAATGTAAATGTAATTTTAAGCGTGAGAAAAACGAAGGGAAGGTCGCGCTCATCATTGATGAGATTAAGCCAAAACTTTTCGAATGATGAATAACTGACAGGCCTGGTAAATTCCGGGTCCGTGATCAATGGCATAGCTTTCATTAAAGTGGGGATTATTGTTTGAATTAAAGTAAAACGGCAGGAAGGACTCGAAAAGATTAATATAGAATGCTAATCGCCGTTTCGAATAATGCCTAAATATAGCCAGTTTTGTACTTATATCCTTGCCAAATGCCTGCTAATATCTCAGTACCTATGATTCTTAATTAAATAAGCAAATCAGGAGCAGGATTTTCTTAACACTTTCAAACAACAGGCATTCAGAAATTTGTGTCATGATAAGCATAAAAATCCAATTTGTTCCATAATAAGAGTTTGAACAATCAAGGTAATTGATTAACTTTTATGATGTTTAACTAAAATAACCATGAACAATGAAAAAAATCTATTTTATCATCCTGGCAATAGGATCGGTTTTTCTATTCCAGATGTGTGCGGAGCAGGATGTAACCACACCTCAGATTGCTGATGAATTATCAGCCAACGG
>CAYZWN010000213.1:0-7389 GCA_964482185.1 uncultured Roseivirgaceae bacterium
GTGTGCCGAAGCCTTGGCGCAGGCAGGCCTGTGTGCCGAAGCCTTGGCGCAGGCACGCGAGGGATTGGGTTTTGATAAATATTTGTATCTTATGGATTAGATAGAAATCATTTCATACTTCCCACAAGTTTCCTCCTGAATGACAGTTTGGGAGGAATCACCTACCAAATAAAATGGAGCCGTCATCCTGAATTTATTTCAGGATCTGCCGGCTATCTGCAATTGTTTAAAACCCTGATTCCGACACTTTCTTTCTCCCTATTCCTTGTTCTTCAGGTGCAACTATTCTTCCAAAATTTTAAACTGCACCCGGCGGTTGAGTTCCCGTCCGCCAATTTCATCGTCATTGCTGGCAATTGGCTTCGATTTACCCCAACCTTCAGCCTCCAGCCTTGCCGCATCGATTCCTTTACTGGTGAGATAGTTTACTACTGCCTGTGCTCTGCGTTTACTTAGACCGATGTTGTATTCAACAGTGCCGATATTATCAGTATGGCCTTCTACCAATATTCGCATTTGAGCATTCTTGCCCATTAGTTGCGCTACCCTGTTAAGTTCAGGATATGAAGCTTCTTTTAATTCGCTTTTATCGAAATCAAAGAAAATATTATTGAGCCTTACTACTGCGCCTTTTTCTATCGGCACCAGATAGAGATCCTTTTTAAGTTCACCGTAAACCGTGGTTTCTCCAAGGTCAATGTTTGCGTTGATGGCAATAAAACCTTCTGCTTCTGCCAGATATCCATACATGGCTCCTGCCGGCAAAATAATCTGGTATTCTCCTGTAACCGGGTCTGATTGAATGGTTCCTATTTCCTTTCCCTCAGGCAGTCTCTCGTAAAATATCCTGGCTTCCACAGGTCTCCTGGTTTTTACATTATATACCACCCCTCTCACCGTCACAACGGCATCCGGTTGATGCTCTTTTGGAAGTTCAAACCTGAATATGTCGGAGTTGTTTTCCGGCGTCATCCTGGAAAAATACCCGTATTCCCCGGTTGGTGGAATATTAAAAAATGCATCATCTTCAGCAGAGTTGATCTGTGGCCCAAGATTCTGCGGCTCCGACCAGTTGGTCCACGTATCATCGAGTCTGCGTGACATGTAGATGTCATGCTTTCCATATCCTGTAAACCCATCCGATGAAAAGTACAAGGTTTTATCATCTGCAGCCAGAAATGGGGAAGCCTCCTCCATAGCAGTGTTGATGGTGGGGCCCAGATTCAGTGGTTCGCTCCACCTGCCGTCATCAAGCAGGAAACTGACATAGAGATCTCTGGAGCCATAAGAAGGATCACCCTCAACGGACATCAGCAATACCTCCCTGTTATTGGCCAGAAAATAATTGGCTTTAGGATGCGTGTTTATACCATTAATAATTTCGAAAGGCACCGGTTTAGTCCAGCCTTCGCTTGTTCGGGTACTTACAGAAACCCCTGCCCGCATTTTGCCGCTTTTTGTATAGCGGTTCCCCAGAGTAAGAATTACTGTATTGCCATCCGGTGTGATCGAACTGATGAAATTAGGGCCCTTTGTGTTTAACGGCGGACCCATATTTTCGGCTTCCATCCATTCGCCCTTCTCTTCGTTCCATTGTGAAAACCAGATATCCTCGGGATCATCTACTCCACCCATGTTACCCGGATGATACTGCCGGCTGAAAAGGAGTGTCTTGCCGTCCGGTGTCACAAGCGGCTTTAATTCGTTATAGACACTGTTAACGGTTTCGCTCAGCCTTTCAGGATTTACATTGACAATAGCCGCATCCACAATTTGCACTTCCTGCCGTACCGGCAGAGTTGAATTGGAAATAGCTATCGCATCGATGGCATTGTAGCCCGGCACGGCAGCGCAGCGTAACACGAGTTTAACAGCAGCTACATCAAAATCTGTCAGATCGAAAAACACATGCAACATCCGCGATTTAAGTTCAACGGGGCGGGGATCGAAAGTGTTGATGAGGAATTCATTGTCGGATCGGTCATAAACAAAAATCTGGTAAATGGCGCTTGGATTAAACGATTCAGCGATGGCGATCTGCCGGATTCTTATCGGTGTTTCAAAGCCGACCTTTACGTACTCTTCCCGGTCCTCTCTGAACGGCATCCATGCATTGGGGCTATCGCCAGAACCGGGCGTCACATTGGGTTTTCCGATAAGTTGTTCTGCCGAATACTCACGGGGTGTAAGTTCTGATGAAGCTTCAAGAATCGATGATACCCACTGGGTATCCTGTCCGTAAAGCAAACCAGATATTAAAAAAGCTATGAGTAGAAAAGAAAATTTTCGCATGACCTCCAGGTTATGGTTTTGTGATGATTTGAAGTTGTTGATTTAAATTTATTGCATTAAAAATCTAAAATCTAATCTTTTCGGGCAATCATATGAATTTTTCATGATTATTGAAAATCCGTCAGTAGCGGATAGTTACCAAATAAATCAATATTTTACGGCAAACCCGGAAGCATTGCAAACCAGAAAGTCCATTGCATTGTCGTAGCAATTCAAATCAGGATTTATTACATTTATTATCATGTTCATTCAAAGACCATAAAATGAAAACAACGCTTCTGGTATTTTATCTGTTTCTGTCAGTATGTACATATCGGAACTATGCTCAGACACTGATCGGTGTGGTAGATTATATGCACGCTGAAAACCCGGAGGCATACATCAAAATAGAAGAACAATGGAAAAAGGTGCATGAAGAACGAATCAAGGCAGGCATGATCGTTGGTTGGGCGGTTTACCAGGTAATGTTTAAAACTGTGGGCGATCCTTACAATTTTGTGACAATTAGCTGGTATGATGGCTTTTCAAAACTCGACAAAGGTATTTCTGATGAAATCATCAAAGCTGCTCATCCTGATATGAGCAACAAGGAATGGAAGCAATTTGTTGATCAAACTGAAAAAACCAGGAAGATGACCGCGTCCGGCGTATTTCATCAAAGGCTTTCCTGCTCCGGCAATCTCGATCAAAACGGTGCTTATTATATTCTAAACGAAATAAACGTTGTGCCCGGGAAAAGCAATGAATACCTGGCACTTCTGGAGGATATTTACAAGCCGGTTTATGAAGAAGAAATAAAGGGCAACCGCCGTACCTCGTGGAGCCTGTGGGCAAAATGGCCTGGCAATATGAAAGACTTTCAATACATTACGGCCGAAGGCTTTGTGAGCCTTGATCAGATCGAGTATGCCAATTTCTCTTCCAGTTTCGCAAATTTGCACCCCGGAAAAAACCCGGATGATATCGGAAATCAGATCGAAAATTTGCGCACCCTCGTAAAATCAGAAATGTGGAAAATTATATTCAGATCACTGAAATAAGGATTCTGTGACTACAACTCGCTTCCATCTTTTATATATGTAGTCAGTAAATGGAATGAATTTTCATTCAAACGTTTTATTGATAGAATTGACATCATTCCGCGAAAGCGGGAAATGATTAACGGACGAGCACCAGATTGCTGACCATAATATGATTTGTTCCAAAAATTGACTTCTTCTGACAATTAAACATAAACGCCAGTGAAAACCTCCATCCAAACCCTTTGCTGCGTTTTGGCGCTGCTTTTTTCGTGTGAATCCCGGACAACCCCGCAAGAAAATACTAAGGAGAAAATGCCATCCAACAATATCAGAAATTACCTGATAAACCAGGCTGCTGCAATCACAGAAGGAGCCTTGCAAAACATTGAAAGTAAAGAAGACTGGCAACAAATCAGGGATGCGCGCTACAACGAAATGGTTCAGATGCTGAGCCTGAAAGATATGCCACTTCAGGGGCAACGATCTCCGCTGAATGTGAAAAAAACCGGCACGATCCAGATGGATGGATACCGGATCGAAAAGCTGTATTATGAATCACTGCCCGGCTTGTATGTGCCTGCCAACCTGTACATCCCTGAAAATATCACCGATCCCAGGCCTGCGATTTTGTACCAATGCGGCCATGCACGATCGCAGAAAGTCCATTACCAGCCGCATCCGCACAGGTACGCCCAACTGGGCTTTGTGTGCCTGATCGTTGAAACAGTACAGTATGGCGAAGTATTTGGTGAGCACTGGGGCTGCTATGCCAATGGATGGTTCAACTGGTACAGCCGCGGTTATACACCGGCAGGTGTGGAAACGTGGAACGGTATCCGCGGACTCGATCTGCTCAGTGAAATGCCGGAGGTCGATCCGGAAAGGCTTGGGGTGACGGGCATTTCCGGAGGCGGGGCGCTGACCTGGTACATTGCTGCTATGGACCCCAGAATAAAAGCCGCAGCGACGGTTTGCGGCAACAGCACCATGGAGGCGCAAATCTGTACGCGCACGATTGACGGACATTGCGATTGTATGATGTTTACAAATACCTATGGCAGGGATTTTCATGATCTGGGGGCACTCATCGCACCGCGGCCATTGTTCATCGCCCAGGCCGACCGCGACGGACTGAACACCATCGAATCGGCTACCGAGGTGTATGAATCCCTGAAAAATTTTTACGGCTTATTTGGCGCTGAAGGAAATATTGATTTCATATCCACTCCAGGTGGGCATTCGTATCATCCCAACTCCAGGAAGGCAATCTTTTCTTTTTTTATCCAACACCTGATGAATAAAAACATTCCCCCGGAA
This sequence comes from uncultured Roseivirgaceae bacterium, assembly GCA_964482185.1. Taxonomy (GTDB): domain Bacteria; phylum Bacteroidota; class Bacteroidia; order Cytophagales; family Cyclobacteriaceae; genus JAAUQL01. Next base: position 4,632 of record CAYZWN010000213.1, read on the forward strand.
GATATTGCCGATGTCCCGACAGAGGCTCTACTTTCGGAAGATGACCTCAGGGTGTATGTCGATGGCCCTCCGGCAGATGATATCACCACCTCCATACAGGATTCCTTCATTCAAAAACCAATACCTCCGGACTTCTCAAGTATTTCTGGATTGGAAACCTATCGCGATGAAATAAAAGGCTTGCTGAAGGAGAAATCATTTCAGGCTTTTCCTGAGCACTCCATCCCTTTCGGGGACAAAATGGAATTCCGCACACTGGACAGAGCAGCTTTTGGAAGCGAAATATTTAGTTTTAACACAGAAACGGATTGGCGGCTAAAACTTGATATCCGTTATCGAAGCCAAAGAAATGCCAAAAAACCATTGATGATCGTCTTGCGAAATCCGGACGAACAGCGCTGGGATTCCGAAGCTTTTATTTCAGGATTGAATGACGATTGGAATGTTGCCTACATGGAGTTGAGGGGAATTGGAGAAACCGGCTGGGCGCCGGAACTTCAATGGCACGTGCGCCGCGCCGCAGCGTGGACCGGACGGACCATCGCCTCCATGCGCGTGTATGACCTGTTGAGAACCATCGAGTTTGCCCGAAGCCTGCCCGATGTCGATGCCGGACAGATCGGAATCGCCGCCCGTGGAGAAATGGCTTCAATTGCTTTGTATGCCGCGCTGCTGGATGGGCAATGCAAAACCCTGATCCTGCAAAATCCACCCTTAACCCAGGACATGGCCGGTAGCCCGGATGGAAGAGGAGAAGCCCTGGAGATGCTCAATTGTTTGCAGATTACCGATGTGAATCAATTGCCTGCATTGGTACATCCGACGCAGACATCGTTTGTCGGCGACATCCCTGATAGTTATCAATGGTCGCTGAATACCTTGAAAAAGCTGAACCTTAATACACAAATTGAAATTGTGGAGAACCTTACGGCAATCAGGTGAGGCCGGGGGTATCCATCATTCATTTCCCGGATTTTGAGCCTTTTCAAAAGCCTCAAGATCCAATAAGAAAATGCCTTTGCCATCGCCGGCGCCTCGCATAAAGCCGAACTGGTGTGCAACCAGGTTACCGGATTTATTGACAACCGGGTTGTCTGATTTGATTCTGTTCGGGTACCTTGTTGAAAAATCGGCCAGGCGTACAACTTCACCACTTCCGTCCAGTTTCAGTTTATAGATATCGAGTTTATACTTATTCCGCTCGGCCATTTCCTGGTGGCGGTCGCTTTCGATCAGCATATATTCGCCATTAGAGAAAATACCTTCAGCCTCGTTGTAGCTGTTTGGCAAATCCGTGTATTTAACAACTTTTCCTGAAGTCAGATTAATTCCATAAACCTGCGAATGATAATACTGATCATTGGCATCACCCCAATAGTGGGTGTAGATCAGTTCTTCATCTTTTGGTGGCCTGAAATCCTGTGATTCCAATCGTACAAACTCTGCCGAGTCTTTGTATGAAACAGCCAGTTTCATGTTTGATAGTTCAGGAATGCCATTTTTATACACGATATCCCCCATTTTTATTTCCCGCTGATCGGGTAGCGTCCAGGCGATTTTCATATTGACTTTGGAAACAGCCGGCCCCTCATCGCAAAACTGACCCAATGAATAAGGCGTGTTTGGTTCTCCCTTTTTCAAAACAAACAGTTCCAGGCCGGTATGGCGGTTGGCTTCGGGATCGTTCGGGTCAAATGGATTATTACTGATCGCCAGCAACAAATCGCCATTTGGCAAACATTGGGCACGATAAATTCCGCCATGATAAAACCCTGATGTAACTGCTGTTATTTCTCTTGTCTGAATATTTATTTTGAATACATCACCTATCAGTTTGTTGAGAAAATAAATATTTTGCGATGTTTCGTCCCAATCGGGCCTTACGCCCCATGTGGTCAAAACTGAAAAATACGGCGGTAATTCTTTTGCGAGGGTCTCAATACTCTGGGCTGTAAGCTGAGTTTGAAACGAAAAAACACATAGGGCGAATACGATCAGTTTTCTTTTCATTTGTATCAATGTTTCCAATTCAAGAGAACAAGTTCACTTCTGGGTACCCAATTTTTGTGATGGAATTTTGGTTAGAATGTGGATATCAGTTTGCCTTGGCCATCTGGTCGTGAGGTAAAGCTATTGCGAGGGCTCCTTCTGCCGCAAGTTTAACGAGGCTGCCACCCTTCTCCCGCAAGTTTAACGAGGCTGCCGCAGGCAGTTGAAGTGTAACTTGTGGTAAAAATGACGCAAGTTTTCAACTTGCATTACGGCAAGGGCTGGATTATTTGATATTGGCTTTTTATAATAAAAAAGATAATACCATCTGGTCGTGAGGTTAAGCGATCGCGATCCTACAGCCTAAAAGATCAAAGACTGTCTCCCGGTATTGGAAAAATCGTAAATTTACCCAATAGCCAGGAAAATGATCCCACGGCATGGCAATGGAGTAATTGTGCGGATCATGAGAAAGGAGCAACGGGTAAATTGGATCTTATGCATCTTTGAGGGCTCCGCGCGGACATTCTACGTGGTTTTGGGTCGAAGCGTCCGCTTCGACAAGTAAGGGGGTAACCTATGATGGATAAGTCTGTGGGACACAACACCTGGAGATGAGCCGGCGGTGCAACAACGAATTCTTTTATTTCTACTATCAGGCAAATTGAACGAAAAAAACGAGCCGGGGAATTTCAGGGGTACTGATAAAATTGGTACTTTTGATTCAATCAAAAACACTAACTATGAAAAGAGCATTTTTTTTATTATC
>CAYZWN010000214.1:0-7330 GCA_964482185.1 uncultured Roseivirgaceae bacterium
GCAAATACCCGTTCCGGCCAGCTCAGCGCCTTTAGACAGCGCAATTTTCGCTTCGCGCGATAAAGCGCCAAAGCTCATATCTGACACAAAAACAGGTATTTCAAGTTCCAGAGGCTTTTGGGCTTTTGGCCCAATGACCACTTTTGTATTTACTTTGTGATCATCTAACAGTGGCCGGCGGGCAAGCTGGGCAGGCAGAAACTGAATGTGCTCCCATTTTGGCAACAGGTTGCGATCCACGCCCATCGAAGCAGATGGGCCATGATGCCCATGGTTTTTTAGGCCATTTTGTGCCAGGTCTTTGATATAATTGGTGTAGGGCTCCGTGTTTTCCGGATGCGTATCGGCATATTGCCCGAGATACTGATCACGATTGAATGGTTGTGGGAATTCCGTGAGATAATCATTCACTTCCTCTTCATCAATCCAGACCCATCCGTCTTTGATCTCCGAGTGGAATTTGTGCAGCGCTTCTTCGTTGTTGTATTCACTCACACCGCTATCGATGCGGTAATCCCAGTGATGGACGCCGCAGATCAGGTTGTGTCCATCGACATAGCCATCGGCCATCAGCGCACCGCGGTGCAGGCAGCGACCATAGAACACCGACACTTCTGTGCCGTATCGCACAACAACCAGGTCCAGCCCGTTTACCTGTTCGTGCCTGGGTGTTTTATGTTCGAGTTCCTGAAGTTTACTAAGTTTGATCATTTGTCTTGTTTTCATGATTGGAAAGTCCGGAATTAGTTCTTTTTTATCTGTAAGGTAAATATACCAATCCCGGGATTCAATAATTTCTCAGTATTCCAGAGCAGAACATAGGCACTTTGTGTGTTTAGCGACATTTTAAAAATGCTGCCTTAGGTCAAAGAAGATTAGGTGGAGAGAAAAATCTGTTAACCAACCAGTGAAGGTTCATCTTCATCGGGAACGAATACTTGTAGAAACAAGAAATTTCATTTTCCACAGGTATGAGCCAGGGTTAAAGGCAGAAAGATACGAAATACGGGCAGCCTGTCTGCATATAACTTTAGCCATTTTTTCCTTTTTCCGGCTTTAGTTTTTTTAGATTCTCATCAAAGTCAAAGTTTTCTATTCCGGGACTTTTTAATCCTTCTTGAATGGCATTTTTCAAAGCGATTACTTTATTTTCTTCATTTTCCAGTAATCGAAGTCCAGTACGAATGACTTCACTCACATTCTAATATCGGCCAGCAGATACTTGAGTTTGCACAAATTGGTCAAAATAATCTCCAAGTGATATGGATGTATTTTTCATCTTAAACAATTTTATTAAAAGTTACCAATTTTTGGTAAAAAATCCAGGCGTGACCTCATTTTCCAAATTCTGACTATCGTAAATAAATGGCATTGATTTATTAACTTGTGTAATTGACAATAGATTTTTTCATCTCCCTATGCAAACTGTAAATACCAGGTATAGAGTTACAATTTTTGATAACTTATTCGAAGTCGACCAACCGATGATATTGAATAAATCAGGTCATCGAAATCATAAATTATGGCTACTTAAAGGAAGTTATAGAGCAACGGTTACGTATATGAAACGTTTGGCATTTCGACGCACTTTCCTGTCAAGTTAAAAGCACTTTTGATACGGGCCGGAATGCTCGATAACCCACTGACTGCCAAATGTTTTATATACGATGTTGGCAGGTATAATATCTAAACAATTTTCCGTTTTGATAGATCTCGTGCAGAATGATGAACAGTTAAGATGTATACAATGGAATCGTCAACTATCTTATAAATTATTCTGTAATTGCCCTCAATTAATTCACGAAAACGCTCATCGCTATATTCAGGAAGCATTTTTACCGGAAAAAGGTAATGTTTTCAGAATTTTTGTTCGCGTTTTGAGCCTGATGACTTGAATTTTGGCATATTTAATAGAGTCCCTGGAAATGTAATCGTAAATGGTTTTTAAGTCACCAACCGCTAAACGCGTCCAGTTTATTTGAACCATTTTTCAATTTCCTTATCTAATTCTTCTTCAGAGATGGTTTCTCCCTTTTCAGATTGTTGATTTGCTCTGTCAATCCTATCAATAAGAATTAATTTTTCTACCAATTCATCAATTGTGAAGCTTTCTGGAAATTTATCAATCGTTTCTTTAAGTTTTGTTTTAGAAATCATCGGTCACAATTTTTATAAATATACAAATAAGTTGTTTTGACGCTGGCAATATGTCAGCCAAAGTACTGCTAAACGATATGTCCTTTATACACTTTTTATGCAGGCATAATTTAAGGTGTTTAATGGAAATTTTAAATCATTGATAATATATATTGCTACTTGGGTGTCAATTTCTGTTGTCCTGCTACTTTTATGCCCAAGAAAAGATGGTATGTGCCCCTTTTGGTCTTTCAGGGGCGCTAATCCGATGAAAGTATAAAATCTGCGCAATCCGCGGAAGGCATATCACTTACTGTGCACATTGTCTGTTTCTGTATCGGATGGTAGAATAGGCTACGCCAAAATGCTCATCAGTAAGATGCTCCAATCCCAAAGAAATCAATCCGGCCTTGATGATGGCCTGGTGGTGAATGCTGTGTTCAATACAGTATGCAAGCTCTCTGCCAACGGAACTGAATATTACATTTTGACCATCGCCGCTTTTGCTGTAGTCGCCTTCAAATTTCACCTGCAAGCTGTTATCCAGCGTGTCGATTCCGGATAAGAGCCGGTCAACGGTCTGTACGGCAAATGTCGGGTCTGTTTCAATGCGCACATCTCTTTCGCGCTTGTCATAGCTGATGGTGCCTGAAAATGACCCGGAGACGAGCAGCATGTAAAACTCCAGAATATGCCGGACATGCTGCCCGATGGTTGAGTCTGATAAAATGGCTGATTTTTCAGTATAATGCTCCTGCCCGACCTGCTGCAGGAGATCCTTTAACTGAAGCAAATTTTCTTTGGCTACTGTTTTCATTTAAAAAGTTTTATAGTGGTTAAAGTGATATTATTTGATGCCTGCAAATGATTTTAATTCTTCGATAGCTATATGATCATCCAGATGGCAGCCATAATTTGCCTGGATAATCCCGGAATTATCATCAACCGAAAAGGGTGTTATATTTTCTGATGACAATATGTTACCGGCAAAGATATCACCATCTTTAAAAATGATCCCCTGCTTTATGTTTCATTTTCCAGGTTTAAAAATTATTGAATTTGTTTGTTTGGATGAATAGTCTGAAAAATAGAAATACCTGACAGATTATAATATTGCTTTTCAATTGTAGACGAATTACGAAGCCCGGACTCCTCTGGGAAACGCTACCTTGTTATTGGAGTAGCGCAAACATTGTTTTCAATTAGTAAATGTATAATCATATAGATTCTGGTTATACTCACTCGGTACGCAAAAGGATACAAATGGAATAATCACCGAAGAAACAGGTGAGTATTGCAAGTGGAGAAAACCTGATTCCGAATTAAAATATTTTAACAGATTTCATATTATTTGATCATCTCAAAAGAAATTTTAAATTCAAGAAAGTATATATTGCAAATCGTTCAAACTTTTTAAGAACTTCCGGGTTTTTAATCGTTGTAGAAATATTAAGCCAAACTGAATGCGAAAATTTTTACTCCTGTTCTCCATTATATCGTTTCAGCTTTTCGCACAGGAAAACATCATTACTATCACCGGAAAGGTTACGGCAACCGACGGTGAGCCAATACCGGGAGTGAATATTTTTCTAAAAAACACATCAACCGGAACTATTTCAGAATTCAATGGCAATTACAAACTCAGCATTCCCGCTGAAAGCCAGATTCTGGTCTTTTCCTATATAGGTTATCTCACCATTGAAGAGCCGATCAATAATCGTAACGTAATCGAGGTGGTGATGACAGAGGACACCAAGCAACTTGATGAGATCGTAGTAACGGGGTATTCAACTCAAAGAAAGGCTGATGTCATTGGATCCATCTCTTCTTTGAGCCCGGCAGCGGTAAAAGATATGCCCATCACAGGTATCGATCAGGCATTACAGGGCCAGGTTTCGGGTGTTTCTGTAACCCAATCTTCCGGAACACCGGGAGGTGGTATCATGGTACGCGTGCGGGGAAATTCATCTATTTCCAGCTCCAACAGGCCGCTTTACATCATTGATGGTGTGCCGGTGCGGGACGGCGGTCTTTCCACCAGGAGTTTTGGCGGACAAAACGATAACGCCCTGGCTACACTAAACCCCAATGACATCGAATCAATCGAAATTCTCAAAGATGCTTCTGCTAAAGCGATTTATGGATCCCGCGCTGCCAATGGCGTGGTGCTCATTACCACCAAAAGAGGTAAAGCAGGATCTCCTACCACATTTGAATTTGATGTGCAGCGTGGTGTTATTGATCCGACCAACACGATTGAGGTTTTGAACGCTTCAGAATTGCTTCAACTCCAGAGAGAGGCACTTTCCAATGCAGGTGAGAATCCCGATAATGCCGGTATTCCCGGCGTAACGGATGCCGTGGATACGCGCTGGCAGGATGAGGTAATGAGGCAGGCAATTGTTCAGCAATATCAGATTTCAACGCGCGGCGGGTCAGAGCAAACCCAGTTTTACCTGAGTGCTTCCTACCGCGAAGAAGAAGGCGTAATGCTCAACAATGATTTCAAACGGGGAACAATTGCTGCAAACATTGATCATCAGCCAAACCGACGCCTGTCGCTTGGGCTCAACCTGAACCTCGCCAGAGCAAAAAATAACCGGGTCAAAGGAGATAATTTCCTGGATGGCGTTTATAATGCCGCACTTACCAGCCTCCCATTTTATCAGCCTTATGATGAGTCAGGTAATCTATATGCTCCGGGAGATGCAGGATATGCAGCATTCCCGAATTTCAATCCCGTCGGTCAGGCAATCGAACCAAGATTCGACACCTATGCCAACAAACTGATCGGAGGCATCTATACAAGGTATGAGATTATTCCTAATCTCTACTTTACTTTCAAGGTAAGTCTGGACTATACCTCAACAATCGAAGATCAGTACGAACCAACGACTACTGCCATTGGCGGATTCCTACAAAGTGTTGGACAACAGGGATATGGTATTTACAGCACAACCGAATCGTATGCTGCACTTAGCAGCAGTGTTTTCACTTATTCAACTTCCATTGGCGATCAGCATGAGTTCGGGGGCTTACTCGGCGCTGAGTTTATTTCGCGTGAAGCCCGCAGCGGATCAACAGTAGGAATTCTTTTTCCCAGTGATAATTTTTCATATCTGACTTCAGCGGGGTTGATTCTTGACGGATCATCATTTTTGATTAACAGTGGCCTGATGTCATTTTTCGGAGAAGTCAATTATAAATATAAGAGTAAGTACCTGGCCAAAGTGAGTGCGAGATATGACGGTTCATCCAGATTTGGAGAAGACCGGAAATTTGGATTTTTTCCTTCCTTCTCAGTTGGATGGCGCATTTCAGAGGAAGATTTCATAAAGCAAATATCCTGGCTGGACGACTTTAAAATTCGGGCATCTTACGGTCTTACCGGTAACGAACGGATCGGGGATTTTCAATACCTATCGACATGGGGTGCAACCACGGCATACAATGGTATTCCCGCCGTGGGACCTGCGACGCTGGGCAATCCGAATCTTGGCTGGGAGCAAACAGCCGAATTTGATATCGGAGCAGATATTTCTTTCCTGCAAGGCAAAGTCCAGTTTGTTTATGATTACTACTTCAATACAACCAGTGATCTCCTGCTAAATGAAGCACTGCCTTTCACAACCGGCTTCGGCTCGGTACTGGGCAATCTCGGTGAAGTGACAAATGAAGGCATGGAATTTACACTGTCAACCGTAAATGTTGACAAGGAAATAAAATGGACTACACAATTCAATATTTCCACTAACAGTAATATTGTAAGAAAGCTGGCAACTGACGAGCCACAGTTTTCAGGCTACCAGACTTTTACAAATAATACGCACATCATCGCGCCCGGAAAACCGCTCGGTACCTTCTGGGGCCTGGTGTTTCTCGGCGTTGACCCCGGCACTGGCGATGCCATATATAAAGACTTGAATAATGACGGCCAGCTCACTGCTGCCGATGGCACATTTATCGGCGATGCACAGCCTGATTATTTTGGCGGGTTTACAAACACTTTCAATTACAAAGGCCTGGACTTTTCAGTATTTTTCCAGTATAGCATGGGTAACCAGATGATCAATTTTGGCAATACCACGCTTTTAAATTCCGGCGAAGAAATTGACAACAATCAGTCGAGAGAGGCCTTAAAACGATGGCAAAAAGAAGGGGACTTGGCTCCCATCCCTAAATATGAGTTTGGCAATACATTTAATAACAGATTCAGTTCGCGATTTGTGGAAGATGCATCTTATATACGACTTAAAAATGTTTCACTGGGTTATACGTTCCCAAAACAGATGATTTCGAAATTTAAAATCAGAAATTTGCGGGTCTATGCATCCGGCACCAATATCTGGACCTGGACGAATTACTCAGGAGCAGATCCTGAAGTAAACAGTCTGGATGGATCGACCACCGCTCAGGGTCTGGACCTTTATACCTTTCCTCAGGTGAGAACGATACTTTTTGGGATTAACCTTGGATTATGATGAAGATTAAGTTTTATATATCGATCTCATTCCTTTTGACGGTAAGCTTTTCGTGCAGTGATTTACTGAATCCAAAGCCTGTTGATCTGATCACGGATGATCAGGTGCTTACGGATGCCAACTCGGCAAGGGTCGTACTCACTTCCGCTTACAGGGGTTTTGCCAATCTTGGTGCTCCAAAAATTATTGCCGGCGATCTCACGGCAGACAACCTGATACACAATGGCACATTTACACAGTACCGCGAAATCAGCAACAAAGATATGTCGGCATCCAACGGCTCTGCCAGCGCACTGTGGGGTGTGATTTATAACATTTCATATATTGCCAGTTTTCTTTATGAAGGGTTGCCGGCGATCGATATCAGCGATCGTGATTTCGATGAAATAACTGCAACAGCAAGCTTTTTAAGAGCTTACGCTTATCTTGTCGGAGCCTATACTTTTGGGGGTATTCCAATTGTAACGACAACAGAAGTAGGCGTCAACAGGGTAGTTCCGAGAGCCAGCCTCGAGGAAACCCTTCAGTTTATTGAGGAAGATCTGCTTTACGCCCTCGACAAGCTGCCTGCCACGTCCTTTAATGCCGGTGAAGTAACCAATGGAGCAATAAAAGCACTGCTGGCGCGATTTTATCTGTACACAGGAGACTGGCCTCAGGCCGAGCGATATGCTACTGATGTGATAGAAGCAAATGGTACAGCTGAATATACA
>CAYZWN010000215.1:0-7274 GCA_964482185.1 uncultured Roseivirgaceae bacterium
GTAGTTTTTAAAGGTTCTGTAGGGACTGCCGCCCAAAAGTTTTATCAGTGGTGAAGTGCCTGTTGGGCGACACATCAAACCTTGACTTTACCAAGATCCCTTTGTGGGGCCAATACTACCATCCTGAAAACAACTGGTCGGGCATGCGTGGCAGGACCCTGTCAAGTATGCTTGCCGTACTGGTGCATGACCCTGAAAGCGGGATTATCGACTACGGCACTATAGATATAATGCACAAAAACGAGGGTGATGTGGCACTGGAGTTCCTGCTCCGGCGGCAAGCAGCCGCTCAATTTCCTGGTCATTGACAGCAAGCTTACCCCCTGTGAAAACCTGGCTAAACCGGATTATGAAAAATTCAGGTTCCTGACCATCAGGCGCAGAGGCAAAAATATCATCAGGGAGAAAGAGCGAGCTCAGGGCACGGAATAGAAAAAATCAGGGGCGAGGCCGCTGTAAACTTAGAAGCGATCGATGGGGGTACCGGATCAGAAAATATTCCTAAAAGGATATGAGGATATGGCTAGCAGATCAGGCAGGTGGCCATCACAGCCCACGGTAAAGTCAAAACAGCACTGGTCATCACCAATGATTTCGATTTGCCAACCGAACAAATAGTACGCAGGTACAGCCGAAGGTGGTTGGTGGAAAAAGCCATCAGCGAACAAATAGAATTTTTCCACCTTAACCGTGTGAGTTCCTCCTTCGTTTTCAAAGTTGATTTTGACCTGACCATGTCCATCCTGACCCATAATTTGTACAGAATGTATGCCATGGAAAAGGAAGGTTAGGAAAAATAGCTGACCAGGGGATATTCCTAAAACTCCCGGACAACAGCCCTATGATAAAACTAAAAGATCAGAAGGCTGAAGTGGTATTTGAAAAAAGAGGACTTTACCAGTGATGCCGGAAAAACTACAGGGATACAAGAACTAAAAACACAAATGGATCAGAAACAAAGCATTGGTTTTTACCGGAGGCTGAAATACGTATCATTGTTTTCCGTGAAAATTTGTCTTGAACTAAGCCTGCTCCGGAAGCTTTAGCGAGGCTGCCACTGGCAGATGATGTTTAAGTGTGGTAAAAAAGGAATATATTTTCAACATGCTGCATGCTTACCCAACAGGATGGATGTACTACCTTAATCAGGTGCTGTCACAGAAGCTCACTCCAGACGCAGCCTTTCGCGCCAAACGGAGTCTGCTAAATGGTTTTTAGTCCAGTAATCGAGTAGGAGCGACTCCTTCAGAGTGGCTTTGGTAGTCATGATTTTACCACCATCGGGATACGACTCCTCCCAGCTGAGAATCTGATAAGGAAATACTGTGCGGAATGTGATGGACAAATTGCGCTGCAAAGAAGGAAAACTGACCTGGTATCTGCGCGTTGTGCTTTTCGGGTCGGTCAATGTCGCAGTGGCTTTCACGGCTTTGAAAGGAACATGTTTGAACCGGCAAAACAAACTGCCGGGAAACATTACAAATTCTCCGGTAGGCAGACTTTCCGGATTGAGCCGTATGCGGTTCCAGATTTCATCTTCCAGCACCATAGCCGGTTCGTTATATGCCTTGTCGCCTTCCTGCTCAAAATAAGACAGACCCTGCACGTGATAGTTGTTTCCGCGCAGATTTGCCTGCAAGAATGTCTGCCCGCACCATTCCTGCGAACTGGTGGTGAGTTTAAATGTCTTGGGATATTCGCGCATATCAACGGGGGTAAATACGGATGTCATGGTGGAATAAGGATAAATACCGGTGGTAAAGTTTTTTGTGGCATTAAGCTTCAGCACTTTCACGACATCTTTGGGATCTTTTTGCGGATCATCGGGTTTCACTTTTTTGCGTTGGCTCATATCCTCGGTCACAAATATCATGACCGCCTCACCAGACCGCATCTCTCCGTATAGGGCCTGTTCTAAATTGTAACTGCTCAGCTCTGCCTTGCCCTGGTACCAATACGCGCCAAAGCCGGGATCAACCTGCTTCGCCGACGGATTGCCCCGGAAATAGCAGGAATTCGCCGCGAATAGTATCACAATCCAGAAATACAATCTTATTCTCCGTAGCTTGAAAGTGTGTCGCTTTGTTTTGGGATGAAGCATGTCTTTTCTGATGATTTGCTATAAAAAGTATAAATTTATTCTCCAAAGATTTCCAATCATGAAAATAAGAATTTTTTTATTCGTTTTGTCCATACTATTTGCTTTATCACCTGTTTACGGGCAATTTCAGGATAATATCGCCAGCGACCGGCCAGGCCAGTCAAATTCGCCCTACACCACCGGCAAGCAGGTTTTGCAGTTTCAGTCATGCTTTGCAGCACAATCGCCCATTTATTTTTAACTTTTTACAACGAATCTTAATCCAATTTAAATTGTCATGAAAATCCTTCTTAATAATCCAGAACTGCACCGGCTAATCGCTGGATTTACCCTTATGCTTGCACTAATCATTTACGCTGATACACTGTATGCCCAGGCAATTTTTAAAACCAATACATTCCTGATGGAGATTGGTACTGATGGATCAGTAACAAAAATGCTAAACCCTGCAACCGGCACAGACTATGTGCCGGAATCCAGGCCAGGTCAGCTTATAAGGATAAAAAGTGCCGGCCTGGAAATGCCACCGCAAACAATCAGGTTTCACGACAATATCATTCAATTGATGTTTGAAGGTGGCCCGGAATTGGAAATTCTTGTAACGCAAAACAAGGATTACATCAAATTTGAGCTTATTAAGGTGCTACATGCCGATAAGATTGACGCCATACTTTGGGGGCCTTTCCATACCACGATCAGTGAAACAATCGGTGAAGTTGTTGGCGTAGTGCGCAACCTGGAATACGCAATCGGCATGCGCGCCCTCAATGCCAAAACCATTGGTGGTCAGTTGTTGAACGAGGAGGGTGTAACAGGAGGTGCGGCGGCCATCACCGGTAATACTGCCTCACCTGAAGAATTCGGTTCCTCGGTGCAGGCCTTCAGCATCAATCAGGCGCTTGACCGGGTCATTACCGTTTGGCACAATCACCATAATTGCCCTGTGGCCGGGCTGCCCGACTATACGCTCGAAGGCGGTGCCATCGCCATATTTGGAACTACACCAGACAGGGCATTGCAAACCATCGGTATTATAAATCAATCTGAAGGATTACCATATCAGGTCATCGACGGAGCATGGACCAGAACATCAAAGATTACAGGCAAACCATACCTGATCGCCTCTTTTAGCGAGGAAAATTTCGACGAAATGCTTGATTTCACGGAAAGGCTTGGTTTCTACTCGATTTATCACAGCCACCCCTTTGAAACATGGGGGCATTTTGATTTAAGGAAAATTCTCTTTCCGAATGGCAGGGAAGGCATGAAAGCATGCGTAGAAAAAGCCAATGCAAAAAATATCAGGGTCGGCGTACACACGCTTACCAATTTCATTACCACCAACGACCCTTTTGTGACGACTGAAGCAAACAGCGGATTGATGGCCGCTGGGATTTCGTTCTTAAATGAAAACATCGATGCGACTTCCACGGAAATAGCAGTAGATAATTACGAATATTTCGCCCAGGCATCCACCCTGAACAGTGTGCTGATTGGTAATGAGATCATCCGCTATCAGGAGGTAAGCAAAGACCAACCCTACAAATTGATAAACTGCATTCGCGGAGCATTCGAAACTAAAGCAACCGCACACAAGAAAGGTGATCCGGCCAAAAAACTAATGGATTATCCATACAAAACTTTGTTCCCGGACTGGGAAATGCAGAACCAGCTAATTCAGAATATGGCGGATTTCTTTAATGAAACAGGGGTGTCGCACATGGATTTTGACGGCCACGAAGGCACCTGCTATACAGGCCGCGGAGACTATGCCGCCAATTATTTTGCCGGGGAGTTTCTGAAAAAAGTAAACCATCTGGTCGTGAACGGGTCGAGCAATATGAATCACTATTACTGGAATGCCAACAGCTACATCAACTGGGGTGAGCCGTGGTATGCCAACTTCAGGGAAAGCCAGTCGGAACACCGGTTCAGCCTGCAGCCATTTTTCGAGCGCAATTATATGCCCAATATGCTGGGGTGGTTCCTGATGACCCCGGACACCTTCGTGGAAGATATTGAGTGGATGCTGGCACGGGCGGCAGGATACAATGCCGGGTATGCATTTGTCGCCGACTATCAGTCGTTCAAACTCAATCCGAACACCGATATGATCATCAACGCAATTCGAACATGGGAAGAGGCGAAAGAACTCGGCATCTTTTCAGAAGCACAGCGGATTCAGTTAAAAGATCTTGAGAAAGATTTTCATCTTGAAAAAACAGGGATGAACCAATGGATCCTGCAAGGTTATGAAAAGTTTAATTTTGAACACCGGCGCACAATATTGCAGCCCGGTCAACCCAGCCATACAGAATTTACATTCAATAATGCCCATCAATCTCAACCCATCCATCTGCAATTGCTTATAACAGGCGATGCATCCGCCAAAGTAAGTGATATTGTACTCGAAGTGGATAATTTCTTTACCGTCAAAATACCGGGCACTTTTAATAAAGGCGAGACGCTTGTTTGGGACGGCACACCGGTCATGAAACTTTACGACGATAAAGGAAAGCTGATGAGGACTGTGGCTATAGATAAAAGCCTGGCGGAACTTACCACCGGCACACACAAAATCAGCATCGACGCAGGAGCAATGGAAGGCACTGCGCCGATCATAAAAGCGACAATCAGGCTTAGAGGAAGTGTTGACCTGATTCAATTGAATTGAATAAGAACCGGTAATTGTATAAAGCGAAATCAGGGATATCAAACAAATTTTAGGATTTAGTAAAATCTTGAATTTTAACTTGTACGTACAAGTTAAATCACTATATTTGTTATACTTTTTAGATTGCGATGAAGCAAACCCGGTACAGGCAAATCTACAACGAACTCAAGAGTGGCATTCAACAGGGCCGCTATATGGTAGATTCGTATTTGCCATCAGAAAATGATCTTTGTGCAACCTGGCAAATTACACGTACCACTGCCCGAAGGGCGTTGGATGAATTGCAAAAAGAAGGATTCATTGAGCGCCAACACGGCAAGGGAAGCCGGGTGAAAGAACGTCGTCAGTCGCTCGGATTGCTGACGGTGAAAGGATTTTCTGAAGCAGTCGGGCAGAATGTGAATACCATTTTTTTTAAAAACCCACATATCGTTTCATGGCCGGGAATCTTGCCCTTTGCTACGGAGGAAGCTGAACTGCAACAGCCGTGTATTCATTTCGAACGGGTACGGATGGTCGGCGACATGCCGGTGATACTTGAACAGGACTGGTTATCTGCCACAAATTTGCCCGGCTTTGTCGGGCTCGAATTTGAGGAGGGTTCTTTTTTCAAAACGCTGAGCCGGAAATACCTCATTGAGATCACCTCATCGGAACAGGAACTGCGCGCACTTCCAGCCGATACCCGAAGTGCCAAATTATTAAATATTCGGCCTGGTGCGCCGCTTTTGAGAATCTCACTCAGATTCACAACAAGCAAACCGGGATTGAACATCTATAGCTACCTGTATTGCAATACTGAGTTATACCCGATTGGAAACACCTATACGCATTGATTCATGAAAAAAAATAGTGCATTCACCAGAAGAAGCTTTATAAAATCCACCGTTGCAGTGAGTACAGCAGTGATTGGTACAGCTTCTTTGTCCTCATCCTCGGATTTCTCCGAAAGAAAGAAAATACCACTTCAGCTCTTCAAAGGTGAAAAATTGCCTGATATCCAAGGGGTGACGGGGTTGCTCTTTTCCCAGGTCGGTTACGAACCCGGTATGCCTGTGCGTGTGGTGGTGCGTTTGCCTTTGCAGCAATTGTTATCCGATACCTCCGTTTGCCTCATGCAGGATAAAAATCACAAAAAACCCATAGAAACTCCATGCAGCTATTGGGGCGAACTTTGGGGCAGTCACTGGTGGGTTGCTGAGTTTCCGGCATCCGTGGCAGAAGGCATCTATTCAGTAGAAATAATTGATGGAGGCCGGGTAGTGTACGCCGATGAAGGGCTTCTGGTAAAAAAGGATATTTTATGGGACAGCACCATCGAATGGGCCTCTGTCGATATGCTGGAACGGCGCAGGCATTTCACGAAAGTGGGCGCAGGCTGGCAGGATGCCGGTACGCTATGGGTGGAGAGCCCTGCACAGAGTGGCATGGTGATCAGTCTGGAAGATTTGCTGGAGAAATCAGCTGAAAAATTTGATGAGGCTTTTATAGAACGGATTTATGCCCAGATCATCGTCGGCTGTGATTATTTGGTGATGACCCAGAAAAAGGCGAAAGAGCTGGGCTATGCCGACGGGGCCTTTTCGCACGATCTTCATGGACACGAGCACGATGTGCTGCTCAATGACGCGACAAAAGCCGCCGTGGCACTGTTTCGGGCTGCCAGATTACTATCTGAAAAATTCAGCGATAAAAAACAGCAATACCTCGATGCTGCCAACAAGGCATACAACTGGCTACAGCGCACAGCGCGGCCTGCAGGTTTGCACGGATATGAACCGGTACAGCGCGGATTGCCCAAAGATGCACCGATTCCTAAGGAAAAGTGGCTCACCCGGGACATGTTGATGATGTGTTGGGCCTCACTCGAAAAATGGAAGATTGACCAGAGCGTACATACACAAGCTGCATGTGCTGTTTACACAGGAAGGGTGATGAAAAGACAAATTCCCAGAGACCTTGCAGTGATGGGGTATTATGGGAATTTCAAAGAATTTTCCAGTCTGCCCCATAGCGAAAGCTCCTGGGTACACGGTATAAAATACGGTGAAAAAGGGGTGGAATTTGGCGCGGATATCGGTGGTTTTTATCCAAATTATCTTATGCCCATCATCGAAATGCTGCGATTGTGGCCTGACCATCAGGAAGCTGTGAAATGGAAAAATACCCTCACCGATTTCACGGAAGGTTATCTGAAACCAGCCTGTAATGCCAATCCTTTTAAAATCGTTCCGCTGGCAATTTTCGAAAATGAAGGTCCGATCTGGTTTTGCGGTACATTCCATGGCTCCAATGCCATATATGGCTACACGGCAGCCCTTGCACTGGAGCTTTCGGAATTATTGAAAGATGAAGAACTAAAGAATATTGCCTATGGCAACCTGCAATGGATCGCAGGTTTGAATAGTGGTATCACCAGGGAAAACCTGAAAATGGGGAGTGTGGTGTACAGTGCGGATATCCCGGATGGCGTGGCTTTGCCTGCCAGCATGATCTGCC
>CAYZWN010000216.1:0-7250 GCA_964482185.1 uncultured Roseivirgaceae bacterium
TCTGGAGAATACTGTTAAATAGTTCCTGCACACAGTTTTTGAGATATATAAAAAAACCAAATCACAAGCGTCAACGGTCACTGGTCAATAGTCAATGGTACTCCTATCGACCTAACAACCTAAAGACCTAACAATCTACCGACCTAACTAAATAGAAATCAGGCAGGGTTTGGATATTCACAAAACTCAATAAAATGCCTGTATATTTTTTAGCAAAACAGAAAAAAGCCACCCCGCCGAAGCAGGATGGCTTAATACTTAACTATTTAAAAATACAAATGAAAGCTATTACCAGGGTTTGCCTGTTCCCTGAAGTAACCACTGCTTGGAATACGGGCTGTCCTTGCCAAACTGACCTGAATAATCAGTAATTTCAAGTCTGTCGATGGCTGTATCAACATTTTCGGTGTTATTGTTGAGTTCGTCACTGCCATAGCCGAATCGAATCGCCGGCACGGGAGCAAAGGCGCCATCAGCAACTTCCATTACAGGGAAACCGGTTCTTTTATAATCATTCCAGGCTTCGGCAGCAGAAGTGAAACTTGCTACCCATTTCTGGGTAACGATCTGCTCTTGTGTGCCATCATATGGAACCTGTGCAAGGAAATCATCATACTGATCATCTACACCCCACGTATTAAGTGAGTTCAGGATGCCGGCTTCATAATGCGTCTGAGCATTTCCTCCAACGCTCCAGCCCTTCATGAGGGCCATTTCGGCAAGGGTAAAATGCATCTCAGCAGCAGACAGCAGCCTCGATTGTAATAAATCGCCGGGTTGCGCCCGGTCATACATAAATGTTTCTGTCAGCATGGAGACATGTATGTTGTGTCTTCCCTGTCCGGGCGCAGGATTTCCATTGTAAGCCTGGTTATCAGCCATAATGATACCGGCAGGTATGCCGACATATTCGTTATCCTCGAACGATGCCAGGCTGGGATCATAACGGCGTGTAAAAGTCTCCGTCCTGCCCAGATAATCAATCCAGTCAGGCCATATCGGTGAGGGCACGCCATCGATCAGCATCTGATCTTCGGCGGGCACACCCAGTCCGGGTTCTGCGACCCATCTTACCTGTGCCGGAGCAAACCAGACACTTCTTCTCGGATCTTCGGTAGCATTAAGCTGTTGGATAAGCGTGGCACAAGACTGATATCTTGTCGTGCTTGCTTCGTCAACATAAACCAAAGGCCAGAAATCATTTGCACCACCGGTGTAGTCCATGGTCGCATCCTGATCCGCCGATTGAATAAACTTTCCACCTGAAACAATCGCTTCAACGCCTGCCTTCGCTTCGTTTGGCTTTTTCTCCGAAATCCGTACATAGTAGCGTATCTGAAGCGAGTTGGCAAATCTCTCCCATGCCGCCATATCTCCCTTGAAATAGAGATCGACATTGGCAACCACAGCCGTATTATCATTGGAAGCAAATAAAGATGCTGCTGTTTTGAGATCTTCCAGGATACCCATGTAAATGGTTTCCTGAGAATCAAATTGCGGAAACTGGAATTCAACATCGCCCTGATTGCCTTTGAGGGCATTGGTATAAGGGGCATCACCCCAATAATCTGCAATTTGTCCAAACAAAAATGCCCGCATGGTCAGGCCAACCCCTTCGTGAAACGGGTAACCTTTTTCTCTTGCATTATTAATAAGCAGTTCATTTGTTCTGAGGATGCTAAAAAAACCGGTCCACTCTGAGCCTGTCCATTCATAATAATTATGCCCGCCTCCCCAGCCGGATTTCTGTGTATGTTGCACGGCACCTGCCATGTTGTTCATCCCGAGATTGAGATAATTTGATGCCGCAGGCCCGAGGACCGAAGGCATCAGTTGGTTCACATTTCCAATTGACGGATCAATACCATTTGGGTTTACATTGATCTCTGTCAGCTTCTCGTCACATGCGGTCACTACCAGGAGCGCCACCATCATGACCATTACTTTTTTAAAACTAAATATCTTTTTCATTTCTAACTTATTTACTGTTCACATTAAAAGTTGAAATTGAGCTTGAAACCCAGTGAAGCACTCCATGGCATCACGTTTTGTCTTTCGTAACCCTGCTTAAACTGGCTGTTCCCCGTGGTGCCCTGTCCTCCAGAATTTGCCTGGAAAGCCCTTTCCGCATCAATACCAATTTGTGCTGCATTCCATATCATCAGGTTTCGTGTGAAGATGGAGAAATTAGCATTGCTTATGCCACCGATTTTTGGAAGGCTGTATGTAATCGACAATTCTCTTAATTTGATGAATGAAGCATCAAAAGTGACGTTTTCGTTGAAACGCCATGGGTAGGTATTGGTAATAGGCCTGATTACAGTGCCTGGCCCTCCTAAAACTTCCATATATTCATCATCACTAAAATCGTCCGGCGTATCTGCACCGGCAGTTTGCATTACACCTGGAATAAAGGCGCCATCATTACCGCCATCCGGAAGTTCAAGTCCTCCTGTTTCGGCAGTATGACCACCTACCCTTGGGAATTTGCCCACTTGTGGAATAATGTACTCCTCCGGATTTGACTTCAGTAATTCAGCTAATTCATCCTGGGTATAAAATCCACCCGGGATTAGCTGATCTAACTGGCGCTGCGATTTCCAATCTGACTCCCCATACCGGTAGGTGTAGGATACAAATTCTCCGCCCTGTCTCCAGTCAAAGCTGGCAGCAACTGTAAACTTACCATATCTCAGGCTGGTCTGCATTCCAAGCAGGAAGTCAGGGTTGAAGTTGCCGACTTTCTCCCAGGCCTCAACCTGACGTTGATCTATCCATCCTCCATTTGAAGCTATGATTGGCCACTGATAATAAGGTGAACTCGGATCTTCAACCTTTGCATATCCATAACTATAGATATCACCAATTCTATCTCCTACTTTTGACCATGCACCACCCTGATCACTCCAGATCGCAATTTGGTCCAGTCCGTCCGTCAATTCTTCAACAGTCGTTCTGTTTCGGGAATAATTCAAGTCAATATCCCATCTTAGGCCATTTGCACTTTGAACAGGGGTGCCTCCAAGGGTAATTTCAACACCCGTGCTGCTTATCAATCCGGCGTTGATCAGTGTGCTGCCATATCCGGAAGACTGCGGAATATTCACCGGGAATATCTGGTTGCGGTTCTCCATAGTATAGTAGGTCCCGCTGATTCTCAACCTGTCGTTGAACATATTGAAATCTGCTCCGACTTCAATGGATGTGTTCTCCTCAGGCTTCAGATTTGGGTTCAGCAAGGTACCGGGTACACTTACCGTATTGAGTGTATTCCATGTGCCCTGTGATAGGACTTGCTCAAGTCTGTATGGATCTGTATCGTTACCAACCATTGCATAGCCGCCACGGAATTTCAGGAGGCTGATGTTCTGTGGTAAATTGAATGTATAGTTAGCCAGCCAGCTCAATGACGCAGATGGGTAGAAATAGGACCTGTTTTCTTCCGGAAGCGTGCTTGACCAATCATTCCTTCCGGTTATGTCCAAATACAATTGACCTTTATATCCAATCGAAGCCAGTGCATACAAACTGTAGATGGCTTTCCGATACTCACTACTGTTTACTCGAATATTATCCAATGGAATATTCCCAACGTTATATAAGTTAGGTATCACAAGACCTCGGTTTCTGTCGTTTCCTGATTCGATACCTGAATTCGCTCCGTTCCGATCCATGATGTTTCCTCCACCTGACACGCTGATGTCCCAATCGTTCACAACCTTCTTGTAAGTCAGCAGGAAATCAGCATTTGTTTCCTGATACTGAATGTTTTCGATTCCATAATAGCCTTGCCTCATCCTGGCCGCGCTCCAGGGAACTATTGATTCCCGGTTTTCGGTATAAGTATCCAGATTGTAACGGATCATGAAAGAAAGATCACTGGTTATTTCATAGTTCAGTGCTAAGTTTCCGTAAATACGATCTCTTACAAAGGCATTGTTGATGCCATATGCAACAAAATACGGGTTGTCACCATTAGGCGCCCTGAGTTGCTGAATGCCTTCCTGTCCGGGCAACCAATAATTTTCCAATCTCGACATAGGGATGTAGGACGAAAGATATACAGACTCCAGCGGGTTATTACGTCGGTCCCCTGTACTTGATATATTGTTGGAATTAGCACGCCCAATCGTAAAATTTGAACTTAATGTCAAACCCTTAATAGGGGTAAAATTGATATTGGTTTTGATACTGTTATTGAACCTGTCGTTATTTGGGATCATGCCACGCATGGTCATATTGGAATAGGACACCCGGAAATTTCCTTTATCTCCTCCGCCTGAAAAACCAATATTATTATTTGAAGTAATCCCGGTTTGCAGAAAATCCTTCATGTTATTCGGATAACTTCTCAATTCAGCAGGTTCGTCCAAACCAACCTGTGAAGCGATGATACCAGCGTCCAGGTTGGGACCTCCCCAGTAAGCCGATCCTTCGTCAAGGGTAGAGTTGCGTTGGCCATTGGCATATTTGTAGTGGAAATCCAGCAACCTGGTTGGCCTTTCAAATAATGTGCTTGAGGATACAGAAACTCCCAGATCTTTGGATTTTCTGCCAGATTTGGTGGTGATCAAAATTACACCGTTTCCTGCCCTGGTACCGTATAAAGCAGCCGCACTGGGACCTTTCAGAACTGTCATGCTTTCAATGTCGTCCGGACTGATATCAGAAATAGCATTGCCATAATCTACCTGGTTATCACTTCCTTTCATTGAAATGTTATTCAACGAGTTGCTCATGGGCACTCCGTCAATTACAAACAACGGCTGGTTATCTGTTGTCAGTGATGTTGCTCCACGAATGACCACACTCACCGTAGAACCTGCCACACCGGTTTGGTTGATGGAAACACCGGCAACGCGACCGGCCATCGAGTTCAGCACGTTGTCCTGTGAAACCTGGGTCAGTTGCTGACCGTCCACTTTGCCCACATCATAGCCCAGTGAACGCTGCTCACGCTCTATACCAAGGGCCGTTACAACCACCTCCTGAAGGGCTGTAATATCCGGCGCCATGGTCATATCAATCACCGTGCGGTTTCCAACTGTGATTTCTTGGGGGTTGAATCCCACGGAGCTGAAAACAACAATGCTCTCCGGACCAGGTACCTGCAGCGAATAGTTGCCATCTATGTCGGAAACAGTGCCGTTTGTTGTGCCTTTTTCGACAATGTTGACGCCGGGCAAGCCGGAATTGTCCTCACCGGAAATTACCTTACCGGAAATTCTTACACCCTGAAAAGATGAGGTACGCTCCATCGATTGATCGGCAGTGCGCATGCGCACAACTATATTGTTGTTTACTGCCCTGAACTCCAGGTTCGACTTCCTGGAAATTTCGCCTAATAAATCGTGTAGATTTTCCTCATTCCTGATTTTGATTTTTTTGTTTAACTCGTCTTTTACTCCGTCTTCGTAAATAAAAAAGTAATCTGTGTTACTTGAGATTTCATTCATAATCTCAATGATTTTACCTTCCTGGACACTAATTTTTACTTTTGTGTCTTTCAGGTCCACCTGGCCCAACGGATCAGCAGAAGCCGAAACATAGGCCACAACCGAAAATAAGACTGCAAACAGTCTCATGAATCGCGCAGTTTTTGTTCTTAGATTCATAGTTTTAAGTTTAACATTGGAAATTTGACTTTGGATTGAAATTGATTTGTTTTCTTTTCATGTTCTTAATTTTTGATTATGATAGTTGAATTATTTATTTCGTATCGTGTTCCGGTAGCAAATGTGATGGCTTCTATGACAGACCGGAGGTTTTCATTTTTGTGTGTTCCGGTAAGCGTTTTTTCATAGATATTATCGCCTTCAATTTCGATTGGCACGCCATACCAACGCTCAAGGTTATTTTTCACTTCCAGCATGGGCGTTGCATCGAATTTCAAAATGCCCTTCCTCCAGCTCAGTTCATCCTCAACCTTCGCGTTTTGGACAATGTATTTTCCGCTTGCAGGAGAAAAAGTTAATTTTTGCTTTCCGGTCAGCGTTACCGGTTCCTTATCAGGAATAGCCAGGTCCACACGCACAGATCCCGATTCAACCGTTACCGCGAATTTGTCATCCCCCTTGTAAGCCTTCACATTAAATGATGTACCAAGCACCATTACCGAATAGTCATTGACGCGGATGCTGAAAGGGCGTTGTTCATCGCGCTCAATTTCAAAAAAGGCCTCGCCACTTATGCTGATCTCTCTTTTGGCTTCGTCAAAATGCTGCGGATAGCTGATGGAACTTGCAGCATTGAGATGCACCATACTTCCGTCATCGAGCCGCATTCTGAACATCCTTCTGTAGGGGGTTGACTTTGTGATAACCGGGACTTCCTGCACAGCCTGCGCCTCTTCCAGACGTTCCGACTGATCGATTTGCGATTTGATGAATAATGCTGATACAAAAAGGCCAATAAACAGGGTTATGGAAGCGGCAATCGGAAAGCCCTTTCTGTTTCCTGTTGAACTGTCCTTTGGTTTTTGTATTGGCTTATCACTATTTGAAAGTTTTGATGGCAGTACTTTGGTCTTTGAGGCAATTATATCTTCATAAGAGCCTGTCTCCACTTCCTCCAAAAACTTTGCTTCGAGATACTTATCGTACTTTATGAGCATATCCTGATCATCCAGGCCCTCAAGCAACTGATCGAACTCCTCTCTTGAGATTTCGTCGTTGATGAGTTTTTCAAATAATTGTTCCGGATGGTTCATTGCCAGGATCTGATACTTTTA
This sequence comes from uncultured Roseivirgaceae bacterium, assembly GCA_964482185.1. Classification (GTDB taxonomy): domain Bacteria; phylum Bacteroidota; class Bacteroidia; order Cytophagales; family Cyclobacteriaceae; genus JAAUQL01. The sequence goes on from CAYZWN010000216.1 coordinate 6,731, forward strand.
ACCTATTTACTTGGCGATCTTTGATTCGTACTATCCCGACGAAAAATTATTTATGTTAACAAATTACTAACTTCAGGTATTTGCATAAAAGGAAATGCTTCCTCCTGATTGGTCATTCGCGACAGAGCAGGATCTTTAAGGGAAAGTAAATAGTTTCAGTCCATATAGTTCGAAAATGGATAAAAGCAGATAATCCAAATTAATAGGGTCAATGGTAAAATTTGAATATCCAGATCACAAATATCAAAGACCAAATAAATCCCAATGATTCAAATATCAAAAAACAAACGGGTTTTGGATATTGGAGATTGGGTTTTGGATTTGTGATTTGGAATTTAATTTTTGGAATTTGAAAACGATGTCATGGGGTTTATGGAAAGACACGGTATAGAGTGGTTGCCTGATATTGACTGATTATATTTGCACTTATCCTTCTGAGGATTTCAGAAAGAGATAATATCTTTTTAGTTTTTTGAATAAAAATTCAATTTTTACGGAATGCAATTAAATTCAACCTGTC
>CAYZWN010000217.1:0-7222 GCA_964482185.1 uncultured Roseivirgaceae bacterium
AATCATCTTGGACATTCAGTTAGAGAAAAATTCAAGCACAGAAGCCTTAATTAAAGTTAATTTAAAGGAGAGTGATTATCAATCAAAATTTAAAGAAAAACTTAAGACCTACAGCAAGCAGGCCCAGATAAAAGGTTTCAGACCGGGCAAGGTGCCACCGACTCTTATTGAGAAAATGTATGGGAAGTCAATCAAGGTCGAGGAAATCAACAATATACTGGTTGAAACTGTAAAGGATTACATAAAAGCCAATGACATAAAAATTATTGGTGATCCGCTACCTAATAATGAAAAGGCAAAGGAAATTGACTGGGACAACCAAACCGAATTTGATTTTGAGTATTCAATTGGAATCATTGATAATTTTGAATATAAAGCTGATTTCAAAATAGATAAATACGAAATCCTTGTTGAGGATAAGGTAATTGATGAAGCAATTGCCGACTTGCAGGAAAGATATGGTAAAATGACCAATCCTGAAGAAAGCGCAGAGGGGGATTCGGTTTTCGGTACTCTTGCTCAGATATCCACCGAATTTGAAAAAGGCGGCCTGATTGAAATTCCAAAGGTTTCTAAAAATCTGAATAAGCAATTTATTGGATTGAAGAAGGACGATATTGTGACCTTTGATATCCAGAAGCTGTTTGAGGACGATAATGAACTTGAAGTTTTAACCGATCTGAAATCAGAAGAAGTAAAAGCACTCACTGGCGTATTTACATTTACTGTCAAAAATGTCAACCGCGTAATGCCTGCAGAAATCAACCAGGAATTTTTTGACAAAATATTTGGAGAAGGAAAGGTATCGAACGCAGAAGAATTCAGACGGGAATACGTTAAAATTTTTGAAGAGAACTACGGAAAAGAGAGTGAGTACCTCCTCGCTCATCACATACAAAAACTTCTTCTGGAGGAAACTTCAATGGGAATTCCCGAGGAATTTTATAAAAAATGGATTTTAGCAACCAATGAATCCATCACCAATGAGGATCTGGAGAAAGACTTTGAACACTATGTTCGCGACCTGAAATGGACACTTATCAAAAACAGAATTGCTGAGGATAATGATATAAAGGTCGAACATTCAGACATGATAGAATATACAAAAAATATGTTTAAAGCTCAGTTTGGGGCGATGACTATTAGTGAAGAAATGGAAAATAATCTGGAGATCATGGCCAATAATTATCTTCAGCAAAACAAAGGCGAGCAATATATGAATATTTATACCCAGCTTAGAAACGAAAAAATCATGGACTTGATAAAACAAAAAGCTGAAATTATCGTCAACAAGGTGAGTAGAGACGAATTTAACAAAAAGGCGGAGCAGGAGTAATCCAAACAATATAATAACCTTTGTCAAAGTCCTTTTTAAAAAGGGCTTTTTTTTTATTTTTGCAGGTTAACTTTAGAAATTATTAAATCAATGATAGATAAGCATTTAAATAAGAAGGAATTCAGAGATTTTGCTGTTAGAGGTCAAAGCCTGAACGGCAATACAATCGACCGGTATATCAACACAGTGGAGAATATGACCCGTTCGGTTATTGAAGAGCGACCAACCAGGTTTGCCGAAATAGATGTGTTTTCAAGGCTAATTATGGACAGGATTATATTTCTTGGGCTCCCTGTAGATGATAATATTTCGAATATTGTCACTGCTCAATTGCTTTTTTTGCAATCCACAGATGCCAAAAAGGATATTCAGTTGTATGTAAACAGCCCTGGTGGTTCGGTATATGCAGGACTGGGAATCTATGATACCATGCAATACATCACTCCTGATGTTGCAACTATTTGCACCGGTCTGGCGGCATCAATGGCGGCGGTTTTGCTTTCTGGTGGTGAAAAGGGCAAAAGGTCTGCGCTTCCGCATGCGCGCATCATGATACACCAGCCAATGAGTGGTATGCAGGGGCAGGCATCAGATATGGAGATTTCTTTGAAGCAAACACTTTCTGTTAAAAAAGATCTTTATGATATCCTGGCAAAACACACCGGTCAAAAATATGAGCAAATAGAGAAAGATTCAGACAGAGATTTCTGGATGAAAGCTGAAGAGGCCAAAAAATATGGACTGATTGATGAAGTTTTAGTAACGAAATAAATAATTATGACACAGGTAACTTGCTCTTTTTGTGGTCGAAAGAAGAAGGATGTAGATTTGATGGTGTCGGGTATACACGCTCACATATGCAATTACTGCATCGATCAGGCTTTTCAGATACTCCAGGAGGAGAAGAAAACCAAGGAAAATGATGAGCGGCCCAGTTTCAATCTCATCAAACCTATCGAGATGAAAGCGTATCTCGATCAGTACGTTGTCGGGCAGGATGCTGCAAAGAAAGTTATTTCAGTTGCCGTATATAATCATTACAAGCGGCTGATGCAGAAGAACAGTCAGGATGATGATGTTGTTATCGAAAAGTCCAATATCATGATGGTAGGAGAAACAGGTACCGGTAAAACCTACCTTGCCAGAACTTTGGCCAACATGCTGCAAGTGCCATTCTGCATAGCCGATGCTACCGTTTTGACAGAAGCCGGTTATGTTGGTGAAGATGTGGAAAGTATTCTTACAAGGCTGTTGCAGGCTGCCAACTATGAGGTGGAAGCTGCAGAAAGAGGGATAGTTTATATTGATGAATTGGATAAAATTGCAAGAAAGTCTGATAATCCTTCCATCACACGCGATGTGAGCGGTGAAGGTGTGCAGCAGGCTCTGTTAAAATTACTGGAAGGTACGGCTGTAAATGTGCCACCGCAGGGCGGCAGAAAGCATCCCGATCAAAAAATGATCTCGATTAATACGCAAAACATACTGTTTGTATGCGGAGGAGCGTTTGATGGAATAAACAGAATAATTGAATCAAGGTTGAACACCACACCGCTGGGATTCACATCGAATTCTGACTCCAACAAAAGGCATGAGGTGGAGGATGATAATATTCTCCGTTTTGTGAATGCGCAGGACCTGAAAAGGTTCGGACTAATCCCGGAGTTGATCGGTCGTCTGCCGGTGCTCACATATCTTGATCCGCTTGACCGGGAAACTTTATCTAAAATCTTAACTGAGCCTAAAAATGCGCTGACAAAGCAGTACACTAAACTCTTTGATATGGAAGGAGTTAGCATTCAGTTTAAGAATACAGCGCTTGAGTACATTGTTGACAAAGCTGTTGAGTTTAAGCTTGGCGCCCGTGGTCTTCGGTCAATTTGCGAAGCAATAATGAACGATGCCATGTTTGAGATTCCTTCGGAAAAAGATGTGAAAGAGCTTGTTATAACCAGGGAATACGCGATAGAAAAATTCGAGAAATCAAGAATCAAGAAGTTAAAAGCTGCCTGATTCAGGGTCTGTTCAGTTCAGACCTTCCGACTGATAATAATTCATAAATATCTATGGCGGTGGACTGAGATGCATTGCCATCGCCAAGAATGTTTCTCACCTTTTTGTAACCCCTCATAATTTGGGAGCGATATTCGTTTTCTTCCAGAATCTTCCGGAGTTCGCTTGAGAGGTTTTCGATATTAAAATCTTTCTGGATAAGTTCTTTCACTATTGGTTTATCGGCGATAAGATTTACCAGGGATATGTATTTGACCCGGATAAGCCTTTTGGCAATGGAATAGGAGAGTGGTGTTGTTTCGTAGGTGACAATTTGAGGTATTTCGAATATCGCGGTTTCGAGCGTTGCGGTACCTGAGGTAACAACGGCGGCTTCGGCAATGAATAGCAGGTTGTAATTATCCTCCACAACCGGAATGATGTTTGGTTCTCTCAGGGCTTTCTGATATAAAGCTTCCGGTAAATTACTTACAATTGACAACCCGAAAGTCTTCTCCGGAAAAGCTTTTGCCAGAGCAATATATTTTGGAATGGCATAGCGCAATTCCTGCTTTCTGCTTCCGGGCAAAAGTGCGATAATACCTTTCGTTCCAATGATTTGATGTTTTTTAACAAATTGAGGATCAGGTTGAAAGGCGTTGATGGCGTCCAGCACGGGATTTCCGACATATTTGACCTTAATATCAAAACCTGCATAAAAAGGTTCTTCAAAAGGTAAAATGACATATGCCTTGTCGATCACCTTTTTAATTTTATAAGCCCTTTTTTGATTCCATGCCCATATTTTTGGAGGTATAAAATAAAATTTTCGGATGTTCAATGCATGAATTTTTTCCGCAATCCTAAGGTTAAAGCCGCCAAAGTCAATAAAAATCACCGCATCCGGCTGGAAACTTCTGATGTCTTTCAGGCATTGTGAAATGTATTTTTTGATTTTAAACAGATTCAGCAATACCTCAACAAATCCCATTACAGCCAACTCTTTATAATGGATTGTTATGGATAAACCCTGATCTGCCATAAAGGCCCCGCCGATGCCTTTGAATTCAGCTGCCGGGTCCTCCTTTTTTAAATATCGGATCAAGTTAGATCCGTGCAGATCTCCGGATCTTTCACCTGCTATCACATAATATTTCATGCGGTTAGGTAGTAATGGTCAGAAACGGCCTATTCGCCATAATATTCGGCGTAATTTTTATTTGTTTCTTTGATTTTGATACAATGAAGCGCCACCCTGTGATTGGTTGCATCTTTGATTTTTGGATTGAGAATCCTCCAAATTTCCATAATGAGATTTTCACAACTCGTTAGCTTCCCTTTCATAAAATCCACATCCAGATTCAGATTTTTGTGATCTACTTTTTCCAGGATTTCTTCATTTATGATTTTTTTCAAGTCTTTAAAATTCATGACGAATCCGGTATCCGAATCTACTTCTCCCTTAATCGTCACCGTCATGTCAAAGTTGTGACCGTGCCAGTTTTCATTGGCACACGCCCCAAATACTTCCTCATTCTTCTCTTTGCTCCATTTCTCGTTGTAGAGTTTGTGTGCAGCACAGAAATGGACATCCCTGCTTATATACATCATTTTTTTATCCAAATATTTCGCCGCAAAAATAAGAAGAAATTGATTTCTTACCTATTTACAATTACCACTCAAATTCCGAAAATGTATTCCCTTAAAGGAAAATATTTTATATAACAATAAGCCAGATGACATTCGCGATAAATATCGGTATTTCACAGAGGCAAACATGAAAAAGCTGTATTCCATAGGTTTTTCACCTGGTTTTTATACCCTTGAAGATGGTGTGACTGATTATGTGCAGCATTATTTACTAGATCAAAGCTAGTATTGATTCTTCTTTTTTACAGAAGAATCACCGGAATGTTTATCAAATTCAAAGTATTCATCTTCAAATTGCGGAATATCAGATTCTTTTACGTCTTTATTACGCAGGCTTTTCCACTCTGCTTTTTCATCAAGAATATCGTTTTTAATACTTTGCTTCAAAGCCTCGGTATCGTAGCTTACTTTATAATCAGAGGTCGTTCCGGTAATTTTCAACATGAGGTTCATACCGTTCCTGGCACTTTGTTCGAAATCGTTTCTTTTGGTAAGGCGAAGTAGGTTTTTTAATGGGACCTGAAGCCTGTAATCGATATGATGATCAAAAGTGTGCTGCCCTTTTATAAGAATATTAGAAACATTTGATCTGATTTCCATTTCAGGTATATAAATGATTCTGTTTTCAATGATGATGTTATTTGTCATGCGTGAAAATCTCATCCTCGCCAGGCTTTCTTCTTCAACAAATTTGGAAAGTTTCATCATAGGTTCAAAATCGTTCAATTCTCCATTGATGATTGAAGTAGTGATGTCTGCCTTTAGGGACTTTGAATTGAGCATCAGGTTTTTGTCGAAATTCATGTAAAGATCCAGATCGGCATCGAGTTGCCCTTTGAGGTTTTTATCGATGAGCCATGTTTGATTAAAATTATTAAAGACATAGAAGACGCTGTCAATGTTGATATCGTAAAGGTTTGCGTCGGTTATGGTTTCGACCAGGTTATCACTTTTATTATTGACTGATCCATTGATTTGTATTCGGCCACCCATTGAAGAGAATGATATATTTCTGAGTACCGCAATCCGGTCGTCGATCAAAAGCTGGCCTTTTATGCCTTTTCCATGGAATCTCCGGAATTTTAGATGATCTATCTGGCAGTTAAACTTTAATACCAGGCTTGGTGAAATTTTAAAATCATAATTTTTATTCTTTCCGGTGAGGGTATCGCGGGATGCAAAGTTACTTTTGAGAAGTTCGTCAAAGTCAATTTTCTGCGATATAAGATCAGCCTGCACTTTAATCGGACTGTCCTTATCTTTAATCAGCCTGTAAATGTCTTTAAGAAAACCATTCAGTTGGAAGTCGCTTTGCCCCACAAATCCGGAAAGATTGCTGACGCCGAGATCATTTTTTCGCAATGACAAAGCGCCGTTTAATTTGTTGAAAGGCAGTTTTTCGCCACTGAGCACAAAACTGACATTCTGAAGTGATATATCTCCTTCTGCATTAAAATTATCAGCAAGTTTTGGATTCATAACAGGTCCGTTCAGATGAACGTCCATCTTCACTGTTCCGAAAGCAGTTTTAAAATATTTGCCGGGGAAGAGCAATGCCAATGAATTGATGTCTGCTTCACCTTTTAGAACCAGGTCGATATGGTAGTTCTCAAAATTATTGATGATTAGTTGCCCTTGCAATGTTTTGTTGTCAAGTTCGCAGGTAAAGTTTTTAAGATCAAGTCGGTAGCTGGAGGGTTTATTGGTTTTGCCGGAGCTGAACGAACCGCTAAGGCTGACATTTCGAATTTCTTTTTTGTATTTAGGGTGGTAGAATGCGGCATTTTTAGCGCCGAACTCAAGATTGATCGCCGGTTTTCGCGGAGTATCATAATTTCCCGAGACTGTTCCTTTGAAGTAGACATCGCCGCTCGAGTTATAATCCTTCAGATAGGCTGACAGGTCGCTTGAGAGCAATGAATTAATGGTACGAAACGAGGTATTAATTCCTCTAACGGATAAATCAAGTTCTTTTTCTGCCGCATTTACGAATCCGCTCAGGGAGAATTGCCCCTGGTCAATCTTCAAATTTCCGGACTGAAAGTCGTACTTTTTTGTGGCCAGATCAATGGCTATTTCAGAGGCAATTTCGATATTTTTATTATTGAGGAACTTTCGCATCCCGACTCTTATTTCATCTGAAATAAGCGATCCGGCAACTGAGGCATTGATCAATTTTTCATTACGCAGCAGACTAGCATTTATTTTCATCAGATACAATTTCACATCAGTATCTGCCGGGAC
>CAYZWN010000218.1:0-7199 GCA_964482185.1 uncultured Roseivirgaceae bacterium
GAGTACCTCGCTTCACTCGACGGGCGACTCGCGGAGCCCGAGGTGCTGCAGAAGATGCCCTACATGGAGATGAAGCTGCGGCTCCCGGAGCACCTGCTCATGCGCGTCGACAAGCTGACTATGGCGCACTCCATCGAGGCCCGCGTGCCGTTCCTCGACCATGAGGTTGTCGAGTTCGCCACCCGGCTGCCGCCTGCCTACAAGCTCAGGAACGGAGTGGGCAAGCACATCCTCAAGCGCGCCGCCGAGCCGTACATCGACCAGGACATGATCTACCGCACCAAGCAGGGCTTCGGCGCGCCGATGGAAGCGTGGTTCCAGGAAGCCGAGTTCGGCCGGCGCGCGGTGGCCGCGTTTGAGCGTTCGCGCCTGGCACAGGAGGGTTTTTTCGACAACGCCTTCCTCCTTGACATGTTACGCGGGCAGATTGGCGGGAAGGCGGGTTACAGCTTTCACCTGTGGACCGTGCTGAACGCGGTGCTGTGGCACGAGTCGTGGATCGAGGGCCGCAAGGATTGCTTTTAGGCATGAGCAACCGACGGAACGCGCCGTGGCGAGATCGCCGGCGCTCCGGCATCCCGCACCACCTTCCACAACCATCGAGTACCTCGTGAAGAATTTGATTCGAGCTGCATTGCGCTTCACCGTCCCGGTGGTTGCAGCGCTGCTCGCCCCGTTCTTTGCGCTCGTCGCCCGAAGCGGATACGGAATCGAGGTCTGCCGGCGATTCGGGTTCCATCCGGTGCGCCTCCACTATTACCAGCCGATTCCAAGATACGAGGAGGTGTCCAGCCGCGTATTCGACGAACCCGGCGATTTCCCGGGTTTCCCGCTGGACATGGCGAGAATCCGGGGAACCCTCGAGAAACTCGGCCGTTTCGGCGCAGAGGCGAGCTGGCCGCGCGAGCCAAAACCCGCTGGTGAATACACCGCAACCAACGACAATTTCGGTTTCGGCTCCGCCGCCCTGCTGCACACATTTATCAGGGCCCACGGCACCCGCAAGGTGGTCGAGGTCGGGGGCGGTTATTCGTCATTGATCAGCCTGGCGGCGCTGGAGACGAATCACGGCCGGTTCGGCTTTGAGTTCGTGTGCGTCGAGCCGCATCCGAAGGCGTGGCTGGAGCAGGCGATTGCGGGGGTCGGGTCGAACGCAAAACTGATCCGGCAGCCGGCCGAGCAGCTGGACCCCGCCATGCTCGCCGACCTGCGGGAGAACGACATCCTGTTCATCGACAGCTCCCACTGCGTGCGGCTGGCGAGCGACGTCAACTTTCTTTTCCTGCAGGTGATTCCGCGGCTGCGGCCCGGGGTGATCGTGCACATCCACGACATCTACATCCCCTACGAGTACCCCCGGTCCCACTTCTTTGGGCCCAACAAGCTGTTCTGGAACGAGCAGTACCTGCTGCAGGCGCTGCTGACCGACAATTTGCGCCTTGCCGTGATCCTGCCCGCGTTCATGGCACAGAAGGAGATGGCCGAAGCATTCGCCGCGGCCTTTCCCCATTTCGACCCCGGCCGGGACCGCAAGAGCTCGAGCTTCTGGATTCAAAGGGAGTAGGGAGTAAGGATGTCCCGACGTCCCCAGCCTCGGCGATCACCTCCGCGCGCCCGCGTTCTCACGCGGAGATGGAATTCCAAGTCCGATAAGGGCGTTGCGGAACGATTGGTTGGAGTCCGAGTGTATCCCTGGGCCTATGCTGAGGACGCCTCTCCCCATGAGTTCGGGAAGCAGAGACGCGTCGGCCGGGAGTCCCGCACTTCGTATCTCCTTGCTCCAGCTAGCTAGGTAGAAATCAAAAAAGGACGCGTCGCCCCAGATGCATCTGATGTCGTCGCTGCCGAGGAACTCGAGGTCACGACAGTACCCTCTCGGATCCCACTTGCTCGGATCCCACTTGCCCATCAGCGATCTGCCCGCGACGCTTAGTTCCATTAACCGAATCGCCTCGGCGCGGCCGGATCTTTGCGATTCGAGGACATCCTCGAGTGCCTTATAATCTTTGTCCCCAACAAAGGTAATTCGGAACGTGGGATCGAATAAGTAGTTGCGACCCTGCCAGGGTACTATTACCGAGACATGTGTCAGGCTGCTCCCGCGGATACCGAAATCGACGGTGAAGGCGTCCACTCCGAAAAGGTGGAGCAGCTTCATGTAGAAGCTAGACTGGCCGCCGCAGTAGACACCGCCCCTGTCCCGATCGAAAACGTCGAACACCATTTCGGAGACAGTCATGGATTCAAAGCCGGGTACGACCGTGCCTCTGTCGAGCGCCCAGTCGGCGGTGCGAGCGGCCCACCCGAGCAGCAGCTCCGCCGACTTCAATGGTTCCGCGCCCTCAAGCTCGGGGATCTCGGCGAGAATTCGATCCTTCAGGTCAACCTCCGTGCGGCAGTCGTTGCAGGGCTCGACCGACAGATGCCTAAGGAGGTACCGCGACGCGGTATCCGAATAGAACAAGATCTCGAAGTGCTCCACCGATTCCAGCGTCATGGACGCGACACCATCTGGCGCATTTCTGTAAACATAAGGACCACTATCCTTTCGCAGGCGCAGGGTCATCGGCCCGCCTTTGCCCGCGACTTCCAGCCTATAGCGACGTGCCGGGTCGAGTGCACGCTGGAACTTGACTCCCGCGGGCGGCTGCCGCACCTCGATATCGATGCCGGCGCCGGATCGCCAAACTCGTGGTGATTCAAACAGTGAGTGCGCCCAGCCTGGTTCGGGCGCAAGATCGCGACTGGAATGCAGATAGATTGCGATGAACCCCGCTGCTACGCTCGCAAGGAATAGTCCGAGCAGCCATTTCGCCCTCACGGTCATGCTGCACCAGAGATAGGTTGCGGATGCGATAGTGACCACATTGACTGGGAGGCCGGGCCGAAACCGTAGTCCCCCGAAGCAATGCCGTCAATTTCGGTAGAATTCGGACTCAACATGACGAACAGAGTATGCACAAGCCTAAGCACGTATCCTAGCAACGTGAACATTAACGACCAAGTCCGCAGCTTCTGGGAAGCGGAGCCCTGTGGCACCGGGGAGGGCATCAGCGGCAACCTCGAGCCGCTGACGCGGGAGTGGTTCGAGCGCATCGAGGAGCACCGCTACGCGGTCGAGCCCTTCATCCACCAGGTGGCCCAGTTCACGCGGCACCGGGGGAAGAAAATCCTGGAGGTGGGCGTCGGCGCCGGCACGGACCACCTGCAGTGGAGGCGGGCCGGCTGTGAGTGCTACGGTGTCGACCTCACCGACGCCGCCATCGAAACCACGCGGGCACGCCTCGTGCTCTACGGTCTCCAATCCACCCTGCGGCGGATCGACGCCGAGCGCCTGCCGTTTGCCGACGAGCAGTTCGACCTCGTCTACTCCTGGGGCGTGATCCACCATTCCGAAGACCCGCGCCAGATCGCGCGCGAGATCCGCCGCGTGCTGAAGCCCGGCGGTGCGTTTATCGGCATGGTCTACGGCCTGCACTCGCCGGCGGTACTCAAGCTGTGGCTGCGCCATGCGCTGCTGCGCGGCCGGCCCTGGCGCTCGCTGCGGGACGTGGTTTGGTACCACGTGGAGAGCATCGGCACCAAGGCATACACCAAGGCAGAGGTGCGCGGGCTGCTTTCGGACTTCGCTGCAGTCACGCTGCAGCCGCTGATGACCACCTACGACACGACGAGCTTCCCGCGCTGGCTGCACCGGTTCTTTCCCGATGACTGGGGCTGGTTCATCGCATTCACGGCGCGCCGATAGATGTGCGGCGTAGCGGGGGGCCTCGCCTTCTCGAGTTCCAGGTTCGAGGTGACTGCGCCGTACATCGAGCGCATGTGCGACACCATGGCGCACCGCGGCCCGGACGGCGCCGGCGTCTGGGTCTCGGAGGACCGCCGCATCGGGCTCGGCCACCGCCGCCTGTCGATCCTGGACCTGTCGGAGGCCGCCGCGCAGCCGATGAGCAACGAGGACGAAAGCCTCTGGATCAGCTTTAACGGCGAGATCTACAACCACGCCGAGGTACGCGCGGAGCTGGAGCGGACCGGCCGCCACCGCTGGAAGACGGACCACTCCGACACCGAGGTGATCCTCCACGCCTTCGAGGAGTGGGGCATAGACTGCCTGGAGCGTTTCCGCGGCATGTTCGCCATCGCCCTCTGGGACGGCCGCCGGCGCGAGCTGTGGCTGATCCGCGACCGCATCGGCGTGAAGCCGCTCTACTACAGCGTGCACCATGGTCGCGTCGTCTTCGCCTCCGAGATCAAGGCGCTGCTGCGGGACCCGGAGCAGGCCCGCGAAGTGGACGCGCAGGCGTTCTACCACTACCTCTCGTTTCTCACCACGCCGGCGCCGCAGACCCTGTTCGCCGGCGTGCGCAAGCTGCCGGCCGGTACCTGGCTGCGCGTGCGCGAGTCCGGCGAGATCACCGAGCATCGCTACTGGGACGTGTGGGATCGCACCGAGCCCCGGCGCGGCGTCTCCGAGCCGGCGTTGTGCGAGGAGCTGATGGCGACCCTGCGCGACGCGGTGCGCCTGCGCAAGGTGAGCGACGTGCCGGTGGGCGTGTTCCTCTCCGGAGGCATCGATTCGAGCACCAACACGGCGCTCTTTTCCGAGGGCGAGGGCGGCCCGGTGCGCACGTTCTCGATCGGCTATGAGGGCGAGTACCAGAGCTACCAGAACGAGCTGCACTACGCCCGCGCCATGGCGGCGCGGGTGGGCGCGGAGCACCACGAGCGCCTGCTGACGGTGGACGACCTGATCGACTTCCTGCCGCAGATGGTGCGGCTGCAGGACGAGCCTATTGCCGACCCGGTGTGCGTTCCGGTGTACTACGTCTCCAAGCTGGCGCGCGACAACGGCGTGATCGTCTGCCAGGTGGGCGAGGGCTCGGACGAGCTGTTCTTCGGCTATCCGCAGTGGAAGACCGCGCTTGGCCTGCAGCGCGCCGACGACCTGCCGGTGCCGCGCTGGCTGAAGCGGCTGGGGCTCGCCGGCCTGCGGGCGGCGGCCAAGGACCGCTCGTTCCGCTACGAGTGGCTGCGCCGCGGCGCCGAGGGCTTGCCGATTTTCTGGGGCGGAGCCGAAGCATTCACCGAGGCGCAGAAGCAGCGCCTGCTATCGCCCGAGCTGCGGCGGCAGGCCGGAGTGGAATCGTCGTGGGACGCGATCGCACCGATCCGCCGTCGCTTCGACGAGGCCGCATGGGACTGCTCCCACGCCAACTGGATGACCTACGTCGACCTGCGGATGCGGCTGCCGGAGCTGTTGCTCATGCGGGTGGACAAGATGAGCATGGGCGTGAGCCTGGAGGCGCGCGTGCCGTTCCTCGACCACAAGTTCGTCGAGCTGGCCATGAGCATCCCCACCGCGAGCAGGTTGGGCGACGGCACGCTCAAGTACCTGCTGAAGAAGGCGGTGCGCGGGCTGATCCCGGACGAGCTGATCGACCGGCCCAAGCAGGGCTTCGGCGTGCCGGTCTACGAGTGGTTCTTCGGCAAGCTGGGCGAGCGCACGCGCGCCGAGCTGGACAGCTTCTGCCGGGACACGGGGTTCTTCCGGCGCGACGAAGTCTTCCGCCTGATCGATTCGGGCAACGGCACCCAGGTCTGGTACCTGCTGAACTTCGCCCTGTGGTGGCGCGAGTATGTGGCCCGCTGAGAACGCCTATGGCCAGCGCAAGCGGTTGGAGTTCTGCTCCGCCGTGATCGAGCGTCTGCAGCCGGCGCGCGTGTTCGACGTCGGCTGCGGCACCGGCAGCAACCTAACCCGACCCCTGGCGCTGCGCTTTCCGGAGGTTCGCTTCCTCGGGATCGACAGCGACGCCGGCAGCATCGAGTTCGCGCGCCGGGCGGGGCCGCTGTCGAACCTGGAGTACGGAGGCGAGGAGGCGCTGGAGGGCGCGGATGGGACCGACCTGGTGATCGCCTCGGAGGTGCTGGAGCACGTCGAGGAGCCGCTCGCGTTCCTGTCATCGCTGCGCCCCCGCCTGGGACCCGAAGGCCGGATGATCGTTACGCTGCCCAACGGCCGTGGCCCGTTCGAGTTCGCGTCGCTGGTGGAAGTGCTGCTGCGGCTGAGCGGTCTGTTCGACGTGTTGCGCCGGCTCAAGCGCTCGGTGGCCGGTGGCGGCTCGCCCGAGACGCGGGACACGCTCGCCATCAGCCCGCACCTCCATTTCTTTTCCCACCGGGCGCTGCAGGACCTGTTCGCGGGCGCCGGGCTGGCGGTGGAGCGCTACCAGGCGCGCACCTTCCTCTGCGGTTTCGGCTTCGACTTTCTTGTCCGCGGTCCGGCGGCGGTGCGCTGGAACGCGGAGGTGGCCGACCGGCTACCCCCCGCCCTGGTGAGCGCCTGGATGTTTGAGCTGGCCCCCGCGCCGCCGCGAGCGGCCCGGCCCTACCGGCCCGGCCCCTATGCCCGCTGGCGCCGGCGGCTGAACGAACGCTGCTGGGGCGGGGACCTGGCGTCGGATCCGTACCGGTGAAGCGGTTCTTCCAGGTCCTGTCCTTCGACGTGCTGGCCAAGGTCGTGCTGGGGCTGGTGTCCCTGGCGCTGATCCGTTTCATGCCGGTGGACCAGTTCGCCGGCTTCACGCTGGCGGTGTCGGTGGCCACCCTCGCCGCCCAGGCGCTCTCCGGCGGCTTCAACCGCATCTACGTCGTGGGATACGAAGTGCTCTCGCTGGCGGGCCGGGCCGGCGCCTTCCTGGGCTTCCAGCTGGCGTTGGTGTCCGCCCTGGCGCTGGCGGGCACGCTGGCTGCGCAGGCGCTGGGCGGTCTCTACCTGGCGGCGGTGGCGCTGGCGCTGGGCATCGTGCTGTCGGAGTTCGCCAAGACCTACTACCAGCGCGAGCTGCGCTTCGGCCGCTACTCTGCCATTGAGGTGGGCCGGGCGGCGGGGCAGGCGCTGGGCGTGGGCCTTTTGATCGCCGTCTACCGCGACACGCTGGGCGCGGCGCCGGTGATCTGGATCCAGGCGGCGGCGTTGGCGCTTTCGTTCGCAGTGGCGTTGGCGGTCGTGATGCGCTGGGCCGAGGTGTTCGCTCCCGCAGCGATCGCGCAAGTCGCCAGGACTGTGCTGTGGGGGCCCTATGGGTATCTGCTTGCCTATTTCGGCGTGCTGGCGGTGTTCTCCCAGATCGACGTCCTGATGGTGAAGGCGCTGGCCGACGAGCACACGCTGGCGACCTACGGCTCGGCGGTGCGCT
>CAYZWN010000219.1:0-496 GCA_964482185.1 uncultured Roseivirgaceae bacterium
AGCGATGGTTTTTCGGGGCAGGTCGCGAAGGTGTTTTTCTATTTCCACATTCACTGCAACGGCAACAGATTCCTTATTGGTAATCAAAATTGCCTGGCTGTCGATGCCGTGCTCTGCCTGGGAAAGCAGGTCAGTTGCCACAAATTCAGGAACGGCTGATTCATCTGCATAAACCGCGACTTCTGATGGCCCGGCAGGCAAATCAATAGCGATGCCTTTTTCTGCTACGATCTGTTTTGCGGCAGTTACATACTGGTTGCCGGGACCAAAAATCTTGTAAACCTTTGGCACGCTCTCGGTTCCGTAAGCCATAGCAGCTATCGCCTGAGCCCCACCAACTTTGATGACACGGTCAACACCTGCAAGCTGTGCACAATACAATATAGCAGGATGAATTTTGCCACTTTTATTCGGCGGTGTGCAAAGCACAAGTTCTTTACAGCCGGCAATTTTGGCAGGTACCGCCAAAATTACCGGCTGTAAAGAACTTGTGCTT
>CAYZWN010000219.1:506-7160 GCA_964482185.1 uncultured Roseivirgaceae bacterium
CGCCAGCATCAGCACAGTGCTGAACAAGGGTGCGGTGCCTCCCGGAATATACAAACCAACTTTTTCGATGGGAACGCTTTTGCGCTGGCAAACAATGCCGGGCATGGTTTCTACCTGAAGCAGGTCTGTCTGCTGGGCTTTATGGAATTTTTCAATATTTCTTTTAGCCTGGTGGATACTGCGCTTCAGTGTTTCACTCAAAGTGGCTTCGGCAGTTTTGAATTCTTCAGGCTCAACTATCAGCTTATCGATATGCACATGGTCATAATCAAGGTTGTATTTGATCAGCGCCCTGTCTCCTTTTGTTTTTACATTTTTAAGAATAGGCTTAACTATCTTCTTAATGTTTTTGAGCTTTTTTACCGGCCTGAGAAGGGCTACTTCCAACTCCTCATTTCCCGGATTAACCAACAATTTCATTTTTCAAATAATATTTTTTGACAGGATTTAATTAGGTAACAAGCAGTCTATTTGTTCTGCATTAGCCAATTGACTTTTCGGACCTTTATAAAATCATTTTTTCAATTGGTACTACAAGAATGCCTTCGGCACCGGCCTTCCGTAATTTTTCTATCCGATCCCAGAACTCATCTTCATTGATCACCGAATGGATGGAGCACCACTTTTTGTCTGCCAGTGGCACAACCGTTGGGCTGCGCATACCCGGTAATATACTGATTATTTCGTCCAGTTTTTCGATTGGAGCATTCAGCAGAATGTATTTATTATTTTTTCCTCTCTGCACTGCTTCAATCCTGAAAAGTAACTTATCGAGCAGCTCTTTTTTTTCACCAGAAAGATTTTGATTGCCAATAATTATTGCTTCTGAATGCAGGATTGTCTCCACTTCCTTGAGGCCATTGCTCAGCAAAGTGCTTCCGGAGCTGACAATATCACAGATACCGTTGGCCAGGCCAATTCCCGGGGCAATTTCTACCGACCCGGAAATTTCATGAATTGAAGCAGAAATATGGTTTTTCATCAGAAAATCACCCAGAATTTTCGGGTAAGAAGTCGCAATGCTTGCTCCTTCAAAATGCTTCAATCCTGCGTATTCTATTTCTTTAGGTATCGCGAGGCTCAAGCGGCATTTTGAAAAGCCGAGTTTTTTTATGTGATCGATATTTTTGCCTTTCTCAAGTGCAACATTTTCGCCAACGATGCCGATATCTGCCACACCGTCAGCGACATAATCAGGAATATCATCGTCGCGAAGAAACAGGAATTCGATCGGGTAATTCCGCGCCCGCGACTTCAGTTTGGCAGTTTCGCTGCTGAATTTAATGCCGCTTTCCTTGATCAGGGCAAGCGAATCTTCGCTAAGCCGGCCTTTCCGCTGGATGGCCAATCTCAAAATAGTATTATCAGTCATGTGAAGTATTGTTTTTAGTGGGTAAAAAATTAAAGCTGTGCATCATTCAGATCATGAACGATGGTGATGATGGAAATGAAATGTAAAACCCACTGTTAGCATTGCGTTAATCGTCTTTGATCCGCAAAAATAGTTATATATCTCATTTAACAAAAGAAGAAAACAAGTGAACTTGTATTCTGATAGACAATCGCGACAGATTGTTTCTTGTCCTGGCGAGCTGTGAAATTTTCTTTATTAATTACACGATTTCTTCATCTACGAATGAAAATACAGCACTTTTTGGATGTCAATTAGATAATTTTATGATATTTTAGTTAGCTTGCAGCGCAAAATAAAATTGAACATTATTGGGATTTATTGGAAGTTTTTGACTGTTCGGTTTTGTTATGTCCTCGCACAGCAGTAGATTAAATTATTATTTTAAACCACAACGTCAAGATGATGAAAAACCATTTTCATCTTTGTCCGGATACAGGCCGGCAAATCAAATATTTTATAGCCGATATGCAGGATTCCGCTTGTGGAAAATGGAATTTAATTCTTTTGGAAACAAAATGATTGGGTTATGAATAGCGGGATCTATCATTTATTCTGTCTGAAAAGCGGAATTCAAACATTCAGGGCGAAGCGTGTCTTTTTAATATTGGGTATCATTTTGTATTTGCTACCGCATAATTCTCCTGGTCAAAAGAATCCCTATGAGTTCAAAATTGGTCATCCCAGGATTATCATGACCAAGTACGATGAACTGGCCCTACGGTTTATTTTGATGGAAGATCCGGTTGCCGGCAAATTGAAGACGGAACTAAAAAAGGATGCAGATGGATTACTGAATTCCAAAAACATCAAATACGCGCTTGATAAAAACCGCACATTGACACCGATCAGCAGGGAATACTTCAGGCGAATTCTGACACTTTCGCTTGCCTACAGGATTTTTGAAGAAGACAAATATTCTGACAAAGCCATTGACATGATGATGCACTTATGCACTTTTCCTGACTGGAATCCGGCCTATTTTCCTGATGTGGCTGAAATGACCGCCGCGCTGGCAATTGGATACGATTGGAATTTTTATCATCTGAATCTAAGGCAAAAAGAAACAATTAGAAACAAAATCCTGGAATACGGCCTCAGGCCCGGATTAGATTTGTATAACAATTTCCCTGAAGGAGTCTATCAATGGTTTAAGACCAATGATCATTGGAATACGATGTGTGCCGGCAGCCTGATTCTCGGAGCGTTGGCGATTGGAGTCGATTTCCCTGATATTAAGAATAACATAATTTACCTCGGCATAAAAAATCTGGTTCCTACACTTGAACTGTACGAGCGCGACGGATTTTGGTACGAAGGTCAGGAGGGTTGGTATTACGCCAATACCTATCTGGCAATGACATTATCTGCGCTTAATTCTGCATTGGAACATGACTTTGGGCTTTCTGATTTGGCTGGAATTAATAAAACAGCTACCAGTTATCTCAATGCGGTTAGTCCGGCCGGATACTTATTTAATTTTGGCGAATCAAGTATGGATATTGCACCTATTGCTTCCAATTTATTTTGGTATGCAAAGAGATTTAATCTGGAGTCTGTGGCGGGGTATTTTAAGAATCAACTCGCACAAAATGTTACGCAAGGTAATCCTGAGTATGGCAAAAACAGGGATCGTTTCTACTACCTTTCATTGCCGTGGTTTATAGAAGGAGAAAAGAAGCAAGACGGCCTTTCAACACTTAATTCATTCAAAGGTTTAACGGAGGCACTTTTCTTCAGGTCATCTGAAGATAAAAACGCACTTTTCCTGGCAGCAAAAGGAGGTAAGGGCGCTTTACCCAATCAACATCTGGATGCCGGTAGTTTTGTAATCGATGCAGATGGCGAGCGCTGGGGTATTGATCCCGGAGTTGAAAAAACTTTTTTGCCTTGGGAAAAAGAGCGTTTTACAGGAGATAAAAGGTGGGAAGATGTGAGGCGTACAAACATGATCCATAATACGTTTTCCTTCAATGATGGAACTCAGAATCCGGAAGGTGAAGCAAAGATAATTAAGTTAAAGGATGGTGTTTCTCAACCTAATGGGGTGATGGATTTATCATCCTTATACCCGGAGGCTGCTACTGCTCATCGCGGTTTTAAAATGCTTAATGAGGACCAGATGTTGGTTAGGGATGAAATCAGTTTCTCCGGCAGACCACCCACTGTCCGGTGGACATTTGTGACCGACGCAAAAGTAGAGTTGAAAGGGAATACGGCTGTATTGACCAAAAATGGCAAACAATTTTTTATCCATGTATTTACCCCGAAGGCAGCAAAATTCGAATTGGAGCCGGTTAGGAATTACGTGAAAGATGCCGGCGATGTCTCGGATAAAAATTTGCTTGTGCTAAAGTTGAATGAGGAGGGAACCGATCGTCAGGCAGAAATTTCAGTTGTCATGGGCAGGAATCTGTCCGGATTAAACGAAGTGATTGTCAACAGCCGGCTGGCAACCTGGTAAATCAGGCAGAATCAGGCTGTCACAGTTTTAAGATTCGCTTAGATTTAATATAATTGGCCAGAATTTAAATTTTTTTCCGGATGAGCAGAACACTCACTACCTGCGTTTTTTTATTTTCAGAAATTGTAGAAACCCTGGCTGGCGGTAATGACCCGTTCAGGCAGCTAAATTTTAAAAATGCCGGGAGACAGAAAGGATATTTTTTCAGAGGGTTTAATTTGATGGCAGTAGATCAGTAGAGAGTAATTGTTTTTTAATTTTAATATTCAATCGTTATGGATAATGAGCAGATACATCTAAGTCAGATTCTTTTAAGGCAACTAAATCCTTCATACAGAATGGTTGAAAATATCATCAATATTTGCCCAAAATCTCTGTGGGCGCAGCGCAATATCGATCCGCCAATATGGCAACAGATATACCATGCATTGTATGGCCTTGATTATTGGTTTAGCGCATCAAAAGCCGCTTTTTCACCACCACAGTTCGATAGCGAAGTGAATTCTGTGCTTGGCGAGCCTACCAAAGGCTTTATCGAACAGGATGATCTGATTCGATATATGAAATTTGTAGAAAGTAAGACCGGGCATTTTATTAACAATCTCAGCGAATCTGATATCACTGCCCCTTCGCCGATCTATCCGAAATGGTCTAACCTCGATGTAATTCTTGAACAGGCGCGACATTTTCAGCATCATATCGGATACCTCAACAGGGTTTTGCTAAAGTGTAAACTCGCGCCTGTGGAATGGGAAATGTATGAGGGTAGTTAAAAGAAATATTCACCTAATGCTGTGGAAGTTTGTCGGTTACTCGTTTCCGCTTATCATTAATGAGGTGATTGAAAGCGTTGGTATATCCGCATTTAAAACCAATGTCTGCAACAACTTTTTTTACTTAAATTCCAAATTCAGGAATTTTTCATATATCTTTTGCACTTTGTGGCCCATAGCAATATTTTAGTTCCGTAAATGGAATTTGATGATATTAGACTACAACCGGCAGGATTAGCAGAAATAGATCAAAGCACCCTTCAATGTTGTTTTATTTTGTTCTAATCTAAGCTTGTGAAAAAAAGAATGATGGCTGAAAGCGATGGGAAGAAAATTTTTATTGCCGGTATCTCTGATCAGATATCATGGTTCAGGCAGAATCTGAAGCTTGAATTAGAAAACAATGGGTATTCAGTTGGTTTTTCAGATGATTTTGCGAATGATCATGACAAGATACCGGAAATCCTGCCTCAATATGATGTGGCTATTCATCTCCTCAGCGACAGCGACAATGTTATTACAACAACCGGAAAGGGTCTGGAAGAGCAATTGGTTTTATACTCAGTGCAGCACCATTTAAATCGGCGGCTGTTTAGTGCCTTGGAAGATGATCAGTTTAAAGTATTTGCCTGGCATCCGAAATCCCGGTCTGAAAACATTTATGTTGAAGAATCCCTTGCCCCACATATTAAAAGAATTCAACAACTTGAAGAGGTTGAACTGCTCAGAACTAATTTTGAAGAGTTCAAATCTTATCTGTTTAGTGGTCTGGAAAAACAAAAAATTGAGACAATTGATCAACAGTATATCAAGGGCTCGGAAAATCAAAGTATTTATTTTTTACATGATACAACTGATTTGGCGGAGGCCCAAAGATTTGTGTCGTATCTGAAAAAGCGTGGTTATGAAGTTTATACACCCCAGTTAAAAGGTGATATTCTGTCTGTCCGGCAAGCCCACAATCAAAGCCTCATAAATTTTGATCTTGCAATCATCTTCGCCAACACTGCCGCGATCAGTTGGGTGAATATGAAAATTATGGACCTACTAAAGGCTTCCGGACTTGGCAGGGAAAAGGAAATTGCAGGCAAAGCCGTTTTTATGCCGGCACAAAAATTTAAAATGTGTCCACTGGCACAACGCGGATTTCAGTTTATCGAATATCTTGATGGCGGCAGTGAGGAAATGATCGACCCTTTTTTAAATAAAAACCAGGTTTAATAATTGGATTTTCATCAATTTGGCACATCAATAAATAATTTATCATTTAAGCGGATAATTGTGTATTGAATGGCATAATTTGGTGCAAATTAAATAGATAGGCAATTTTAATTATAGTTATAGTTCATGATCAAAGGCCTTTTAAGTATTATTAATGTTGTAGAAGGGGAAGAAAAGCCTGTGCTGCTATTGCTTGGTTATGGTTTTTTCATGGGTATATTCCTGGCTGCATACAAAATTGTTGCCACAACACTTTTTCTGAGCAACCTCAGCGAATACATCAAGGAGGCCTTTTTTATTTCAGGGTTGTTGGGGGCCTTATCTACCTGGGTATATGCCGGACTACAAAACAGAATTCATTTTTCCAGGCTGATCGTATTCAACATCATTTCCATATTCAGTTTTATAGCGCTATTCAGAGTTCTGTATATTTATTACGATACTACATGGCTGATTTTTGCTTTGTTTGTAATGCTCGGGCCAATTACTGCCTTGCTGATACTTGGTTTTTGGGGTATTTTCGGGAGGCTGTTCGAGCTTGGGCAGATGAAAAGAATAGTGGGGGGCATCGACTCGGGACAGCTTATCGCCATCATTATTACCACATTTGCCATACCTTTTCTGATACCCGTCGTCAATGATATTTCTGACATCCTCATAATTGGCGAGGTCGGCCTGCTGGTATCGATTGTGTTTTCTATAATCATTTTCACCAAACTTAAATTAAGCTCGTTTCATCAAAAGCCAAAGGAATTGCAGCGGCAAACGATGTTCAAAAATATGTT
>CAYZWN010000220.1:0-7154 GCA_964482185.1 uncultured Roseivirgaceae bacterium
CGAAATGGGCGATACCCGCGCCGAGACCGAAACCCCGATATCCCGCGCCCGGAGGATAAGATATTAAAAACAAAGATGTTATTACGATATATTTTTGTTAGTATTATTAGTTTTGAAGGCTTATCATCAGAGACAGAGTATGCCGTCAAAACACCTAAATTCATTATATGAGACAGCTAGAGAAAGCTTACCTGTAAACGTGCAGCAAGAAATTAAAATAGCTTTATTGAATACAGTCATTAATCAAGCTAATGATGAAATAAAAATTTGCAACGACACTATACGTTTGCATGAAGTTAATTTGTTTATTTCACCTCCAAGTATCCATCAAAGGATTGAAATAAATAATGAGATAAAATTCGCCAATATTGAAAAAAGTAAGATTATTAAACTAAAAGAAGAAGTCGAAAGGCTAATATGTGAACAGCAAGAATTAATCAATCAATCTAATCAACCAGATAATAATTTCAATGAATCAGCCGAATACAATAGGGCTAGTAAAATGAAGATTTTTATCAGTCATTCAGAAAAAGATAAAGAGATAGCTGAATCCTTTATAATGTACCTTCAATCTGCCTTACTATTAGTTGATGATGACATTAGATGTACATCAGTTCTAGGGCATAAAATCCCATTTGGGAAAAGCATCGCTGAGATATTAAGAGATGACTTAGCTCTTGCTCCAACTTTGATAGTGCTAGTCACGGAAGAAAGCATAAAAGCAACTTGGGTAATGTTCGAGCTTGGAGCGGCATGGGGTCTCAAAAAAGACATTGTTCCTATACTTTCTCCAGGCATCGAGGTTAAGGATTTACCCAGTCTTTTAAGCAACGTCACTTGTATATTAATTGATAAAAAAGATGCTTCAAGCATGCTGTCAGGGTTAGTAAGCCAACTCTCCAATACATTGAAATTGCAACCAAAACACGGCGAGAAAACTCAGGCTAACCTTGAAAAATTTGTAAATCTATTCAGGAATTATGGAAGTAAGAAAGGTAGCAATTTATCGTGAAATCTTGAATTTCAAATGTTGAGGGCAACGGGCGCAACCAGTCGAGCGCGCCCATAACTTGTTGAAAAATAACATAGTTGGTATTTTGCTACCCGGAGTTTAGCGTTTTTTAACCTTCGTAACCTGCTGATTCTCAAGCATGAGCGCTCGACTGATTCCGCCCGAGGGCAACCGCGCGAATAGGGAGCCATTCCGCGCGATGACATGAGACAGACCGTGGCGAAAGGTCTAGTGCAATCTCATGGATTAAATTGGATGAGCAGGATTTGGTGCACTGACACTTGAGTCCAAATAATTTAATTCGAGATTTATTTTTATAACATCCTTTGTGAGCCATGGTTCTTCAAGATCAAGATAAATCATATCTTCACCATCATTACGAAGAGTAAATCCAGTGACTGATGGTATGTTCAAAGGACCATTAAAACTGAGATTTGCCCAAAGGTTATTGAACCTCCTTGGGTTATCAATAACCTCAACAACCGGGGTTAGGAGTTGTTGGTCTTCCTTATTTCGGCAGATCACTTCATTAAGTTTGAAAGTTACTCTTGCTTGTGAATCTATCAGCCCTGTAGATTTTTGTGCCCATCCCCCTGAAAAATGAGAACCGAATTTGAAGCGAATTAAAGTTGAAAGCGTGAATATGAGCAGTCTAAGTAATTTTTGGACGTGTTCTCGATCAGCCATGGAATAGGGATGAAAAAATCCTTGGCCTGTCTTGGCATGAAACAGAGGCAATCGACCAAGTTTGTATAATTCATCCACAGTACTATCAACTTGGGTGCCTCCCGGCATTCCATCGTTAAGGCTACCACCGAGCACACGTTTTAACCAATCTGACTCGCTTTCTGATGGGCCTTTAGGAGACTCATCGCTAACAATACATTCCAATGCTAAATAAGCATTTCGATAGGAATCGAAAAGATCATCGGTGAGTTGTGATAAGCGATAAAATCGAAAAGAGGGATGGTGAAAAAAAGGCGGCGGCGGCGGCGATTCAGGTTTCGTCCCGTTTGGTTTGGTCCCCTCAAGCGTCATTTTCATATCCCATTTGAATTCCATAGTTTCGGTGAACCAAACTTCATAACCATCTGTGCTTTTTAACCAACGTACATACTCATACTCACCTTGTTTAGTACCTATATGACGACGATTTTTCACTGAATAAACATCTAGAACTTTTTGTATCACATTCCAAGCGTCATCCCTTAAAGAGCTAGCAGGTGGTGCTGTTGTAAGCTGTGTTTCAATATAATAACTCCCTTTACGCAAATAAACATTTCCTTGGGGATGATTGAGTTCCACATCTTCGTTATGTGGAGATCGTAATTTAAAAGCTGCCCCAGCAAAGCCTACAAACATTAATGGTTCGGTATTCATTTGAAATTCCAGAATGCATTGGGTTTAATGTAAGGGTCGAGACTGGGGTCTGGGGATCAATCGAACAGAAAACCGGATTAAGGAACGAAAGCTCACAATAAAGGCTAAACCGAGCATTCCGACCATACGGGGTACCGTTTGACCGATAGATCATATCCAAAAAATGTCGCGGAATCTGTCGCAATATTTCAACTTTCGCGACCGACTTTTACGACACGGCAAGCGGCGTAGGTACGTTTACCTTTGAGTTGTCGCAAAAATCTTGAGTTTTGCGACGGAAACGGTCAGTTGGGAGCCTTACACCGGTTTTCTGTTCCATTGATCCCCAGACCCCAGACTCCTAAGACCCGCCGGTGACCTTCTGCCGTCACGCCCGTCGCGACCAATACCGCGCAATCGACAATCTGTCCCTCGGTACGCACTCGTTCATAGCGGGCATCGAGAAACAGATAAGGGGTTTCCCCAAGGGGACGTTCGCGCCACGCCTGCAAGCCCACGTCAAGGGTGGCGGCGGCCCGACTCACCTGGGCGGAAGAAATGGCGATTTCCGGCTCGACCAAGCTCTGTAAGACCGTGATCACCTTGCGGGTGGATACACCCTGAACATACATTTCCGCCAAGGTCAGGTTGACGGCTTGCTCCGTGCGCACCCCTTTGTCGAGGGCCGAGGGATAAAAACTGCTGTCACGGACTTGTGGAACCTCGAACGTGACTTCGCCCAAGCTGGTCACGACCGTTTTGGGCTTGAAGCCGTTGGCATGACCGGCGCGTTCCCCACTCCGCTCATAAGGTTGAGCTTGGAGGTGGTGCGTCCGTTCGATCTTGCTCGCCTCGTTGACCAGAATGCGCAGCGCTTCCCCAGCACCATCGAGTCCTTAGGAGCCGTAAGCAATTAACTGACCGATAATATCTCTCATGTCTTTGAAATATTTGCCCCAGTGATAGGAAAAACGGCCAGTTATTTATTTACGCTGCCTTAGGTCAGCAGGGCCGCATAGGCGGCTTCCAGCGGGTTGGTTTCTACACGCATCGCTATGTGTTTTCTCCTGAGAGGGTAGATACAACATAACCCCGAAGAAACTCCTTGCGGCTCCCGCCAACAGGGGCAGGTAGCAAATTACAGAAAGAATGATGCACTACCATTAATTGATCCCACCTTAGTTTTTTATCTGTTCTCCGCCCAATTCGTCCAAGATCAGTGTGCAGCGATCAGCAGTTGATATGAGCGGAATCTCAATAGGTATGTATCCTAGACTTCGATATACTCTTCGAATAGTCGCACCAATCCTAAGTTGGAAGCTAGCGTTATCCACTCTGTGCTTGTCCTGATGGAAAGGGGCAGGAGCAAGGACGAAAACTTTCCAGTACCGAATAAGATCACAGCATAAGTTAAGGTCTGGGTCATTGTTCAAACCATCCTCTATCCGGAAAGCGATGTTGTCGGGAAGGCCGTAGTCATGGAAGATAAGCTCGCCCGGTGGTAGCTGCATTGCATTAAGAAGCATTCGGCGGAACAGCTCCTTATGCAGTTGCTCACCAGACACCCGCAATGACACGGTATTGAAACCTTTAGCCGCCATTTCGGCGAAGTATTTTCGTGAAAGATCAGGATTCGTTCGTAAACCAAGACTTCCGAGTGCGCGGAGGACAGTAGTCTTGCCAGAACAAGGCGCACCCGTAATAACGCACCATCGAGTTTGCCGCTTCACGACATCTTGTAGCAGCGATATAATCGTTCGTTGTTCTTGAGGCGCGGTTCCTGTCACGGATCGTCAATCCTTTGGAGTTGTCCCTTTGCTTCTTTTTACGTAATCTTCGACGCATTCTTGCAAGTTCACATCGGCCAAATTCGAAAGAGATACTAACCACATCAAGACGTCACCAACTTCCTCCCGAATATTCGGTACATCTCGTCGTGCTATCGCCGTAGAAAGTTCTCCAACCTCTTCTATAAAAAGCAAAAAGGTTCGGTCGAGTCCACGTGCTAGATCTACGTCGCCATATCGGTTCCGCACCCATTTTTCGAGTTCTTCTACGGTCCTCGGGATCACTGGACTTAAGTCATCTTTGTCATGCCGTTTCATTCAGAATCTCCGCAATACGCTCTCGCGAATCCACCGTTATGCCCAAAGACATACTCCACGAAATCTTTCTCTTTCGGAGAACCTCGCTGGCGGCGCTCCTGCCAAACAGGTAACCCATCACACGCGCCGATGAATCCAGCGAAGGAAAAACCAATGGCACTTTCAACCCTCTTCTAAACCACGTCAATCCACAGTTCCGGGCTGTCGAGAACATATCGGCCCGCGCAGTTCTCCATTCTTCGAAATTCCTTGCCTTTATTCCATCCGGAATAAACCTGTACCACATTTCACTCAGTTCATCGTTAAAAGATTGATCCCACCCGAATGTAATTAGTTTCCCTGTTTGCGAAAGACAACGATATGCAGATCGCAATTCAGACAAAATCAGATTCTTATCTGAGTAACAACTCGGAAAAGCGAAATTTGCCATCACGATCGAACTCTTTTCCCCTACGATAGAGTATGCTTCATTTATTCCAATATTCACTATTTCGACAACCTCGCGGTTAATGCTCTCACGGGATGCCCTTTGCTTTAAAAACTTACACATTTCTTCCGATGCATCTATGCAGAACATTTTTCCATGGAACTCAAAGTGATCCAAAACATACCAAGAAAGGCGACCAGTTCCGCAACCAAGATCAACCGGATTAACTATCTTACTGGATTCAAGTATCGTACTTAAGAAGCTAAAACAGATATTCTCTGGATCCTGGCAAGAACTAAACTCATGATAAATCCTCGGGTTTCCATACCATTTATCACTTACGTCAGCGATCATCCCATTTTCGTTTGCTCCTACGGTTCTAGAAACAAACATCTTGTACCTATTAGAATAGCTAGTCGAGTCGTAGAGCGCCTCTGTAAGCGAGCTAACGACAACTTCGTTTTGTTCACCCCGAAGCTTTGCTCGCAATGCCTCTGAAGCTCGGGGATCATCAATTCTGCCTAGGCCTTGTGCCGCCATTTTTCTAAGGTGAAAGTCGTCTTCTTGAAGTAGAAGAATCAATTCTTCTAAAAAGTGCACTGAGCCTATTTTCGAAATCTCAGAGACGGTGTAAAACCGCATTTCATAGTTGCCGTCTAATGCAAGCTTTTTTAGAGCGATGCGTATTTCTTGGTCATGGTAGTTAAGTCGGGCAATTAGCCAAACGGCTGCAAGAACTTCGTCTTTCTCTGCGCATTTTGAACACACAAGATCTTTGAGCCTTGGAAAGACATGCTCATGTAGATCAGAAGAGTTTCTATGAAGAAGGATGCCTATACGAGAGCGCTCGTTTCCGAGTTCAGCGAGACAATCCTGCAATTTTGGGATGCCTTGGTATTTTAAAGCCGATTTTAAATAGCTGACCGCATCCACCAAACCCAATACTTCGAGCGAAAACGCTGCTCGCCACCAGGATTGTGGATTTGTTGCACGTTCTACAGCCTCTTCAAGGAAATCGACTGCCCTTTGGTCCCGAAGATGAAACTGACCGAGACACCAAGTTAATCCTATTGAATTTTGAAGTTTCGAACGAAGAGAGTCATCCACAGGAATCTGTGAGAAAACGATTTCCGGATCAGCGTGTTGTATAAGACTGCCACAATTCCAGTCAAATTCACGCGAAAATTCTCTCTCAAAGCACTGAAAAAGCTGCGATATAATCTGTATAAATAAAGACTCTGCCCTCAGAATTTTTGCTAGTTCTTTGAGTTTTTCTTCTGAGAAATACGAAGACGATAATGGCACAAAGTTGCCAGAACGGAGATCTTCAATTATTGAATGGTAATCAGATAAGCTCATTGGGGCCTCTCCTTGTCTAATCTAGTTTTTCCTTACTCATCCTTCTCACCATCGTTTTGTCATCTTCCCCCGCGTTGAGTTCCGCAGGCCAAAATGAAAACGAAAACTTCTTGGAAACTCGATCTCTATTAAAGAAAAAACCTGATCCCCCGGCGTAATTCTTCTTTCCGGACTTACCAACACGAAAGGTCATATGACAGACCCCAATGGCGTCGGAACTACCTTCCTTACTCTGGTCCGCCTCAAAAGTATACATCAGTTGGTTGACGCTTGGATCTATACAAAAAAAATTGCCTCTGAAGGTTCGTACTATTTCGAACTTATCATTATAGTTATCTCCACTTATGCTATAGTCGTTTGACTTTTGGTCGTAGTTAATCCGTAAAAGCGTATAGGGTTGCCCTATTAAATCAGGTACGTGTTCAAACCAAAGCCCTTCGACTACAGCACGAGGATCATATTCTGACCTCGCCCATTTCCAACGCAAGGGCCTTTCAAGAATGGAATACTCCATAACTTTCGTAATTGTTAATCCAACGACAATACCTACGCCAGCCGCAATAATAATATTGTAGCCAGCATTGTCCATTAATTTCATGACAGTAAGGGCCAGTGCGTTTCCGAGTCCCATTAAGAAAAGTGTAATATATGTCTTCATAGTCTATAAAGCTCGTTTCTCAGTGAATAGGGGCGGGCGGCGCGGCACCTATCGAATGCAGACAGGCTACTGAAGATGATTGGGCCAGGGCGGGGGCGCGCCGCGCTACTGGACCGACTGCGCCGAAAGGTCCCGTGTTTTTCCTACCGTGGCGCTCAACTATTTGATAGTATTGGCCATCCCCAGCGCTAACAATAGACAGTACGATGCTCGAACGCAACTATCTGGTGACGG
>CAYZWN010000221.1:0-6976 GCA_964482185.1 uncultured Roseivirgaceae bacterium
ACGATCTGGACAAGTCGTGGCAGCGGTCAGCCGGCGGCATATTGTTCGCCTTTACTCATCAATCACAATGGAACTCAACTTATTGTCACCATGACTTCTGAAGCAATTGTTGGCGTGGATGCAAAAACCGGAGAAACTTACTGGGTACAGGAGCAACGACAAAGAAATTATATCCATGCAAATACACCGCTTTACCATGACGGTAAAATATTGTGCTCCAGCTCCTCTGACAACCGATCGGAATTCGATGGCACGGTGTTGCTTCAATTGTCAGAGGATGGAAAGCGGGTATCAGTTATCTGGAGAAACAGAAAAATCACCAATTTGATGGGGGGTGTAATTTTGAAAGACGGGTTTGTATATGGTTCAAATTACAGGAGTTCAGATTGGTATTGTCTCAACTGGGACAACGGAGAAACGGAATACATCTCCAGGCCATTCCAAAATGGCGTGATAGTTTATGCAGACGGTTTGTTTTATTGTTATACAGAAGGAGGGGAAATGGCCCTTGTTGACGCAAGTCCTCAAGAGTTTAGAATTGTCAGTAAATTCTCAATACCCCTGGGCACCAAAGAACATTGGGCACATCCTGTGATTCATGATGGCAGATTATATGTGCGGCATGGGGAAGCACTTATGGTTTATAATTTAAGAATGTAACTAAAAATAGCCAAAAGCTTTTATCCTGTCAAAAAAAGAAAATCATCCTTTAAAAGGGTGATTTAAATTGATCGCAGGCTATCCTTTATGATTCTATTGGAGTTGCGGCACTGAATCAAAGGCGTGTTCTACAAAATACATGGATTTTTCTCCTGCTCCTTTCACCGCAATTTTTCCTCTTGGCGAGCATTTAAATTTGTCTTTTATGAATTCGTAGGTTGAATCTGAAATATTGATTTTGCCCGGAAGGCTGTTCGATTCCATTCTCGATGCAATATTTACCGAATCCCCCCAGATATCATAAGCAAACTTGTGGGTGCCAACTACACCAGCAACCACAGGGCCGGAATGAATGCCAATTCTGATTTCGAAATATGGTTTGCCCTGCTTAATTCGGGTTTTGATGAGCTGATTCATAAATTCCCGAATTTCTATTGCAGCTAATGTCACATCGACAGGGTGCGTGTTGTTTGGTTTAGGAAGTCCACCGGCAGCCATGTAAGCATCCCCAATTGTTTTGATTTTTTCAACACCATGTCTTGCCATAATTTCATCAAATGCCATATAACAGTGATGGATTTCTTTTACGAGTGCAGTCGGGCTTAAAGTAGCAGATAATTCGGTAAAGCCTTTAAAATCAGTAAATAAGATGGTGACGTTACTGTAACTGCGCGCTTTTGCAGCGCCGTTATCTTTTAATTCTTCTGCAGTTTCTGCCGGAAGGATATTCAGCAACAATTCATCAGACCTTTTCTTTTCCTTTTCGATAATCTGATTGGTACGGCGAATGTAACGATATCGATTAAAGAGTCCTCCAGCAAGGAGAATAAACAAAAAACCTACAAATATTGCGGCATAAGTGACGTATTTACTCTGCTGTATTTCCAGATCCTGTAATTTTTTATCTTTAACCAGACCTTCAATTTCACGTTGCTTGTTTTCCATTTCATGGGAAAACTGAAGCCGTTCAAGTTTCTTATCATTTTCAGCATTGTAGATTTCGTTATTTATATCAGTAAGTAAGGCCTGATAAGTGAAGGCTTTCGGGAAATTGGACTGACTTGCGTAAGCGATAGATAATCCCTGATAGACTTCCTGTAACTCTTTTAAAGCGCCCATTTCTTTGCACAAAACCTCAGCATTTTCATATGGCTCTATGGCCAGTTGATTTCTGTCAGACAATCGGTAGGCATTTCCAATGCCAATATACGACTGAGCCATTTGCAGCATATCATTGGATTGTTTAGAGATTTCCAATGCTTTATTATGATTTAAAATGGAAGAAACGAATTGTTCCCTGGCAGTATAAACCCTGCCTATTGAATTGTAGCAATAGGGCAAATTGGCCTGACCTTCAACCTCTGATGCAGCAAGTGATTTCTCAAAGTAAAACAGGGCAGAATCATAGTTATTGGTTAAAAAATATATCTCCCCAATATTAACTGCCGCATTTCCTATTGCATCGAATGCCTTGAGTTTTTCGCTAAGATGCAAACTGCGCAAACTGTAATCTAAAGCCTTATCGTAGGTTTCGGGTTTATTCAGAAATACGTTACCAATGTTCAGATATGTAGATGCTATTCTGGGTTCATCACCGATTTCCTCTGCTACTCTTAAGGATTGAAGATAATTGTCCAGCGCTTTGGTATCGTCACCCTGATTGATATAAACTGAACCGATGTTCATTAACAAATTGGCTACGCCGCCAAGATCCCCCAATGAATCATATATTGTAATCGATTCCTGCCAGCTATTCAATACTTCCAGATAATTACCCTTGGTATAGTAGCCCATTCCTATAACCTTAAGTGCATTGGCCACCCCTGGTAAGTAACCTATTTTGATTCCGAGATCCCGGGATTCCAGGCCGTATTGAATGGCCAAATCAGGATTTAACTCCCAAAAGTTGATACTTAGGTTATTCAGCGCGTCAACTTTCAGGGAATCATCAGCCATAGCACCAATTACAGAAAGTACACTGTCTTGCTGCAAAGTTTGAAGCGAAAGCCCTTTATGTGCAAGTGAAAATATGAGAAGACTTAGAACTATTGAGAAAAGAAGGTAACGCACAGTTGTGAAATGTTTACACCCGAAATATATGCATCCCAAACACAATAATGAAGAATAAGTTAGGAATATAATTTGATGATTTTTCTTCACCAAAAGAATCTCATTGACAACCGGACCATAAACAGAGTCCGCAGAAAGAAACTATACTTTCTGCAGACCCTTCATTTTTATTACTCTTTCATCAATTTCAGAATTTGTTCCTTCTGGTCACGACTAATTTTCAATAGGTATAACCCGCGGCTCAGATTAGATATGTCAAACTCATAGGTATGCATGGCAGGGGATGATATTGATCTGATTATTTGCATTTTCCCCTGCGCGTCAAATATGGTGGCATCTATTGTATTGGCATCAGTTCCATAAGCTGTAAGCATGAACCTGCCACTCACCGGATTAGGATAAATTGATATCACATCCAGCTGGTCCGCTGATAGCTCCTCCGAGGAGTTAATCCCGGATAGCCTTGCTCCTGAAGTTTTGCTGCAACGATTCGAACCTGAACTGGCATCTGAAGACACGGCTGATTTTTTATCTGTTCCTGAGGTGGTTAAAACCCAGATCATTCTTGTCCCGTCAAATGTGATGGTAAATACACCTGTTCCCGGATCGAAGATATCAGGAAGTTGTGAATCATCGATAATTCCGTCGCCTTGCAGATAATTGTCAGATCCGCCGGCCTGAATATATATACCAAAATCGTTCGGGTTTTCATATCTGAAATTGGCAAAGTAAACCGAACCGTCAAATTCAACACAATCAAGGTATACCCGAAGCTTTTTCTGATTCTTGGAAGGGTATTGAATGATAAAGGTACCTTGGGTAAATTCAAGATCATAGTTAAAACTCACTGGTTGATCATCCCTGAAAATATCAAGTGATCCCTGCATGATTGCGTAAGGGTAGTTGATCGTTTCTCCCGGCTCTCTCTCCAGGTTTCCACCAAAGACATCGGTAGACGCCAGACTTCCGCTGATTATTGTGTAAGAGAATTCAGGATCCGGATCTCCAAAAATTTTAGAATTATCATTTGCCTCGACTTGAATTGGCCTTTTAGTAATTTCCAGTGTCGCGGTTGCCTCTCCAGAATAGTTCTGTTCGTTTAAAACTACTCTAACTATGTAAGAGCCTGCATCTACCGGTAGTTCCTCTTCATCATCAAAATAGATCAGAGTTTCAAGTGATGCATCAGTGTTGCAGGGATCGGTCACAGGGTCAGTTTCAAACAAAACCTGCTTTGAACTACCATCATAAATCTGCGTAAGAGACTCTTGATCAATTGTAATTGTTGTCAATTTTGGATTCACCTGAAAGAGGCCCTCATTTTCAGTGACATTGTAGTTGTCCGGATTCACACTTTCGTCAAACGTAAGCTCCTGAAGCACGGTGTAGTTGCCGGCAACAGGGTAGATGCAGTCCGGATTAGTAGTTATTTCGGATGCATAAAGCGTGTAATTAATTAGTGGCAATGGATCGCCGAAGAGTAATTCCTGAATGGCAACCGGTCCTTCTCCTGAAGTTAACTCCATTTTGATCGTACTCGTAAAATCAGGTAACTCATCACTGTATTCCAGTTCAGTAGATACCTGGTCGATTTCCACGAAAATATCCTTAGGCATGATTTCAAGTAATCCTTGTACGTATGTCACCTTAAGGTTTTCAAACATCGAAGCGCCGGGTATAACAAATCCGGGCAATCCCGGCTCCGTGGCATCGATGCCGGATACGAGGTTGACCGGGATCAGTTCGAGTGGATCGGTATTGGTGGTATCCTGCGCATCGATGAGAATGATGATATCTTCATATTGTTCTGCATCCGCTTCGCTGGAATTGATGAATGCTTTTCCATTGATAAAGGCCTTTCCATTAATAAAAGCTTTGCCATTTATAAAGGCTTTGCCGTTAATGAAGGCTTTGCCATTGATAAAAGCTTTACCGTTGATGAATGCCTTGCCATTGCTAAACTCCACCTCATAGGATTCCTCCTGGATTTCATCGGGATTTGTATAGCTTTCGACCAGGTCATCGTCTATCTCGAAAACACTGTTGATATAGGCTTTGCCATTAATAAAAGCTTTGCCATTTTGAATGATATTTTCAGAAACCAGCAAAGTGCCATTGATAAATGCCTTGCCATTGATAAAAGCCTTTCCATTGGATAGCACCGCAAAAAAGTCTTGTGGGATTTGTGCTTCATAGTTATCCTCAAACATTGATTTAAGCTCAGTGGGGAAAAGCAGGTTTGTTGTGTTTTCCTCTATGATATCTTCCAGACTCAATGGATTGTCATCGTAAATAAAATAAGAATAACTAATTTCGATCGGATCTCCGTAAGTCGAAACTATGTCATTGGCTTTGATCTTAACCGGCAATGGCTGGACCGCCATTTGCCCGTTGTCATACTGAAATGTATATTTTTCAAGTAAGTCAATAATGGCAGGATCTTCAGATTCGAAGAATTCAGGCACCAATGAAGGCGCAACAACATAGGAACTTACAAAATTCTCTTTCCACAATTCACTCTCATTTGTTGCATTCGAACTGATCCCGATAAAATCCTGAATGACTGACAAAATAGCAGTGGCTAAGGGTTCATCCAACTGATTAAAACTACCGTCTTCATTTTTCGCTGATCCATCCAGCAACTGGAGGACAAATTCCGGATTTTTTTCGCCGTACTTTTTAAAAGCATCGGTGCCTGTCCTGCTGATATTTGCGCTGATAATTATTGCTTTTTTTCCATCGAAAAAACTTACAGGGTCTGATAATCGCCCCAGGCTGCCGTTAATCCCCGGATTATATACCTGAATCAGCGGATCACCCAAAAACGGATCGACTAAGGCAGTAAGCGTGAAGGTGCCGTCACCATTATCCTGAATGTGGGTTTCCAATGGCTCTCCATTCAAATATATTTTTGCATCCCCGCTTATAAATTTCCCGTCAACAATGGCCGTAATGATGATCTGTCCGGGCAAACCATCTTCGTCTTCGCCGCTTGCGGGTAGATACGAAAGATTTTCTATCTGTGCCTGGGGTGAAATCAAACCTTCCAACATGGCATCTGCCTGGATCATTCCGGCACCGGCCTCAAATGAACCGGATGATCCAAGAGGTATTGTACCGGTATTCATGGTGGCCAGAATGTCAGAAATATTCGCATTTAAGCTGTTTTTTGCTTCAAGCAAAAGTGCTGCGACGGCTGCTGCATGGGGCGCAGCGGCGGAGGTGCCGAAAAAGTTGCGGTCACCATCCCCGTTCTGATCTTTGAATGATGTAACCGTTGT
The DNA here is from genome assembly GCA_964482185.1 of uncultured Roseivirgaceae bacterium. GTDB lineage: Bacteria > Bacteroidota > Bacteroidia > Cytophagales > Cyclobacteriaceae > JAAUQL01. The sequence goes on from CAYZWN010000221.1 coordinate 6,012, forward strand.
ATTGCCTCCATTCGGTGCGGTGATGTCGGGTTTGTTAAAACCTAATTCTCCAGAGTTGGACGATCCTCGTGATGAAAAGTTTTCCACCTTAGTAAGATCGCTCCACCTGGCTGCAGCCACGGTGATGGCATTGGGATTTGCTGCATGGCCAACAATGGTTGATTTTCCAAAATCGTGCTCTTGTTCAAAACCCTTTGAAGACCTGAAAACAACATATTTTAACCGCACAGGCGTAGCAGGTCCGCTGGCTTTTTCTATAATAAGATTGGCTTCGGTCGCCTCGGCAATCACATTGAAAGGAAGCACTTCAATAGGATCGCCGCCGAGATTATTTCTGTTAAATCCAAATAAAATGTTGCCATTGATATCTGCAAGATAAATATCAAAATCGTATAGGGCCCCAGTGGGTGATCCTGTTGCGGTGGGCTCGTCTGAATAAAATTCATCGTCCCACTGCAATACAATAGTATAGGTGCCTTTCTGAAGCGAAATTCTTTGTAAATAATCAGTTGCTCCATCAAATAGATGTTTGTTTGAGTCAGAGCCGGAAGTGATTGGTGAGTAAACACCTTCGTAAGCATAATCACTGAAATTGCCAGCAGAAACAAAGTAATTCACGCCTTTGTCAGTTACATAGTCGATCGACTGTGATACCAGGCCTGAACTGAAAAAAGGCTCGGTAATGTAGGTAATGTCATCGACAATTATATCGCATAGAGCCTGATCAGCGAGTTGGCGAATGCCCAAAGCAAAATCACTTTCGCTTAAAAATCCGGTTCTGAACGCAAGTGATGCGCCGGGAGCCACGTCATGCACAATTTGCAGCATCGCCCTGCCTTCATCCGTGCCGCCGTATGGATTGTCCCAGCTTTCGCCGTTGAAAGAAACCTGGACATCAGCGGGCAGTTCACCTGCAGCAATATCCAATGCTTCATGAATGCCACCGTCAAGTTTATTATAACTGT
>CAYZWN010000222.1:0-6896 GCA_964482185.1 uncultured Roseivirgaceae bacterium
CCGCGATTGGCAGCGTCGTTCGATCGAGAGGCATTCCAACTCCGGGTGCCCCTGACAGCAGTTGCTCCGCCATGGCGGTGCCGTCGTTCTTTGGCTCTTCGCATCCGGACAGTATCGCCAACGTGAAGACGATGCCGATGGCGGCGAAGACGACATTCTTTTTCATGATTGTGTCCCTGGTTACGTTGCGTGGGCTTTTCGGAAGTTGGATTTACGGTGCCGAGTGTGCCCCTCGCCGAATACCTTCGATATCAGAAAAACGCATAGCCCCTCTACAGCGGTCCTGCGTTTTTCTGATAGCAGGTGCGGGTGATAGTGGCAACAATCCGTACTCAATTGTGCATTCCGGAGACACAAAAATGTTAAGCAGGATCGTATTTGCGCTGATTCTTTCAGCCTTCGCGCCAGTCACGGCGAGCAACGCACAAACCAGTGAAGCCGAGCCTGACCCGGTGACCGCTGCATTGGAAATTGGCCGTAGCGTGCTCAACGCGGAGCGCCAGGTGGTCATTGCCGACGCATTGCCACTGACCCGGGAGGAAGGCGAGCGTTTCTGGCCGCTGTACCGCGACTATCACGAGCAGGCGGGACATATTATGGGACGGCGCCTGGAACTCATCCGCAGTTTCGCCGAAAACTACGATCGGCTCAGCGCTGACCAGGCCGAACGCCTGATTGCGGATGTTTTGAAGAATGACGAAGCGGAAATTCGCCTGAAGAAGAAGTACCTCGGTCGCTTCAAGAAGGTGTTGCCGACAGACAAGCTCCTCACGTACTACCAACTCGAAAACAAAATTGACACCTACGTGAGAGCGCGGCTTGTGGAACAGGTGCCGCTGTTGTCGGACCTGGATCGCTAGGGAAACTCTTCACAAGTCGTAAGGCAATGGCTGCAGGAGCGCGCATCGCGGGCGATCAGACGGTGATCGCCCGCGATGCGGGCTCCTACAGATACACGATCGAGCGTGTGCGGAGCATCCCTGACTGCCTGATCGCCAATGGCCAGGAGCGCGCGACGTGTGCTCCTGGGTCAGGTCCTGTGCAATGTCTCGGAAGGCGACTCGCCGATCAGTCGTTTGTAGTCAAGTGCGAACTGTCCCATGTGCGCGAAACCACAGCGGCGCGCAATACTTGCAACCGTGGTCGACGCCGGGTTCGCCTGATCAAGCAGGCGATGGGCTTTCCTGAGGCGCTCCCGTTTCACAAACGCCATTGGCGTAATGCCAAAATTACGGAGGAACAGGTAACCAAGCGTGCGCGTACTGACACCCGCGGCGCTCGAAAGGTCGCACAAGTAGATCCTCTCGGCCATGTGCCGCGAAACATAGCTAACGGCTCGATTCAATCCTTGATGCGGTGCCGTACTTTGGTGTTCTTTGGTTTTGATAATCAAGGACACCCGCAGACGCCCGGTTGTGTGTAACCTCCATTCTTGTGCCCTGAGTGCCCCTGCCGCTATCGAGAATCCGCATGGAAGCCGGATGAAGGGTTCAGGAGGTGTTGCCGGCCAACGCGATGGGCGGCTTGCGCGATGGTCTCGCTGGGGCTTTCGCCGAAAGCCTCCCTGTACTGGGTGGAGAACAGGCTCAGGTGACTGAAACCGAGCCTGAGTGCTTCGTCGGTTACGGTCGTCCCGGCCCCAAGCGACTTTAGTCGATGACGAACTGCATGCAGGCGCAGCAACCGCAGGTAACGAGATGGGCTGGTACCGAACGCATCCGTGAAAGCGTACTCCAGGTACCGACGGCTGGCATGCATTGCCACACACAAGTCGTTGATGCAAACCGGCTCGGCGATTCGTTCCTGAAGGTAGCGTTCTGCCCGCCGGGCAATACTGTAATGCGCTAACGAACGCGACATTACCTTGCCGGCCGGAACATCGAGTTCACTCAACATCGCGCCGAGTGCGTTCCGCAAATCGGTGCGCAGCCATTCTGCCGAGTCGAGGTTGAGGGGACCCCGTGCGGTTGTAGCGATGCTTGAAACAGCCTGCCAGAGATCTGCGAGCCTGTCGTGGCGAGGCCGATGCGCGCGGCAGCCGCCGGCGAGCTGCAACGCATTGGAGCGCCATGCGGTCTGTGCCATCGACGCCATCCAGTCGAGGGGAACGACCAGTGAGATATAGTTGTACGCCCCCAGCAAGTGGCCATTGAGTTCCTTGCCCGGCGCGGCAAGCAATATACGCGACGCATCGACGTGGTTGCCGTTCCAGGTAGCCCGAGAACCGGGGAAAAACGCGCCGATGCTGAAACGTCCGGGATCAAGTCCGCCTCTGACGCGAAGGGGCAGGTTGGCCGTACCGACATCCATCGAAAGGTCAGTAATGGACACGTGGCCAAGCGTGACGTCCAGGCGGCCGGGCTGCAATTGGATAACTTCCAGATTGGAACCACTGACCGCATGACGCAGCTCGTCCACATCGTGATGGTGGACGGAAGGCAGGTGCAAAAAAGCCGGATTGCCGGCTGACTCGGCCATGTAGTTTGCGTTTTTCTGATAGACAGACCGAGACTAACCAAAGTCGTAGCGGCCGGCAAGCAATGAGTGAAATGTCGACGCCCTGGTTGGCCCGGTCGCTTGCGTCTTGCGCAGAATTGATAGCGCAAATAGCGCGTTTGGCCGATCCTGAATGGGGGAAGTCAACCACACTTTAGGGGACAGGAATGAACACGACGAACACGCTGCGCGGAATCACGGGTGTCCTGGCGAGCCTGGCATTGGTGTTGCTGGCCGGAACATTGGCGTTTGCTGCGGATGAACTTCCGGCAACCACGCCCGACGGCCTTGAATTGCTGAGCGGCACCAAGGTCAAGGCCGTGTATGCCAAACCGGGCGCGACGCTCGAACCGTACACGAAAGTTGCCCTGCTCGACTGTTACGTTGCCTTCCGCAAGAACTGGGATCGTGACTACAACCGTGACGTCAGCCTCGACCGGCGCGTGCATGCCGATGACATGGAACGGATTAAATCGGCACTGGCTGACGAGTTCCGGAAAATCTTTACGGACGAATTGCAAAAAGGCGGCTACGAGGTCGTCGACCATACCGGTGACGATGTGCTCGTTGTACGGCCGGCGCTTTATGACCTGGACGTAACGGCACCGGATGTACGTTCCGCCAGTATGACGCGCACTTATGTTTCATCGGCCGGTTCGATGACGCTCTACATGGAGCTATACGATTCGGTGTCCGGCGACATCATAGCCAAGGTAATTGACCCCGAAGCAGCAGACCGCGGCGGTTTCGCCATGCAAGCCAACAGGGTAACGAACAAGGCGGAAGCCGACCGAATTTTGAGGAAGTGGGCAGGACTCCTGCGCAGCCATCTCGGTACGGTGGGAGAAGCGACCAAGAAACCCGTAACCTGAAGAAGCTCGAAGGAGCGTTTCACAACACAGATTCGGGTTCGGCGTGGCGTAATAGGTCAGAGCTGGCCTTCCGGCACGATTTTTTGCATCCAGGCGTTGAATCGCCGCCAGAAGCCGGCAAGTGGCTCGGTCTTTTCCACGACCGGGTTTCCATTGACGTTGCCATGCCATTCCAGTTTTCCTTTGTCGTCGAGCACCAACCTGTAGCTGACGCCAGGCAGCCGGGTCATGAAGCGCTCCGCCAGCGGGCCGGTCATGTCTGGCGCATCGATCAATACACCCATTTCAGTGTTGATATCGATAGCGCGCGGATCCAGGTTCAGAGAACCAACGAAAAGATAGCGTCGGTCGATCGCCATCAGCTTGGTATGCACGGTCAACGATTCAAGGCGCGTGCCGGTTTCGTGATCGGCTTCGGTCGCGTCCGCCCTGGCTTCATACAGATCGACACCAGCCTCAAGCAGTCGCTTGCGGTAGCCAGCGTAGCTGGAGTGTACGGCCACGTGGTTGGTGGATGCGAGCGAGTTCGTCAGCACAGTCACGTCGACGCCTTTGTCAACGACAGATTTCCAGAAATTCAGGCCACTTTCCTGCGGTATGAAGTAAGGGTTGATCACGATGACCTCGGAGGCTGCATTGGCAATGACGTCGGCCATGCGCGATACGAGAATCTGCTGATCGCGGGATACCTTGTTCAGCAGCTTGTCCGGGTCATCGGTGATGACCTCTGCGTCGGCCGGATGAATCAGAGCTTTTCTGTCGAGCACATCCCGTACCAGTGGCCTGGCAATGGAGCGGCGATACACGTCGCGGCCGGACGTGTTTAACGCGGCCAACGCTTCCGCCCGCAGCGATTCATAGGAGCTGAACTTTTTTTCAAACGCCGACATTGGATAGGCAAGCTGATGATTCCAGTACCGATCGAAGTTCTCCGAAATGCCGTTCGCAACAGGGCCAATCGCGAGCATGTCGAAATCGATGAACTCCGAGTCCGTCGTCAGCTGGAAGTATTCGTCGGCGATATTCCGGCCACCGACAATGGTGATCTGATTGTCGACGGTGAATGATTTGTTATGCATACGGCGATTGGCACGCTCGAAATCCTTCAGAAAATTGACCCAGCCAAGGCCGCCGCGTGCCACCGGATTAAACAATCGAATCTCGATATACGGGTGATGGTCGAGTAACAGCAGGCCCTTGTCTCCTACCGTTGTAAACACGTCATCCAGCAGAACGCGGACGCGGACGCCCCGGTCCGCTGCTTCCACCAGCTTGCCGGCGAACACCAGACCCGCACGGTCCTTTTTGATCAGGAAGTATTGGGCATCTATGCTGCGCTCTGCCCGGTCGATCAGAGCCAGTCTGGCGCCCAGTGCATCGAGCCCCGTTGGCAGCGGGTAGAAGCCCGACTTTCCGTCGTGAGCCTCGGTCCATCGAGAAACCTCACTGCCAAGCGAGGTGTCCTGGGTTTCGGAAAAAAACGTGCTCGGTGTTTTCTCGTATTCGGCGGGCAGCGAGGCACAACCACCGACGAGCGAAAAGGCAAACGCAACCAGCAGCGACGAAAAGAGACGTTTTACTGACACGTGGAGCTCTCAAAGGCGGCCCGATGACCGGAATATAACCCGTGAGCCAGGGCGACCGGTGGTTTTCCAAGGGTACAACATCAGCCAATCGATTCGACCGGGGCTTGGGGCTTTAGCTGGAGGACCGGAAATCCCGTCGAGATTTTACCGATGACTGAACCGGCCAGGTCTCCGGCAAGCCGATCGCTGTCCCGTTTGATGCGGAACAGCAGACTTTCACCAACCTTGTGTTGTTGTGTCCGCTCACCGTCGCCGTCGCGCGGCGCTTGAGTCGTGTTATTACCTCTTTCAATTCTCCGGACTAAAGCCCATCATGCGATTTTCCGGATCGACTGGGGTCGGCGATGAATTTCGTATGCATTAGTGTTCGTTCGTGGTTTTTGGCAGCTTTGTCGTGCGGTCTTGTCGCTTGCTCGACTGGACCCCAGGTCACGCGTATTGATGACGCGCAACCGTCCGGCGAGACTTATGACAAGATTCTCGTTGTCTGCCTGTTCGAGTCATTCGATATGCGCCGATACCTTGAGACCGAGCTGGTCTCGCAGCTTGCTGCACGCGGCACCGAAGCAATTGCAAGCACATCGATGATGAATACCATGACACCCGTGGTGCCAGAAACATTTATTGAGATGGTGAAAGAAGTGGGTGCCGATGCTGTGCTGGTCACCCAGCTCGTACACCTGGATAGCAAAGGCACTGAGACGACCATGCGGCCCCAGGCCTCCGTCAACGTCAGGCCTACCTATTATTACAATGTGTTCAGCGTTGAAGTTACGGAATACGTCGAGCCGCCGGATATCCGGCTCGAGCATGACCTGACGCTGCTGGTCGAGCTGATTTCCGCACGAACTCGCGACCGCGTGTGGAAAATCGAAACGCGCTCCAAAGTTGTGCTCGAATCCGAATTGGATCGGGATTACTCGGCTTACGTCGACGAGGCGAAAGCGATTTCGCGACAGATGGCCCGCGACGGTCTACTCTCGAGTCAGTGAACCAATTCTGCAAGAGGCCCTGGCGCAAAGGTTCCTGGCGTTACCTGCGGCAGGAGAGGACCATGACTTTCGATCTGACGATCAATGCCAGATCGTTCACCGAACCTTGCAGGAGCCCGACCGGGCTTTTGCAGAGTCTCCCTGGATTCCTAGAACGCTTCGCCGACCGAAAAGTGGATGGCATCGCTGTCGGTCGAACGGGCGTAGTCCAACCTGAGATTGATACGTTTTTCCGCAAGGACCATGAAGCGTAGACCGACGCCGTAACTCGGAATTGCCTCATGCTCGCCGATGCCATTGAAGGATTCGCCGGTATAGCCGGCGCCGCCGAAGCCCGCGAGCCCCAATCGCCTGCCGAATTGCCAGCGTAACTCCAACTGGGCGGATGCAGAAACCTTGCCGAGGTAGTCGGTAGCCGAGAAGCCGCGCAGCCGGATGGTGCACGCATCCCACAGCGGGGCGTTGCCACCGCGTTTACAAGTCTGCAAGTCGGCAGCAAGGACAACTCGGTCGCGAAGCCTGTGATAGGAACGAAACGACGCGTTGTACGATTGATAGGTGGAATTGCTGCCGATTGCCTCGTCATTGAACAGTGCGTCAAACTTGAAGTGGCGACCGCTGAAACTGTTGAGTGGCATGTCGCGCGTGTCGAATTCAATGCTCAGGCCAGCGCCCACCGAGCGCACCGCGGAACTTGTATCGAATCCGGATACCGGCAGGTCGACCAGGTCGATGCGCTGGTCCGCATCGATGATTCGGGCGAATGCACCACCGTACCAATGCCCGGCGAGTTGTCGAGCCAGGCGCGCGAATAGAAATTGGCCGTCGATTCGCCAGTCAACGCTGCCCGGCACGGCAGGGTCCTCCGGACTGAGCAGCGTCAGCCTGAGATCAGCTGCGCCGAGCGCGCCGGTGAATCGCCAGCGGTTCTCGTTCCAGTAGTTCTGTTG
>CAYZWN010000223.1:0-6889 GCA_964482185.1 uncultured Roseivirgaceae bacterium
TTGGTTTGTTTGTAACTAAGAATATTATCCTGAAACATAATGGAGCAATCTGGGCAGAATCCGAACAAGGCAAGTGGGCTAAGTTTACTTTTACTATACCTGTAAAGCAGCAACTTTAAACTGATTTTTTTTCAGCTTAATGTTTGTGGTAAATTTATTTTCCCTTCAATAATCTTTTGTTTGATCATTTTAGCTTCATTTATAAATTCTTTACAGTCAGCGATTTGATTTGCTGATTCTTGTTCTGAAGGATTATAAAAATCCTCATAGTCATTTTCCTGTCTGTTATCGAATGCAGCGTGAGCAATTTCACTGAATTTCTTATCAAATAACTTTGTCTTCACATATACCTTATCAAATAATGAAATAATACCGCTATGTTTTACACTATCGAGCTTAACCAAGGCAAGCAATGATCTTATTGAATTAAAAATAGCATAGTAGGAACGGTTAATACTTCCATCGAATTTTTTATTTTGATGGAGAATATTTGCTTGAAAAAGTAGATCTTCAGCTTTCCTGATTCTATATTCAGACAAATCAACAGAATGCTTATCAATCATACTGTAATACCATATTTTGTCACTTCATTGTAGAACAGTGTATTATATTTTTTATTTTTTTCCCAGATTTCCTGTTCCTTTATCACGGGGGAAATTACAACATCTTTATTAAGTGAATATTGAGATGACAATGCACTTATCTCTTTTTTTAACTGAAGATTAATTTTCTTAACCACTACAAGTAAATCTACATCAGAAAATTCCTGATGAGTATTTTTTGCATAAGAACCGAACAGATATACTTCAACAATATTATCCTTTAATAACTCTTTCAGTTCATCCACATATTCTTTTACAATAACAGAAAGCCGGCTATTCATTTCTTGTTTTTCTTTTTATTACACTTAATATAATATAATACATTAATTAAATAAATGAACGCACTCTGACTATAAGAGTTTTATTGCGGTAAAAATTCAGGTAATTACTGAATAAAATTTCAAAAAAATTTTTCAGATTCTTCTATTCTAATTTAACACCAAGCAGTTCCTGAATCTTCCCTAACAGTTCGGCAGGCTTAACCGGCTTCTCAATGAAAGCATCAACCGGAAGAAGCGCTGTTCCCACTTTGTCACTGAAGTTGACATTTGATTTTGCAGTTACACTCGTCAGCATTAAAATAGGGATGCTCGAATAAGCTGCATACTTTGAATCTGGTCCTCCTGTTCGCAATTCACTAACAACTCTGAAGCCAGCAACAAAATCCTCCATAATAACGTCAAGGATTATAAGATCAGGATTGAACTCAGTAATTTTGGTTAATCCTTCAGCAGCAGAGTATGCAGCCGCAAATTCAAAGCTCTTTGCTTCAAGTACCAGTTTAATTACATTGACGAGATTTACATCGTCGTCTATCATAAGTATTTTTTTCTTCTGTTCCATATCTGTGTAACCTGTATTAATGAAAATATTTTCTTCTTCCTTGATTTCAGTTTTGTATCGTTGATGATACCATTCTTTCCCTTTATCAGTCAGATGTCTTAAATCATCTTCACGGCTGGTAATTCCTTCCCTGTCAAACTGAGCGAGCATCAATAAGCAAATTTTTCTGTTGCCTTTAACAAGATCTCTGAATTGAGCTACCGTAATACCACCATCGTCACTATTTCCGGAATAGGAATTTATTAATGACTTTAATAAAACTTTTCTGCAATCATCAACTATATCTTTAAAAATATAATTTCCATCAATACTGTATAACCTTTCTCTCTTGCTCAATAAAACCAAAATCTGGTTAAGCCGGGTTTCCGAAATGCCCTTCTTCAAAGATGCCGGAATTAGTTCTGACATCAGCGGTACATTCATTCCGCAATTTTTGTGAAATGATTCAACGAACTTAATTTGTTTCTTATCTTCCTCAGTCAGAGAAACCAGATGCGAATACAAGCACCACGTTGCATTAATCTTCCTGAGAATTTTTCGCTCAACCATTTCATTCAAGAGACACTTCATCACGCCATCAGCAGACGAATTTCTGTTAACACCAAAAATTCCCATAAGCTCTTCAAATGTTCTTCCTTCTTCATCGAGCGGGTTACGCTTATGATAATTCTCAAGAATTTTGATTATGCGGTTTTTCAGTTTCTCAAGCTGTCCGGAAAGTATTAGATACGTTGCACCTTCCGAACCAAAATGAATCACGTCTGAAGGCAGTAATTCAGTTGAGAACCCGGCAAGATCTTTTTCAGAAATGTTGAGGTTGTTTGCTATGCACTCAAGTGTAACCGGTGAATTTGTTTTCCTCACTTCAGCAGCAATAAGTTCTGTTAATCCGCCTTCAGAAATATTTTTTAGCTGAGCTATAACTTTTTCTGTTCTTCTTTTATGATGAAGAGGATATGGATCTATAATTTCGCCCCCTCCAATAGTTTTATCACCGGAAGAATTTCTGATAATAAATTTATCCCCGATTTGCGTAATAAAAGGTTGGTTAAGATGAATCTGTGCAAAAGCAGTTTCACCGCATTTCAGATTATCAGCGTCTATCAAATGAACTCTTGCCTGCGACTCAAATGTTCCTGATAAAAATATAACCTGAGACCATAAATCAAATTTTTTACCGCTCGATATAATTTTAATTTTTACATCTATCAGGTTAGTCGAAGAAATCACCTTATCACAAAGCACCATTCCCCTGTTAAATTCTTCCTTCTTCATACCAATCAAATTTATGGCAGCTCTGTTTCCGGAAACAACTTCCTCAACTTCTTTACCATGTTTTTCAAGACGTCTTACCCTTAATTCTTTTTCTGCCGGAAGAAGAAATACTTTATCATCTTTTTTTAATCTTCCGCTCAGCACTGAACCAGTAACAACTGTTCCAAAACCTGCGGCACTAAAAATCCTGTCAATAAAAATCCTAAATGAATTGGAAGGATGAGTTTTCTCCCCTTCCCTTAGGGAAGGGGTTGGGGGATGGGCCAAGAAATCCTTTAGCTCATCAATTCCATTCCCTGTTTTTGATGATACTTTAAATATTGGACAGCCATCAAGGAATGTATCACGAACCAGTTCTTTAATATCCTCTTCAACTATCATCAGCATTTCTTCGTCTGCAAGATCAGCTTTTGTTAAAGCTATTAAACCTGATTTGATTCCAAGCATCTGCATAATGTGAAGATGCTCAACAGTTTGCGGCATTACTCCACTGTCTGCAGCGATAACAAGCATCACAAAATCAATTCCGCAAGCACCTGAAATCATTGTATTAATAAAGTCTCTGTGTCCGGGAACATCAACAATTCCAATGCTGATGCCGTCCGGAAAATCTATGTGGGCAAAACCTAAATTTATTGTAATACCGCGAAGTTTTTCTTCGGGATGTGTGTCGCAGTCAATTCCTGTTAAGGCTTTTATTAAAGCGGTTTTGCCGTGGTCAACGTGTCCGGCAGTACCCATAATAAAATGATTATATGTTTTTTTCGCTTCCAACTATTTTGTTCTCTTCAAAAAGTAAGTTAATTATCTGCGAATTAATTCAACATAGACTGCTTCAGGATTTTGATCAAGAATCGTTATCATTGATTTGTAAATGCCGGTTTCACCAGCTTGCAGAAAGGTAATTATTTTATCTCCGGCAGAAACTACTTCAATTTTGAAGTCAGAATTATCTGGTAACTGAGCGTGCAAGTAATCTTCCCAAAGAATAGTTTCTTCTTCAGAAAAAGATTTCAGAAACACCCCGACATCACCCGATTGCAAGTAAAATATCCTGCGTGTCCGCAAGCCAACAGGAACTTTCTTGCCGGTAATTTTCCAGGTGCCTTCATTTTCTATTTTCAGTTCCATCTGCTTAGTTATGTCGTTGTAGAAATATTCTCGTTGTAAACCATCAGCCGTAAGCAAAGTAAAATTACTGCCGGATAATTTAAGCCTTGAGAGAAGATCATCAATTTTTATATTTACCTGGGGAGAATCTTCAACGGAATTGAATCCTGAAAGATCGCCACGCCCGAGAAAATAAAACCGGATATTACCTGAATTTTGTTTTTCAGATTTTTTATAAACTATAACTTTTTCGGGTTTACTCACAAAATACATTTCTCTGATATTTGCAAAAATCAGTCTAACCTGACCATACTTTTTTAACCACTTTTTATCATCAGCAAGTTCATAAACAAGATAAGCGTACTTTAATTCAGGAAGCAGTTCGTTTGAAATGACAGAGTTGTATCCATCGGGTGCTGTTGTTATAAGCTTAGAAATCTGATCGAAATTTATACCTGCTTTTTCTTCAATAACTGAAAGTAATGGAACTCCTATCCACGAAGCAGGATTACCATTTTTGTCTTTGATGATTATGGTATCAGCTTTAACGCTGCGTATGTAATCAAACGTAACATTATTCCGTAACACCCGGGATGCTGAATCCATATCAACAACTTCAAGAATAAATCCAGTTGAAGTATCCTGTGACTTCAATTCATTCATACTGACAGCCATTATAAAAGTCAGAGTTAAAATGAATATGTAGTTGTAAGACATGAGAGTTTCCCATCATTTGTGTAAAAATCGTATATAATAAAATGACTAAAAAGTTAAAGTTACAGCGAAGATGAACATTCTTCCAGCAGAAGGATAACCTAATTCTTCTTCATAATAAACATCGGTAATGTTATTCAGCTCGGCACGAAGCTTAAGAAATTCAAAAAGCTGGTAGCCAATATTAATGTTGTGTACAATGTAACTATCCAGAATAAACGTTGGCACATAAGTAGTCCGTTCATCAAAATAATTCAATTCATAATTTAAATTGGTACGTAAATCAGTTGAGAAGCTTAATCGAAAATAAATTTTATTCTTAGGAATTACCTCCAGAATTTCCTGTGATGAATCCGGCGAATCAAGATAAGCGTAACCAAGCTCAGCAGAAAGGTACCTGTTATAATTAAAACCAGACTTAAATTCTATTCCGTATAATGTAGCATCTGAAATATTCTGAAAGCGGTAAGATGATGAGGCTCTGTAAATCATATTCTTCAAATCATTATAGAAATAAGCAAGCTGAAGTGAAAGGTAGCGGTCTTCATCATTCATAAATAAATACCACTCAATACCTGTTTCTATTTTATCGGCTTCTTCCGGTTTAAGATCCGGGTTGCCTGAAGTTTCACTGTAAAGCTGATGAAGCGTTGGCACACGAACTGAATTTGCATAGCTTGCATAAACTCTGAAATTAGTAAATAAGTTTTGACTGAAGCTGACCATCGGAGATAATTTGGTTTTCGTCAAACCTTCTTCTACTCTGAAATACAGATAGTTCAATCCAACAGTAACGTTTGACTTTACCCAGGGACTGAAATAATCTTGAATGAAAACATTCCCGGTATAAGTTAGATTAGTTACCCAGGGTTGATTTAAATTCGCTTTTTTGTTCATCAGATCCCTTTTAAAATTTACTCCTGAATGGAATTGATGAACATCAAATATGGAAAATTTACTTTCCAGCGAAGCACCTGCAGCCCAGCTTTCAAGGTCGGAATCAAAATTTATTTCATCATCTATCATCTCTTTTGTTTTGTAATCGATTAGTCTGTCCTGGTAAGCATCGAGATAAACAGTTGATTTAAGCTGCATCAGTTTACCAACGTTCCACTGCCCGCTCAGTGCGGAACTGAATCTCTGCCATTCAGGAAATTTTCGGTAAGTAGGATTATCCCAGCTGTAAATTGTTGTCGGCACATCTTTTTTTGCCCAATTATATCCAACTGAAAGTGAATATAAATCCATACTTTCAGTTTGGTATCCAAGCTTTAGGTTTCCGCCTATCTTATGATAAAAACTATTATTTCGTAATCCTCCATCTTCAAGCGAAGTAGGAACAAAATCGTCACTAAGCTTAAAACCATTTGAATAATTTTCGAATGCAGACACCCAGTAATTAAAGTCATCCACTTGCCTGCTGTGATTCAAGCTGATATTGCGGAACATATAATCACCTAAACTAATATCGAAAACCGTTCGCGGCTCTTCAAATCCGTTTTTTGTAATGATATCAACTACGCCGCCCATACTGTTGACTCCGTAAGCAACTGATGAAGGACCTTTAACAACATTAATTTTTGCAATGTTATCAGTAGGAAGCATAGATAGATCAACTTTGCCGTAGTAACCGGGATTTATAGGACGACCGTCAACAAGCACTAAAACATCCTGCGCAGGAAATCCTCTGATCTTTATTTCAGTTTCTGCTTTGGGACCCGAGGTAAGATTCAGAGCAGGGTCAGTTTTTAGAAGGTCGGCGATAGTAAAAGCATTTCTGTTTTCAATCTGCTTCGCGTCAATTTCAGTTAGCATAGATGGACTGTTAAAATCTCTTTTACCGTACAAGACAATTTCCTCAAGTTCATAAGCGTACTGAGTTGAGTCAGCAACCGTGATTTTTTTTATTTGTGCATTAGTTGGTTGGATGGGAATCAGAGCGAAGGTAAAAAGGTATAGGGGTATAAGGAAATATGGGAAACCCGCAAGCTCATCCCATATACCTTTATACCATATACCCCTATACCATCTACTCATATACCTTATACCCATACTCCCAACTCACTTTATTAAAATCTTCTCAAGAACTTTTAGTTTGTATCTGCCCCCAACCAATGTAGTATCCAAAAACTTTGTAACCTGGCTATTTAAAAACCAATAGCCGGTTTCAAATTGAGCCCAGGTCATGTCGCTTGTTGGTCCAAAATTATCGAGTGAAAGGATATTATAGTTATAAATACCAGGATTAGTAACCCTAGCATTAACAACATCTTTAAGTGGGATTGCAGCTTCTAAAACATTATCAGGATTTAAAATCTGCACAGGTGTAATTTTGTTCAGATCGA
>CAYZWN010000224.1:0-6875 GCA_964482185.1 uncultured Roseivirgaceae bacterium
GCGGGTATATCGGCACGCTCCTTTATGAAGAAGATGAACCACGCGAATTTAGACGGCGTAATACGTACGCATACTATTAAGGACACATTATGGCTATTGATAAGGCCCTGAATCAGGCACCCCTTGGACTCAGTGAGATGGTAGAGGACATGGAGCCTGCCATTGAGATTGAGATTGAGGATCCAGAAAGCGTCAGTATCAAGGCGGGCGGGCTGGAGATTGTGCTTGAAAAAGAAGACATGGATGACGAGTTCAATGACAACTTGGCTGAAAATCTTGAAGACGACATTCTTACAGAACTAGCTGGCGATCTACTTGGGGAGTATCAGTCAGACATCGACTCCCGCAAAGACTGGGTGCAGACGTATGTAGATGGCTTAGAGCTTCTGGGCCTTAAGATCGAAGAGCGTACCGAACCGTGGCCTGGGGCTTGTGGTGTGTACCACCCCCTGTTGTCTGAAGCCATCGTAAAGTTTCAGTCCGAAACAATCATGGAGACTTTCCCTGCAGCAGGTCCTGTGAAGACTTCTATCCTGGGCCAAGAAACTCAAGAGAGAATTGAGGCAGCGCAGCGGGTTAAAGAAGACATGAACTACCAGCTCACCGAAGTCATGGTTGAGTACCGGCCTGAACATGAGCGGATGCTCTGGGGCCTTGGGCTATCGGGTAATGCGTTTAAGAAGGTCTACTTTGACCCAAATCTTGATCGGCAAGTATCTCTATTTGTACCGGCTGAAGATATTGTGGTGCCCTATGGGGCATCCAGCCTTGAGATGTCCGAGCGGGTTACCCATGTGATGCGCAAGACAAAGAACGAACTGCGCAAACTTCAGGTTATGGGCTTCTATAGGGACGTTGAGTTAAGTGACCCGACGGATACCTTGGATGAGATTGAGAAGAAGATTGCCGAGCAGATGGGCTTTAAGGCATCTCAGGATGATCGGTACAAGCTGCTTGAAATGCACGTGTATTTAGATCTGCCTGGGTATGAGGACAAAGACGAGAAGGGCAAAGAGACGGGGATTGCTCTGCCTTACGTGGTGACAATCGAAAAGGGCACGGAAACCGTTCTAGCCATTCGTCGAAACTACCACGCAGACGACCCGAACAAGAAAAAGAGGGATCACTTTGTACACTATGGCTATGTACCTGGATTTGGCTTTTATTGTTTTGGCCTTATTCACCTTATTGGCGCTTTTGCTAAATCTGGCACCTCGATACTTCGCCAGCTTGTTGACGCTGGTGTGCTGTCAAATCTTCCTGGTGGCTTTAAGACTAAGGGCCTTAGGGTAAAAGGAGACGACACGCCGATTGCTCCAGCAGAGTTTAGGGATGTGGACGTAGCGTCTGGCACGATCAAAGACAACATCATGACGCTGCCCTATAAGGAGCCAAGCCAAGTTCTGTACACCTTACTTGGGACAATCGTTGATGAAGGCCGACGTTTTGCTTCTGCGGCTGACCTTAAAGTCAGTGACATGTCGTCTCAAAGTCCAGTAGGAACGACTCTTGCCATATTAGAAAGAACTCTAAAAGTAATGAGTGCGGTTCAAGCCCGTGTTCACTACGCCATGAAGCAGGAGTTCAAACTTTTAAAGAACATCATCCGTGACTACACACCTGAGGACTACGAGTATGACCCGGTTGAGGGGCCGCCTCGTGCAAAGAAATCCGACTACGATATGGTTGAGGTCTTGCCGGTATCGGATCCTAACTCGGCAACCATGTCTCAAAAGGTTGTCCAGTATCAAGCAGCCCTCCAGCTAGCCCAATCTGCCCCCCAGTTGTACGACCTGCCCTTGCTGCATCGTCAGATGCTTGAGGTCCTGGGGATTCGTAATGCCTCTAAGTTAGTGCCTATTGAAGATGACCTTAAGCCAACAGATCCGGTATCAGAGAATATGGACGCCCTCAATGAAAAGCCCCTCAAAGCTTTTATTTACCAAGATCATGCGGCGCATATTACGGTTCACATGAGTATGCTTCAAGACCCGGTGACGGCGCAGATTCTTGGTCGAAACCCCAAGGCCCAATCTATTTCGGCAGCATTTATGGCGCACATCATGGAGCACTTTGCCTTCCAATACAGGAAAAACATTGAAGAAAAACTTGGCGTACCGTACCCAGATCCAAACGAAGAGATGCCTGAGGATATGGAAGTGGAGATTTCTCGTATGGCTGCAGCAGGTGCGCAGAAACTTCTCCAGGCTAATCAAGCCATGATGGCGCAGCAGCAAGCACAACAGGCTGCGCAAGATCCGATTGTGCAGATGCAGCAACAAGAGCTTCAGATTAAAGCGGCTGAAGTACAGCGTAAAACCCAAAAAGATCAGATTGATGCCCAGATGCGCATGGCACAAATCGAAACAGAAAGGCAGAGAATTGCTACGCAAACTGAAGTTGAGGGGGCCAAACTTGGTGCTCAGATAGCAAAAGACAAGACTCAAAAAGAATTTGACGAAGCCACTCGTGCAGTTGATATGCAGATTAAAGGGGTGGAATTGGGTCTAAAAATGGGTGAAAAAATGACCCAACAACCTAAGGATGAGTAAATGGACGCATTAAAGTATTTGTCAGACCAGCTACTGGAAGAACGCAATCGTATAGCGGAGGACCTGTCTGATGGGAAGGCAAAAGACCACGGCGAATATAAATATTCCTGTGGAGTTGTGCGAGGGCTATTGATCGCTAATAGCTACATTAATGAACTTTCTAAAAGGTTGGAACAAGACGATGAGTGAAATACTGATTGGATCTACAAGCGATCCAAACGAAGCAACAGTGTTACCCAAAACGCCAGAGGAAAAAGCAAAACAGGTTCCAGATCCGTCTGGTTATCGCATTTTCTGTGGCATCCCTGAAATACAAGATTCGTACGAAAGCGGTATTTTAAAGTCTGACATGTCTTTAAGGCATGAGGAACTCCTTACGACTGTGTTATTTGTTATGAAGATGGGTCCAGATTGTTACAAGGACAAAGAAAGATTCCCCTCTGGGCCATGGTGCAAGCAGGGTGACTTTATTTTGGTTCGCCCGCACGCAGGCACACGGGTGAAGATTCACGGGCGGGAGTTCCGCATTATCAACGATGACGCTGTCGAAGGGGTTGTTCAAGATCCCCGAGGCATTAGTCGCGCATAAAGGAGTTAATCATGGCTGAAGAAAAAGAAGTTCAAGGGCAAGAAATTGACATTGAGGACAAAGAAAAGGATTTTGAGCTTGAGATAGAGGACGATACACCCGAGCAAGATAGGAACCGTCAGCCTTTACCCAAAGAGATGGTCCAAGATCTTGAGGATGATGAGCTTGAAGAGTATTCCGAAAAGGTAAAAACCCGTCTCAAGCAGATGAAAAAGGTCTGGCACGACGAGCGCCGCGAAAAAGAGAGCGCTTTGCGTGAGCAGCAAGAGGCAGTTAACCTGGCTCAAAATTTGGTTGAAGAGAATAAAAAGCTCAAAAGCCGATTGAGCGAAGGCGAGAAATCTTTAATTTCAACGGCTACAAGCGCTGCTGAGTTAGAGATGGAGATGGCAAAACGAGCCTATAAAGAGGCTTATGACTCGGGCGATTCGGACAAAATTGTAGACACCCAAGAGAAACTAAATAACGCCGGATACCGTCTTCAACGACTAAAGGGATACAGACCCCCTTTACAAGAAGAAAACAATGGTGTACAAAATCAACCAACACAGGCAGCAGCCCCTCGCCTTGACCAAAAAACGGATAACTGGCGCAAACAGAATACGTGGTTCGGTCAAGATGAGGAAATGACAGCAACGGCGTTGGGCCTGCATCAGAAGTTAGAGAAACAGTACGGTGGGCAATACATTGGTACTGACGAGTATTGGAACACGGTCAACAAGACCATGCAAAGAAGGTTCCCAGAGTATTTTGGGGACGAAGAGCCTGAGAAACCTCAGCGCACAGCAGCTACGGTTGTAGCATCCGCGTCGCGTAGTACGGCCCCCAAAAAGATCGTACTGAAGCAGTCGCAGTTGGCACTTGCCAAAAAACTTGGGCTAACTCCTGAGCAGTACGCGAGGGAATTTGCAAAAACGATGGGAGCTTAATCATGGCTGAAAACAGAATTGCAAGAGAACTTGAATCACGCTCCAACAAAGAGCGGCCCAAAACGTGGCAACCTGCTTCGACACTACCGGAGCCGGATAAGCAGCCTGGGTACGACTATCGTTGGGTACGTGTTTCAACTCTAAACCAAGCAGATCCTCGTAATATTTCCGCCAAACTACGGGAAGGTTATGAACCTGTAAGGATTGAAGAGCAGCCGCAATTTCAATTGTTTATAGACCCCAACAGTCGTTTCAAAGACAACATTGAGGTTGCAGGACTATTACTTTGTAAGGTTCCCGAGGACTTTATGGAACAGAAAAGAGCTTACTACTCTAAGAAAAATAAAGACCAAATGGAATCTGTAGACAATAACTTTATGAGAGAGAACGACCCACGGATGCCGCTCTTCAAAGAGAGAAAATCCACAACGTCGTTCGGAACCGGTAAATAACTTTTAGGAGTTTAATATGGCTTATCCCACTGTAGATAAACCGTTTGGACTAAAGCCAATCAATCTAATTGGCGGGCAAGTCTTTGCGGGGGCAACTCGCCAAATGCAAATTGCAACGACGGCTAACGTCGGCTACGCAACCAGCATTTTTTATGGCGATTTGGTCAAACGTGTGGCTGATGGAACAATTGAAAAAGACACAGGAACCACCGCAGCAACACCGTGTGGCGTGTTTTTAGGGTGTACTTTTACCAATTCATCCACCGGTCAAGTGCAGTTTCAACAATTTTATCCTGCAAGTACATCTGTAGCCGCAGGCACTAAGATTTTTGCTTATGTTGCTGATGATCCTGATACGCTGTTTCAGGTGGTTTCTTGTTCTTCTGGCACTACTGTTGCCGCAATGAGTAGCGCCGTTATTGGTGCCAACATTGCGTTGATTCAAAACGCTGGGTCTGCCGCTACTGGTAACTCGGCTGTGGCGATTGACGAAGGTACTCAAAACACCACCAACACCCTCCCCATCCGTATTATTGATGTGGTCAGGGATACAGTGATCGTCGATCTAGACACTGGCGCTGAGACGTTTGTTGAGTTTATCGTCAAGATAAATGCAACGATGCATCAGTACAACAATTCAACTGGCGTATAAGGAGCAATTAAATGGCTATTTCTCGTGCCCAACTACTGAAAGAGTTGCTCCCGGGCTTAAACGCTTTGTTTGGCTTGGAGTATGCAACTTACGATGAACAACACAAAGAGATTTTTGAAACTGAAACCTCTGAGCGTTCGTTTGAAGAAGAAACAAAACTGTCGGGCTTTTCTGCTGCGCCGGTCAAAAACGAAGGTTCTGCCATCGCTTTTGATAACGCACAAGAAGCGTTTTCTGCTCGATACAACCACGAAACCATTGCACTAGGGTTTTCACTAACAGAAGAGGCAATTGAGGACAACCTCTATGACTCCCTGTCTAGTCGATACACGAAGGCTCTGGCTCGTGCTATGGCTTACACAAAGCAAACTAAGGCTGCGGCGATTCTGAACAATGGCTTTAGCTCTGCCTTCCCAGGTGGAGACGGTCAACCATTGTTCTCAACTGTTCACCCCTTGGTTTCTGGTGGCGTCAACTCCAACGAACCATCCACCCCTGCTGACTTGAATGAGACTTCACTTGAAGCCGCTGTCATTCAAATCGCTGCATGGACGGATGAGCGTGGTCTGTTGATCGCTGCCAAGCCACGGAAGCTGATTGTCCCCCCTTCTCTCCAGTTCGTAGCTACTCGTCTTCTTGAGACAGAGCTTCGTGTTGGTACGGCAGACAACGACATCAACGCTATCAAGAACAACGGTTCGATTCCAGAGGGTTACAGGGTTAACAACTACCTGACGGATAACGATGCCTGGTTCTTGTGTACTGACGTTCCTAACGGTCTGAAGCACTTCATCCGTACTCCCATGTCTAACTCCATGGATGGAGATTTTGATACAGGCAACGTTCGTTACAAAGCTCGTGAGCGTTATTCTTTTGGATTCTCGGATCCGCTTGGAATGTTCGCTTCGCCTGGAGCGTAAGAAGTACAGGAGAGGGGGCCTTGTGCCCCCTTTCTTTGTGGTTTAAAATGGCAACAACAACACCAATTGGAGTAGAGGGTGCCTTATAAAATAGATGTCTGTGGTGTTTACAAACTGGTTAATAAAACTACGGGCCAGTGTTATGTCGGACAGTCACAACGTTGTAAAAAGCGTATTAAAGAGCACTTTCGTTTATTGCGATGGAATAGGCACACAAATCAACATCTCCAAAACGCATATAACAAATATGGTGGTGAAAACTTTTACGGCGCCATTGAAGTAGAGGTCCTAAATTTAGATGAGCTGGATCGGTTGGAAAACGCGTTTTTGAAAGGGGATGCTTGGTTTGAGGAGCCGGTTGTTTATAACATCGCTGACTTTGCTAAGGCACCGATGCGCGGTAAGACACACAACGAAGAGGCGCGAGAGCGCATCCGTCTTGGCAGAAGAGCCGCAACTTTTGACTACAAAAGCCCTGAATATAGAAAAAATCTTTCTAACGCACAAATGGCAAGGCTTTACTCGGACCCAAAATTTGTTGCGAAAGTTAAGTACATCCTTGAAAATGACGACATGACTTATGCAGAACGTGCAAGGCGTCTTGGTTCAGACACTGGTTCTGTCAGGCGTCTTGCGTTAAAATATCAACACTTAAAAGGAGTATCAGAATGGCCCAAACCCGATTCTCTGGCCCCGTTGCGTCTGACAACGGGTTCATTACCACAATTACAGACACTTCCACAGGTTCCGCCACATTTAACGTAAGCACCACCGAAGTCAC
>CAYZWN010000225.1:0-6853 GCA_964482185.1 uncultured Roseivirgaceae bacterium
AGCTTCATCATATTTTTTAATAACTGTTATACACCCTTTTTCAGGATAGTATTTAAAGATGCCATTCCGTGTCGTAATCCAGATCACATCGTCGGTATCGGCATGAATTGCCGTAATCCGGTGTTCCTCGGAGATAAAATTCACTTCTCCAAACTGATCAGTTGAGATGGGTCTGAAGGCCTTGTCGCCATTTGGCCGGTGCATCAATCCATAGATGCTCGAACCAAACCATAATCCGCCTTTCGAATCTTCAGCAAAACCAAGCACAACACCATTGTGTACTGGCTGCTCCTGGCCGGGTACCTCATATTCAGCATACTTCCATCTGTCAGCATCACGATCATAATACACAAGGTCAAAACTGATAGTAGTCGCCCAGATTGTGCCCCGGGAATCCATGATCGTATTAAAGGTGAGCCCGCCGGCAACAGAACCAAATTGTTCGGCAAATGCATAATTGATAAACTCATTTTTCATCCTGTCATATTTTGAAACACCCATGGCCGTGGACACCCAAATGTCATGGTTCGGATCCTCCATCAGCCCCCACACATCATTACTTTGTAAACTTGTCGGATCACCTGATACATTTTTAAATGTCTCCAATTTGGACCCATCGTACTTCTGAACGCCATTGGTTGTGGCAACCCACAAAAAGCCATAGCTGTCCTGGATCACATCATTCACAGTCGGCGAGGCAAGGCCATCTGAAATCGAAATATATGCTACTTCTATTTCCTGTGCCCTGGTTTCAAAAGCGCAAAGGACAATCAGTGCAACCATCACATGCATTATCGAAGCATTGATGATTGAATTTTTCATTTTAAAATTCATAGATGAACGGATTTTATAATCAGGCTTAATTTATCAGACAGATTGTGGTTAAAAACTCTTTATTGAGACTAAATCAGCAGGAAACAGATGAGCATCCAAAGGGCTCCCTCATATTGACAAAGCAACTAAATGACTGATTATTTCCGGCATTAAATGATTATTTGCGATACTTCTCTTACACTCGAATTTGTCGAATCATCTTATTCAGATTCTTCGGCAGGCCTTGGCTTTCGGGGGTCTTATCTTCTACTTTAATAATTGGCCATCCCAAATATAAAAAACTTTAAATAACATCTGAGAATATGCTTAAGAAATTGATTTACAATTCATTCAAGCTGGAAGGAAGCATGTATCCATTATGTCCTTTGCAAGTGCATTTAGTTTTTGTTTACTTATTACTCAAGTTTCGCAGGTAAATAAAAACATAATACCTGTAATTCAATTGATTAAAACCTTGCGCGCTTTGCGATGACATTTGTGACCCTTGCGGTAAAAAAACAGAACCGCAAAAAGGGCAATGAAGACGGTATGTTCGCAATTTGATTAATAGCAAAATGTATTTTTTATATTACTTAAAATCAACACATTATGTGTTATGAGTCTTTAAAATTATCTGAATATCAGTATTGTATAAAAGTTGAGAAACCTGAGTTATTACAAATCAATTGTTATTTCATTGCATCCCTGCAAATGCTTTAACAAAACTTGCAGTATTTCTGATTGATTTTTCAATATTTGGTCAATGAGCGTGTTGAATGTTCAGTAGTGGCGGCAATGACCAGAAAGCATCTTGAATTAATCCTCATTTAACCATATATCCAGCCTTGGCGCCTCCCAGGTATAGGGTTTGCCTAGTATATCAAGATCACCATCACCATCGAGATCAGTCATGAGGCTTTCGTGCCAACCAAACCCTTCAAGCAGTTGAATAATCTCAAAATTTCCTTTCCCATCACCCAATAGCACACGGGCAGCAGGTTGCCCGGGATTATTCCCAAGTTGCATTTCTGCCAGAAAAACATCCAGGTTGCCATCTTCATTGAAATCTACTACATTGATCGAGTGGCCGTCGTACACCGATTCAATAATGATTTTCTGATTCCATCTTTCTTCTTCCCAGTGATAAAAAACAAGCGGTGCAATACCATCTCCTGCAACAAGTATCACTTCGGGCCTGCCTCCTTCGATAAACTGTGCGGCCAATGATCTGGAAAAAGCGTATTCCTGGTCGATGGTATAAACTTCAAACTGATAATTGCCGAGGTGCCTGAACCATCTGCCACCACCAATAATATCGGTTATACCATCGCCGTCCATGTCAGCCGAAGCAAGCCCTTCGTGCTCATTCGGACCCTTCCACGATGGGTAGCTTCCCTTCTGGAATGTGTTTATTGCCTCATACCTATATATTACATGGATATCCCATTCATCTGCATTGCGGGGATCAGCAGGTATTGGCGCCAAACACAATTGCCGGGCGCCCTGATTCCAGAAAATCAGTTCCTCACGGCCATCCCCTGTTACATCGGCAAACATCTGGTCATGGTGTTTCCTCGCTCCTGAGCGCTTGATGCTGCGCCTTTTCCAGGGAATATCCGGATGAAAATCAGGGTAAGGGTTTTCCCACCACCATACTTCATCGCTACCGGAATCTCCGCCAAATACTACATCCGGGTCTCCATCACCATCGATATCGGCAAATGCTGAACCGGCCTCGATGCGAAGCGGATCATTATCAACTATATACTTTTGCCATCCATCATCAGTCCGGTGGTAAAGCACAACAGAAGGGGCCTGGGTACGTTCGGCAATCATAAAATCATTGACCCCGTCGAGGTCGATATCGCAGACAAGGGTTGCCGTTTGTTGATTCCCTGCATTTGGCGGCAACAATGCCCCATTGACGGTAGAAAGGTGTTTCCAGGCGGTCTGCTGAACCTCGACTATATCAGTCATACTTTTCTTACCTGAAAAAAATACAAACAATGTGAAGAGGATACCTGCAACGATAAAATAGGATTTAAAAAGTTTTACACGCATGAGAAACTGTTTTCTTTAAATTTAAGAATTCTATACATAATGCGGAACCACTTAATGCTTAATTAAAATATTATTATCTTTAAATATGCGTTTTCATTTGGAGTCATTAATAGCATCAATTTTTAGTACACCTAACTTTTTAAACAAACTATCATGAAAATCAGAAGTTGCACCTTTGCCATATTTTACCTAATCTCATTTACAATATTTGCCCAGTCTGCCACAACATGGCGTGGCCCTGACCAAAGCGGCATTTACCCCGACAAAAATCTGCTGGATTCCTGGCCTGACCAGGGTCCCGGAGTAATCTGGACATTTGAAGAACTTGGCCAGGGTTATTCATCGCCGGCTTTTGCGCAT
Source organism: uncultured Roseivirgaceae bacterium (assembly GCA_964482185.1). GTDB lineage: Bacteria > Bacteroidota > Bacteroidia > Cytophagales > Cyclobacteriaceae > JAAUQL01. The sequence goes on from CAYZWN010000225.1 coordinate 3,235, forward strand.
GGCAGAATTTATATGTCAGGAATGGAAGGTACGCTGGGATATCTGTATTGCCTGGAAGAAGGCGGCGAATTAGTATGGAAAGCGCCGTACGGTACTGAATTTTATTCGAGTTACCCGGGCAGCAGGTCAACCCCTGTTATTTCCGGAAATATGGTTTTTATACTCAGCGGTATGGGCGACCTGACCTGCCTTAATGCCAATGATGGAAAAATTATATGGAAAAAGAATGTATTCACTGAATTTGACGGGCGAAATATCCAGTGGGGTCTGAACGAAACGCTTGTAATTCATGACGACAAACTCATTTGCACACCAGGCGGACCTACCCACAATATTGTGGCGCTGGAAAAAACAACGGGCAAGCTCATCTGGAGCAGCAAAGGAAAAGGCGAAACATCAGCCTATTGCACACCCCTGCTCACTAAAGTGGGCTCAAGAAATCTGCTTGTAACCCATACAGAAAAAAGTATCGTGGGAATTGATGCCGATGACGGAAAAATGCTTTGGAGCTACCCACATGTAAACCGTTGGGCCGTGCATCCAAATACACCTTTATTTTACAATAATCAGGTTTTCTGCTTTAGCGGATACGGCAAAGGTGGTGTGATGCTGCAGCTGAATGCCGACGGCAGCAAAGCGACAAAAATCTGGGATTCAACAGACCTCGACAGCAAAATGGGTGGAGCAGTTGTGATCAATGGTAAAATCTACGGCTCCGGCGATAACAACCGCGACTGGCAATGTATCGACTGGGCAACCGGCAAAGTGGAATATAAAACCAGGCAAATTGGCAATGGTGTGATCATAGCAGCAGATGGAAAATTCATTTTTTATAGCCAAAGGGGTGAATTGGTTTTGGCTAAACCGGGCGCTTCATCCTTTCAATTCCCGGGCAAAGCTAAAGTGAGGCACGGCAACGAACAGCACTGGGCGCACCCGGCGATCAACGACGGAAAACTGTATCTGAGGCATGGCAATGCATTGGTTGTGTACCAGATAAGCAGGTGAAACCAATTTAATTACCTCAGTTTATGACCTGCGTCATGTATAATGATCGTCGGTCTGCTTAATTTTGTTTCAAGCCCATTCTTGGGCATGTACAGTCAATCAGGGATTAAAGCACGCATTTTCTTATTGATGTTCAGGATATAGTATCCTGACAATGAATTTAAATTTTCAATTATGAAAAGATTAGCCTTATTGTTGAGTTGTCTCTTTCTGCAGGTTGCAGCTTTTTCTCAGGAAGCCCAGTGGCGCGGCCCGAACCGATCCGGCATATTCCCTGAAAAGGGCCTGCTCCAAAAATGGCCCGAATCCGGCCCTGAAATGATCATGAAAGTCGCGGAAGTCGGCAATGGATATTCCCAACCTGTGCTTGTTGATGGAATAGTTTATATAACTGGTAAAAAAGATGAAAATGATCTTCTGAGCGCTGTGAACTTGCAGGGCGAAATGCTCTACCAGGTGGTCTATGGCAAATCGTGGAATAATACCTATCCGGAGACGCGCAGTGCCCCTACTATTGATGGCAACAGAATTTATGTAATAAGTGGTATGGGCGAGGTGGTTTGTCTTGAAAAAGAAAGCGGAAAAATCATTTGGAAGGTCGACGCGCATTCAAACTATCAGGGCGAGATTCACCGTTGGGGTGTAGCCGAATCGCCGCTGGTAATTGACGGAATTGTAACCTATACAAGTGGAGGAGATTTAACTTCGCTGATTGCCCTGGATAAGATGACGGGCAAAGAAGTATGGAAAACCACAAGTGTTGGCGGTGCGCGAACCTATGTTTCTCCCGTACTATACGAATACAACGACATCCGCCTGATTATCGCTTCTACTTCGGATAATGTCTTTGCAGTAAATCCAAAAAATGGCAAGGTTTGGTGGTCCTATCTGTATCTGCCGGAAGATGGCGATGGACGCGGCGCCACCAACAGCACCAACTCGGCAATAATCCGGAACAATGAAATTTTTATATCGAAAGGATACGACCAGTATGGCGTGATGCTTCAGGTTGATCGTGATGGTAAAGCTGTAAAAGAGAAATGGAGAACGGAAGTCCTCGACACCCACCACGGACACTATGTAAATGTGGGGGATTATATCTACGGATCAAACTGGCTCAATAACAGTAAGGGCAACTGGGTTTGCCTGCGATGGGACACCGGAGAAGTGATGTATGAAGACGAGTGGATCACCAAAGGCCCTATTGCCTATGCCGATGGCCGGCTTTATTGTTATGAGGAGCGCAGCGGGAACCTGGCGCTGGTAAATCCCACGCCGAAGAAATTTGATATAGTAAGCACCTTCCAGATAAAAGAAGGCACCGGACCTCACTGGGCACACCCCTATATCAAGGACGGGAAACTGATCATGCGCCACGGGGATGTACTGATGGTATTTGATATTAAAACCTAAGTTGAACTTTTGAAAACCCCGGGCAACATATCGATTATTGCCACAGGTATTGTTCTTTTAAGTACCCTTGGATGGTGGATGTTATCATCACCGAAGGTTAGCGTTCAGATGAGCGAACCCGGCATGGATAATCGTGGCGCGGGTGCAAATCTGGCCGAAGCCATCAATATAGGTGAATTTTTTAAGCGATTCTTTCCATCTGAAGCAATACTGGAAGACACCTGGCCCAGGTTCAGAGGGCCGGATTTCGACAATATTAAAAAGTCTGATGTCCCGCTCATCGACAAATTTGCAGATGGAAACCCCAGAATTCAATGGACAACAGAACTCGGAGAAGGGCACGCCGGTGCAGCGATCTATAAAGGTCTGGTGTATGTCATGGACTATGACGAAGAACAGAAAGCCGATATGTTGCGCTGCTATACACTGAAAGACGGAAAAGAAGTATGGAGAAGGTGGTATAATGTAAACATCAAGCGCAACCATGGCATTTCGCGCACAGTGCCGGCCGTGACTGAAGATTACATTCTAACCATCGGTCCGAGGTCGCATGTGATGTGTGTTGACAGGCTGACGGGCGATTTGCTTTGGGGTATAAATGTAGAGGAGAAATACGGCACGGACATCCCTTTCTGGTACACCGGACAATGCCCGCTGATCTATGAAAACAAGGCAATTATTGCAACAGGCGGCAGCGCCCTGATGATCGGGGTTGATTGTGCAACGGGAGATATTCTCTGGGAAACGCCTAATCCCAATAGATTGAAAATGTCGCACGCTTCCGTGATGCCCTGGAATTATCAGGGTGTAAACATGTTTGTTTACAGCGCTATTGGCGGGGTTGTGGGCATTGCAGCCGACGGCCCGGACGAAGGCAAGGTCCTTTGGGAATCCCTTAAGTGGGGATGTTCGGTAGTGGCTCCTTCTCCTGTATGCTTCCCTGATGGTAAGCTTTTTCTTACAGCGGGTTATGGCGCCGGCAGTATGGTTTTTCAACTCAGTGGCGGACCTGGAAATTTCTCCATTGAAAAGCTTTATGAATACAAGCCGAACGAAGGACTTTCCTCCGAGCAGCAAACCCCTGTGGTATATGACGGACTTGTTTATGGCATTTTACCCAAGGATGGCGGGGCGCTTCGCAACCAGTTCATTTGTGTCGATCCCGAAGATTTCAGAAATGTGATCTGGTCGAGCGGGA
>CAYZWN010000226.1:0-6850 GCA_964482185.1 uncultured Roseivirgaceae bacterium
GACTTCACCAACGGAGCGAGTGCAGGTAACGTAATAAATTGTCGATGCACACAAATTTATGAGCCTTTGACATGATAGTCATATTTAGCTACAACCGACCCGATATGCTTTTGCGACTGCTTCGCGAGTGTCCGAGCGGTAAAAGTGTAGTTGTGTTGGACGATGGATCAACTTACGATCCAACCGAACACATGAAGTTATGCCGATATATCCGAACGCAACATTGGGGTAAGATTGGATTTTGGCAAAAATGGCAGTATGCGTTCGATTTGTGCCGACTTAGCACGGACGAGTATTTTACGTTCCTTGCTGACGATATGCGAGAAATCGAATGGCATCGACTTGCACGCATACCTGATAAACTATACGCGCAAAACCTAATGTTTGAACGCGGACGGATACGAGACTGGACGGGACTGGGCGGTTATTCTGAGGAGTTCAACGGCGATCCACACTATATGGTAGGTTATGTCGACTGCGCGTATCATACCAACCGAATGACGATGGAGCAAATCGAATGGACTCAGGACGAAGTTACATGGGAATGGTTTAGGGCCGGTGAGTACATATCGAGCGGAGTTGGGCATCACCAGTCGTGGCGATTCGTACACAACAGAGTGCCTATGTTTATGCCACAGGTTACGATTGCCAAGCACGGAAACCATCAGAGCCAGATGCACCCAGAACATCGTAAAAAAGTACCATTATTAGTCGAATGAAGATAACTGTCAACATAGCATCCCAACCGAAGCGACTGCATACGTTGATTCAGACAATCGAGTCGTTTCAAGCGCAATCGGTACGACCTGATGCAATTCGTGTCTGGTGGAACGGTAAAGTCAAGCCAAACATTGACGCAGTTGAAATAAAGTCAGGGGATGACTTGACCGATAACGGCAAATTTAATTTTTTACAAACCGATGAGTACTATTTCACGGCGGATGACGATATACTATATCCGAAAGACTACATTGAACACACATTAGAGCGACTTAAAGCCTATCCTGAGTGCGTCGTGTCGTATCATGGTCGTAAGCTAAAGGCTAAAGGCGTTCGCTATTATTCAGGGCATACAGCGTTTGCCTGTTTAGGTCACGTCGGTACGGATCAAATTATCGACATTCCCGGCACAGGTGTCATGGCATTTGATACGAATTACTTTATGCCAGACGTATTTCGATACAAAGAAAATCGAATGGCGGACGTGCTAATTGGGTGCGAAGCGGTGCGACATAAAGTGCAGGCCATTTGTTTGGCGCACGGCTTTGGATGGATTCGCGACAATTCGCCAGACGGTGGAATTTATATACAGTCACGACAGAACGACAAGATCCAGTCTGCTTTATGCGATGAGATTTACGATATAAAACTTAGTTAATACACGTTTAAAATTTAATAGTTTTATTTATTGCAAAAAATATATAAATTGTTTACAACTATTGGAGCGATATATGTATGAATTAAAGTCTTATCAGTCTGAATTAAAAGACATCGACCTAAAACAGGGCGTTATTACGGCCTATTGGTCAACTTTTGATGTAATTGATTCCGACATGGACATCATGGGTCGTGACGCATTCAACAAGAGCGTTGCAGAACGTGGACCAAACGGATCAAACAGAATTATGTTTTTATGGCAACATAATCCAACTATGCCATTAGGTAAACCGAGCGAAATATACATGGATGAAAAAGGATTGGTTGGCGTTACTAAAATTACTGACACTTCATACGGTATGGACGCAATCAAATTATACCATTCTGGAGTTATCAACGAACATTCAATTGGATTCCAGACTATCAAATCGCGCTACGACGAACAGCAAAAAGCAAATGTTATTACAGAGGTAAGACTTTGGGAAGGTTCAGCTGTTACGTGGGGCGCAAACGAGTTTACACCAGTCATAAGTGGCAAATCTGCCGAACTACAAGACCGAGCCAAAGCCGTCGAATACTACGACACTTTGTGCAAAGCGATGTACTCTGGCACGTTCACGGATGACACTTTCCACATATTAGAAGCGCAGAAAAAACACATTGAAACGCTTCTAAGCAAATCACTTGACATCAAAGAGCCGACTATGGTCACTCCTACCGACGTTCAAGCCGAGACGATCAAAAATATCTTCACGCAATTTGAACTAACACAAACATTTAGGAGACATACAAATGGACAATTTAGAAACCGTACTTAACGCAGGTCTTGAGTCTGTTAAGGTCGTTTTGGCTGATCAAGTCAAATCGACCGAAGCCAAACTTGAACAAGTATTAGCCAAGCACGACGAAGAGATTAAACTTAACGGTAAATCTCACGACGAAACATTAAACTCAATCAAATCATTAGAGCAACAAGTTCTATCGATGAAAGAGCGACAAGATGTGTATGAAAAAGAAAACGGACGTGTTCGAGGCGGTGCATCCAAAGCATCTTTTGGTTCATCCATTAAAGAAGCATTGACTGCTAACGCTGAGAAAATTAACAAATTCAAGAATGACAAAAGCGCATTCTCGTTTGACGTTAAAGCGGTTATGACCGAAGGATCTAACTTCGTAAACGACGTTGTTGAGCCAACTCGAGTTCCTGGCATCAAATTCGCACCAGAGCGATCTGCGCGAGTCCGCCAGTTCTTGCCACAAGGCACGACATCATCTAACGCGATTTATTACATCCAAGAAACAGCGTTCACCAATAACACGGCGATCACAGCTGAGGGAGCAAGTAAGCCACAAAACGATCTAACACTAACGCAACAAACTGCGAACGTTACCAAGATCGCCGCTCACTTCCGTATATCTGAAGAAGCATTGAATGACCTTGACAGTTTGGCTTCACACATCGCGCTTCGTGGTGTTGAGAAGTACAACAATGTTGAAGATCAGCAGTTGCTTTACGGTACAGGTTCATCTAATCAATTAGAAGGACTAACTGTATCATCAAACGACTACGCGCTGGACGTTTTCAGCGACGTTGACGCTCAGGAATATGACATCTTGATGCAAGCGACACGACAGTTGAAAAACAACAATTTCAATCCGTCCGCAGCAATGATTTCAATCAAGAGATACTTTAACATGATCCAACGAAAAGATAGCGACGGGCGTTACATTATGCCTGAGTCAGTTATTTTTGGAACAGCACGTCCAAGTGTACTTGGTATCCCAATCATTGCTACCAACGCTTTGTCAGATGACGATTTCTTGGTTGCCGATTTCCCTATGCTAACCACATTATTTGACCGTGAGGGTGTGAATGTTCGTTTCTACGAGCAGGATCAAGACAACGCGATTAAAAACTTGGTGACCGTAGTGATTGAAGGACGTTTGGCACTGCCTACCTACCTGCCAGGCGCAGGTCGATATGGCGACTTTGCTGATGCGATCCGTAACGCTGGTAACAGCTAATTGTTAATGTAACAAGTCCAGAGCCTTCGGGCTTTGGGCTAATTACATTTAAAGGAATTAGCTATGGAATACAGAGTTATACGGTCGTTTGCAAATGGCAACATAGTAGTAACTAAAGGCATGAAGTTAGAACTGCCTGAAGTACACGCGAAACCATTGATAGCAAAGGGTCTAATCACATCGTTTTATCGCAACAAATCCGAGAAAGCCGTACCTGAGTTGGATAACAAAGCCTACATCGTAGCAGACAAAGGGCAGATGTTTTTTGTCAAACGTGAAGGCGAGGTCATTGCAAGACACACCAAAAAGAAAGCAATAGAGGTTCGTGATGCGCTTAACAGTTCCATCTGACACGGCATTAAAACTTGCAAAAGTATCGGCAACGAATACTGGATCGATAACAATTACCAGCGCCGATATAAACGCATGGGCGCGGACGACTTCAGTTAATTACGACGATTTGATTGCTGAGTGTGTTGATTTAGCTGAACAAGAGTTTAACCTGTCGATTGTAGCCAAAACGATTGTTGCAACTTATTACGGATCGGGCGGTAACGTCGCACGTTTATCTTATGGTCCAGTTATTGCCGTATCGAGTGTGACGGCTGATGGCGTTGCGGTCGACTCGGAGAACTACGAGTTGATCGGTAACGAGGTTATATTTGATTTTGGCCAACGCGAAACCATTGTCGTAACCTACACGACCGGTTATGCAAGTTTACCTGTTGGATTGGAATTGGCGCTAAAAAAAATGATACTATCCAATAATGAGGACAGGCAGGATAATATAATCGCAACAAGCGTAGCACATTTCCCGAATCATTCACGACGCCAGTTTATGAAGTACAAAAACTATTAATGGCAATTCGCACAACGCAATATCACAACATTGGCAAGCTGAACAAGTTGGTAACGGTTCAGGCTTACTCAAACCTATCAGACGGCATGGGTGGGTTTACTACGACATGGGCGGACGATGGCACGATATTTTGCGATATTATACCGATAAGTGGGTCACAGCGATTACAATACGGCGACTTGAACACAGACATTAGTCATCGTATTACAGCGCGTTACAACGCAAATTTGAATACAGAAAAGCGTTTATCGTTTGAATCACGAAACTTTACGCTTAAAGTAGTCCTAAATAAGGGCGAAGATAACACGTTTATGGAATTTTTAGCATCGGAGGAGTCATGAGCATTAAAGTGCAGGGACTTGATGAAGCTATCCGATTGTTATCGAAGTATAGCAAAGAAGTGCAAATTGACACGGCTAAGGCTATGAATACATCGATGTTGGCGGTTGAATCAAAAGCAAAGCGAAATGCACCGGTTGATACCGGTCGACTTAGGTCATCGATTGTAACGACAAAAGCAACGCAATCCGATTTAGTTGCACGAACCGAAGTGGGTGTAAACTATGCACCGTACATCGAGTTTGGTACACGTTCAAAAGTGGACGTTCCTGCTGGACTTGAGTCCTATGCGCTACAATTTAAGGGTAGTGGAGGCGGTTCTGGCGGTGCTATGCGAGCGCAACCGTTTTTATTCCCAGCATGGGAATCAGAGCGACCTAAATTTGAACAAGCCGTGAAGGAGTTGTTGCAACGATGAAAGATCCCGGACTACTTTTACAGACCGAATACTTTCGACTACTAAACGGACAGGTAAGCTATGCAGGTAACATCGTGCCAGTTTATGACACCGTACCTGATAACGAATCATTTCCATACATTCAGATTGGCGACAAGACCGATTCGGATTTTAGCAACAAAACGACTCAAGGCAACGAGTTAACGCAGGGGTTAACCATAGTTGATCGATTCCAAGCATCAACCGGTGGACGCAATTCTACCTATTCTATTTCATCAAATGTTATGGAGATATTAACAGCAAGACCAAATCCGTTTGCGGTAGAGGAGTTAAACGTAGTCACATCGACTTTAGATAACAGCCTAACACGACAAGAACTTTCTGCGACGTTTCATTATCGAATTGTTGAGCTTCGATTCCGACATCTTATTGAGCAAATCGGACTTGGAGCATTTGACGTAACCTTTGACCTAACATTTAATTAACATGAGCTTACTAACCGACGCTAACACAATTCGCACAGAAACTGTACCACGTGCCAACACGGCACAAAGGGTCGGCAGTTTATTGGTTGATATGATCGATCAATTTGATACGGCCTATGTAGACTACTTCGATTTTTCAAGTGATGCAGTTACTACCGTATCTGAAGCGGACACATTTTACAAGCTAAACACGACTACAACGCAAGGATTTGTTCGTGGCGACTTGGTTCATTCCAACAATCGCATCACGTACACAGGCGCAACGACTCGTGTTTTTAGCCTACAAGGAATTGTATCGCTTGAATCAGGCAACAATAAACAGATTCACGTTGCATTTTATCAAGACGAAGCGATTAAATCATCTTCAGAGCAACAGATAACTACAAGCGGTGCAGGGAAAGCCAGTAACGTATCATTTCAATGTTTAGCTGAACTTGCACAAAATGATTATATTGAAGTGTTCGTAAAAAACTCAACGAACAATGACAATATCACACTTAATAATTTGAATGTAATTGTAAAACAACTTTAACACACCAACACAACCAAAACGGAGACAACCATGCCAGCATTTAACGGAACAACAGTATTACTCAGAGCGGACGGAAATCCGGTCGCTTTGCTAACAGGCACGACTTTGAACATCGAACAGGATCTACCTGATGCGACTACCAAAGACTCGGGCGGATTTGCCGATCACATCAACGGACTTCGATCATACAGTATCGACGTGGACGGACTTGCCGATTTCACAGGCACTACTGGAAACCTAAAGATACTAACGGATTTTGTTATGAATCGTGAAAACGTATCGTTTCGATTTGCAACAACTACTGCGGGACAAACGCAATATACAGGAACTGTATCACTTGCAAGTTTGTCGATCGAAGCAGGTAGCGAATCCCCAGCGACTGTAAGCGGATCATTGACAGGTAAAGGCGCACTCGTAGTCGGAACGGTATCATAATATGAGGATATTTGCAACTAAACAGATTGAATGCGGTGGCGAAAAGCGGAAGTTTACGCTCAATCTTTTTGCTACTGCTCAATTCTGCGAGGCCAAAAATATCGGACTGGCTGATTTTGAAAAGCGATTTGCTAATCCGCGTCTATTGGATATGATGGATTTAGCTTATTTTGCTTATCAGTCAGGCGGTGGAACTGTACAACGCGATGAGTTTATGACTTGGTTTGATGACAGCGATTTGCTGACCGAATCGATAGAGTTGATTAAACTTGCATTTGAATCGGGAGCAGAAAATGTGGGAAAGTCCAAGCCAAAAGCGAGTCGTTAGAATGGTCTGATATACTGAGCGTTTGCGTTCAGATGGGTATCACACCAGCCGAAGCGTGGCAATTAACTTGGTT
>CAYZWN010000227.1:0-6849 GCA_964482185.1 uncultured Roseivirgaceae bacterium
ATATAGTTTTGGAGCAGGCATCTCAAAAGTAAACTTCTGCAAAGCCGGAATAAGGTCAAATGCTTCTATTGGAATAAAAACTCCAACCGGCGCATCCCGGGGAGGAACTGGAATCCATGGCCAGTTGCTTCGTGTAGATTCAGATATAATCTTACCGTTATACTTTACCGTTGTTTTCATATCAAAAATCACCAAACCCCTTTTGCCAACATTTTCGGCTTTATAGCTGAAATTGATTTTATAAGTTCCATCCCTAATGGCGTTATAAATATCTACAACTGTGGATTGTTTAATCCGGGTATCGGTGCCCAAGCCCGAAACACTTAGTTTGCCTTCAATTTTTTGCGCCTTGGCGCTTCCAAATGACATGAGCAACAAAAAAATGATGCAATTAATATAGTTTTCATAATTAGTTGAATTTAAAGTGTTTATAATAAATATTTAGTTTTTCATCATTTCACCAACCTAACACTGCATTCCGGGAATTCCACCTCCGCCCATCAGACCTATGAGGTTGTCGAGGCCGCTGATTGCAGTCCCAACCGGGCCCATGGTGGCAAGAATGATTTCTTTTTTCACATTGCAGGCGAACTGCTGCATGGCGGCAATAATTTTCTCATCCATACCTGTGGTATCCATAATGATAATGGCTTCACTTGCTATTGCATATAACTTTACAAGCAACATACCATAGGCCTGTACAATCCCAATCGGAAGTGAGCCGACACCTGCAGCCGCAAAAATCAATGAATACATATTCATTACCCGGCTCAATTCATCGAGTTGGGCCTGAATATGGTTGGTGCCGCCGCCGGTCATATCAGGCAGCAGGCCATACAATTCGCCGGTTTGCCCGTCAATCCGCCAGAAGGCTTTTTCCGTACCCGATTGATCAAACATCTTATAATTTCCATCGCTCCGGTAAATAGTTTCATACCAATACCAGGCAAAGGGTCCTTCACGATATAGTTGCCTGAACCATTCTGTATTTTTGGCTTCCTGTGAAGAAATTATATTTTTTGAGGCCAGTGAAGAAAGGGTGCTTTCGGCAAAGAAATGATTTTCGAGGATCGCCAGTTGGGCGGTTTTTTCGAGGGTGGTTTTAAAACCTTCCACCGGGTCATTTGACAAGGTTACATAATTTGAGGTAGGCAGGTAATCAAAATTAATAGAGGAAAACGAACGGTTTATTCCCGGTATGGTTTTAATAATTGCAATACGTGGTCCTGTAGCAAAAGTAAAGCTGTTTGTGGTTACTGCATTTTTAAGCGGGGCCATGAGCGAAGCCAGGGTTTCATCGTATATATAACTGCCTTCTGAAAATGCTTCAACTGCTTTCTCAACATCATTCTGAATGATGGCTTCTCCCCACTTTCGCGTGCTCAATCTATATTTTAATACATCGCAAAGTGCGTTGGACAGGGTAGGTCCTTCGCCTTCAACGGAAATTAAAATGTTGCCAAGAAGCATGTTTTGCGCATCCATAAAATCTTTTTGGTTGGGTTTTCGGTCCCTTTCGATCACGGGGTCCCAGCCAGCAAGCACCCGTCTCAGGTTCTGCCTTCCTACCTGCATATTGAGATACAGACCGATAATGCGTTCGCCGGCCTCAGTATTCGTATCAGAGATCATGTCGAATGTGTATTGATCAGTGGCTTCTAACCGTTGATCGTCGGCTGTTATTAAAACCTTGTGAGGAATATTTTCACCTGATGCATAATATGTAAAGATATACGGTGGAATCTCCAGGTCATCAAGATATCTGGAAACGTTAGCGATGGTCTTTTCCTGGTCTTTAGCATCAATAACCAGCCCGTTTGTTGCAATGGCCATGTTTTCGAACGATTCTTTGTGACTCCTGACAGTTGAGTTGATCACATTTAAGATGATGGCGGGCGGACCAAATTTCAACTTTTCCATCTTTGAGGCGTCATATGTATCACCGTTGTCGCCGTCCGTGGCAAAAATAATCAGGTCGTTGCTGGTATGAGATGCCTTGGCAAGCCAGGTGTATAAGTCAGAGTTCGTTTTCCAGGCTGTAATCCGGGTATCCGGAAATTTTGAAAGTATGGCTTTTTGAAGATTATCTACAAAAGCATCCATGTTTTCTCCGAAATAGGCATCGGGCATGCTTAGCGAAGTATCATAGAGAATCAGCACGGATGGAGTTCGCTGGTTGCTTTCCATAATTGCCTGAACAGGCACTTCGTTGTCATAAACCGAAAAGTCTGCCGCAGCAAGACCTTCAATGATATCTCCGTTCTGATCGAGCGGCGAAACGTGTAGTTTTACAAGCGGATAGCTTCCCGGAATAGCTTTGAGCGCTATTTGATGAACTTCTTTTTGAAGATTCGGGTTAGGCTTTGGAAGAAGGGTTGAGTCACCAATCGTTGCTTTTTCACCAGTGACATCAATGGTTTTTCCTTCAAGCGTTACAGGGTTTCCCAGATAGGATCGGGATTCCATGAAAGCCTTGTCAGCCTCGAATGACTGAAATGAAAGGGAGGGGGTGAAAATCCGGAGATTGCCAACCGGGGTTGTAATCTGCTTTTCCAAATCCAGGCCATGAAGAAATGAGCATATAATCTGGTTTCCTGCCAGTTCGTGCGCAAACCATTCACCATTTATTAGTTCTTTTTCCTCCTGAGGTGTAATCCCTGATCGGTAAGTAATGGATATGCTTATTTTTTCATCGGTGTATTCCGCTTCTTCAGCCGGCGTAACCCTGCCTTCCGGGTTTTTTAGGCTGCCGAAAGCAACAGATGCATCAAATAAATGGGCATATTTCGTTTCGCCTTCCCATTCGAATTCCACTGTTGGAGTTCGATAATTATCCCACCTGAAATCGAAGGCATGGCCCCTGATTTTTTCCTTTTCAGGAATCAGATTCCAGAGATAATCAGCCAGCTTTTTACTTTCGCCTAAATCCGGATCGGGATTTATTACTTTTGACTTACTGTTTTCTCCATCCATTTCCTTGCTCCAGCGGGCTAGCGTTTTTTTATCTACAAATGGAGCAAACACGCGCTCGATAGGACGGTAAAAGAATGCCGCCACATCATCAGGTTCAAAATTCGTGCGCTCATAGACCACAGATGATTGTATGTTTGCCCTGCTAAACATGGCATGAAGCAATTCTGCCTTTTCGCGCGGAGTGGCAAATCCGTATCGCAGGGCACCTCGAATTCCGTAGCGCATTGTTTTTCCCATTGCCCTGAGCGCGTTTGAAGCTGTGGGCATGAGATAAATTTCGTCTCTGACAAAATTGAACATGGCCTGTGGATTTCCTTCCTTGATTAGGGCATTCATTCGGCCCTCCAGGTGGTCGGGACTTGTTTTGACGGCCATCAACATTTCTTCCCAGACGCTGTATGGTGCGATACCGGTGCCTTTGTAGCCAGATTCTTCAGCGGAGCAACTCAACAAGGCAGAAGGCAATCCTGCCATCATGCCAAGCAATCCTATCTGTTTGATGAAATCCCGTCTTGAAGGTGACATAGTGGGATGTTTTTGCAAATTATTTATAGGCATGATTCCATTTAGCTGGTTATAATACAGGTACAATTCATTTTTAAAGCGTTCATTGGTTTTATAACCCTAATCAATTAGCTCAAACTGTACCCACACGGCTGCTTTTTCTCCGGGTTTTCCGATCCGTATCGGACCTTCAAGAATCATATTGTCTGTGCTCTGCAACTGGGTTAGCATCAGGTTTCCTGAGCCGAAATTGTGAAACTTAATGCCACTAGCGATGGTGGTATCAAAGAAATTGGTATCCTTTCTCAGTGTTTTAATGCCGGCCAGTATATCAAGAACATCCTTTATTTTGACGCTGATTGACTCGTTATTGGCAAGCACCTTACTATCATCTCCGCCTAAAGTTGTACTGCTGTATTCTTTAAACCATGTAAAAATTTTGAACGATGAGTTAGGGTCGTTGTATTCGTCGAAACTGATGTTGAAAATCAGTGAATTGTTGATCATATTCCTGTTACGCTGATTAACGTTGGCGTTTTGACCCACATGGATCTGGTTTTGCTGATCACCTGCTATCAAGATATTCTGGACATTGGGTGCCTGTACCGGACCATTCTGCCTTGCAGGGAACTTATTAATATCCCTGTTAGTGAATTTCTTGTCTTTATTCAGTGCCTTGAAAACGACCCATTGCTGAATGCCATAGTCATCGGGATTGCTTCCACCACCGTCACGTCCATTGATGCACTGGATATCCGTTAGCGTAACCTTTAATCTGAAATTGCGCTTTGGGATACAGGTTTTGACGGTTTGTTCAAAATTTGAGCCCAGCCCGACCCGTTCGTTCTTCAGGTTCTTAAGTTCAAAACCAACAGGAAGCGCCAGTTTATGGTCGAAAGGCCGGGAAGCAATATAATCCACGATGTCAGAAGGCGACCCGTTTTTAATTGCATTGATTATTGTGCTTACAGCCCCCTGAGTACTTCCGCCATAAAAGAAGGCTTCGATTTGCACCTCTGAGTTGTTTTTCAAACTGTTATAGGCGGTTTTCAATTCACCACTGCCAATAACCCCCTTAGTACTTGCATTGAATTTAACACCGAGTTGCTCGATGGTTTTTGTTGACTTGAAGACAATAAAACCTCTGCGCCCGTAATTCACCTTCGATAAGTAAACATAGTCACTCACCGAAGCATTGGGACTCAGGAACACATTGTTGGTTTGCAGCCCATCCACCTCAATGCTGAACATGCTCTGATGAAACTCAATCATGTAGTAATACATGGTTTTTGAGTTGCCATAGTTGATACCCAGGGAAGCTGAAAAAGCTCCGAGTCCGGCACTGTATTTTCCAGTGAGTTTAAAACCCATTTCTTCAAGTGAGTGTATTTCATGATAGGTGAAATACATTTGTGCCGGTACAGGAAGGGCATTTTGCGAGATCAACCTGTTCTCAGCCGAGGTAATTTGTGATTTATAGCGGGGATTGGTGACTTGAAAAGTTGAAGTAGAAGCTCCGCGAAGGTTTGTGGCCAGGGTGATTGGGGTTCGGTCGTATTGTTCTTCAATCGTATGAGACCCATCAATGAAGGAGCGGGCTTTCATGATAATACCAGGTTTAAGCCAGTCGGGGCGGTCGCTCATGGAAAATGCCTTAAAATCACTCGCCTTGACTTCAACCTTGAGCCGTTCCTCAGCACAAACTTCATTCGAAGTGTTTGTAGTTTGTCCCTTCGTTTTGGTTGTTTTGTTGATTTCAGGAAAATTATCGTTTACGATTGATAACTCCCTTTCGCCTTCCTTTTGTGCAGGGGTGCCTAATTTCAGCCGGGTAAAATATTCCTGTGCTAGTTGCAGGTTTTGCAGATTGGGTTGAGTAACCTGATTTACTTTATTCGGATCAATTGTTTCAGTGTTGGTTGATGGTTTTACGGTTGTTGGCGTGCGGCGCACCTGAGCATTCAGATTGATAGCGATGGTAAGCAGCAATATTGTTGAATACAAGGTTTTAAGATTTTTCATACTTATTGATTTTAAAGTGATATGCTAGGTTTTTTTAGTTTCAATAATTTTCAAATATGAGTATTGAGAATCGCCCATGGCATTGGAGGACAAAGCACCTGAAATAAAGTCATGGATTTGGATCAAAAATATTTCCGCATCTTCCTTGTCCTGTGTTTGAATTAAATATGTCAGGGAATGGATGACAGGCCGTTGACGCAGAAAATATCGCTCTATTAATAAGTTTTGTGTGGTTCATAGTTAGCGTGTTTATTGGTCCATTAATTTTGATCTTCATCATTTAGAAGATGGTCAGGTAAACAATCGTTGGAGTATTTTTTATGTCATTGTCATTTTTCGCAGATTGTCTTTCCATTTTATTTCGGTTTATTGTCTTAAGATCCAGGGTATTTAACGCATCGCAATCAGGTATATATTGGCCGATCACATAGCCTTTTCAGCCCTGGTCGGTATATAGATTCAAGCATCAGACCTGAGCTCATTTGATTTTTTTTACAAAGAATTCACCCCCTGAAACCGTCAAAGCTTCATCGGTAAGCGGATCACGGATGATGCCCGAAAACGTCCCTTTTACTTCTTTCTCGTTGAGCAATGTGATGGTTCCTGACGATACAGGATTTTCGAGGTCAGTCGCATATACAGTAACTGCGTCAAAAATGTAGCCGATCTGCACACCTTTAAGATTCGCTCCTTCAACGATTTCAAGATCAGAATAAGTTCCGGGCCCAACCGGTTCAAGGTCATAAAACTGGATGGTCATCGCCTGCTGAATTTCGTTTTCACCTTCGATGTATGCCGTGTGCTGAAATCCATTGTTGCCGGCAAGTCCCTGCAAGGTTTTTTGCTCTTTAAACTCGACTTGCCCGCCATTGACTTTTGCACGAATGTAGTAGGTTGCTTCAGGCTCGGCATCTTCGTTATCGGAACTGCAGGCGATGATTGTAACTAATATCATCATCAAGAGGCATGTGTTTTTAACAAGTCCGAAAGATCTTAAAGTTTTCATGGTTAACTGATTAGGATTTAAATTTTATGGTAATATGAAATATTTTACTATCTGGATACAGGACGGTTTTTTAAACGATCATAGACTGTCGCTGGAAATCCGTTTTGTATTTGAAGGCATATGAGAAAAAACAGCGCTTAATAATATGTGCCTATCCATTTCATTTGAGCGGGATCCTGCATATTACGGATAGTCACTTTTGAAGGAAATGATGCCCTGATATCGGGATTGGTTTCATATACTTCTTCGATATCATACTGGATCCAGTTGAACCCTTTTTTCAGTGCGATATCAAAAACATAAGTAACATCGGAAGTGGTGTTTTCGTCAACGTAAATCTGGCT
>CAYZWN010000228.1:0-6843 GCA_964482185.1 uncultured Roseivirgaceae bacterium
GACGGTGGATTATGTGCGGGTCTATCAGAAAGAATGAAATGCGGCTCCTTCCCGGATTCACGGAAAATGCAGATAGACCATTTTGCTGTTTAAGACTACTTCTTTTCCACAGCGTGCAGCCTGGACTTGGGCATCACCACTTCGTGCGGCCCCACCATGACGCCCTGACCAATCTCCACATCGCCCATTACCGTTGCCTTGATTCCGACGGTAGCGCCTGCGCCGATCTTTACCTTCTCAACAATGAGATAGCCTTTTGAGGCATAATGTGCAAAAATGGTAGCCGATCCGCCGATGGTTACCTTGTCTCCGATTTCGATGAGGGCGGCATCAGAAATATTGGTGGTATTGATGTGCACGTGTTTGCCGATTTTCATGCCCATCATTTTGTAAAATAATATATTGAGCGGCGTGGGTGTAAAAAACTCCAGGAAAGTGTAGCGCACCACGTAGAGAAAAGCATTGTGAAAATACCAGGGAACCGAAGACAATGAAAAATAATTCCCCCGAAAGGGCTTTAATCTGAAAGGCATCAGAAAGTTGAATGCAGGCACAACGAAAATCATCATAAACCCATAAAGGAAATACCCGAACACAATGGCACACCCAAGGGCCAGGTGATGTAGCAATCCCGGCCAATCGGCCGTAGTTACATCAGCAAAGCGAAAAAGATAAACGCCGGGCGTCGCCGAAATGCCCATAGCGAGCAGCACTATGAAATATAATACGGCCAGCGTCACAACAAAACTCACGAGCCTGAACCGGCGGATAAAAACCTCCAGGGCACCGCCAAGACCTTTTTTGTCGGAACTTGCGCCGTACAGGTCTTCTGTTTTCTTTTCTTCAGTAAAATGTTTGCCTTCCATTATTTTGTATATCAAAATATCTGACGATGGATTTTTCATTCCATTTACATCATCCAAATGTCATGCATACTCCATACATCAGCTAAAGTAGCTCAATATTACCGGATTGCAAATGTGTTTCCTGCATGACGATTTAAATTTTGTATGATACACGAAAAATTATAGTTCGTAAGTATCCTGTGGCACAGAATTTGGTTTTTCTATTTCAAATCCAATCGCCATGAAAAGCACTTTTTTAGCTTTGGGAATTGCTGTTCTTTGCGCTGGCTGCATGACGCCGCAGCATTATTACCAGCGTGTAAATAATATCCCCACCCGGCCTTATAATTTTGATGTCAAAATTGTAATGTTGGGCGATCCAGTTCCGGCAAAGCCATTTTTTGAAATTGTTGAATTCAACCTTAGAGAAAAAGGCAAAATGAGTGAGAGAGAAATGAAAAATAAACTGCAAATGGAAGCAATAAAAGAAGGTGTGGATGCGGTGATTGATGTTGAGATTTCGAGGAATAAGGAGTTGGTCTCAAATGTCTTTTCTTTAATGCTTGATCTTCTTTATGAAGATGAAGAAACGATCCTTATTCCTGCTTCTTTTACATATGCGTATGGGGTTGGAATCAAATTTCTCGAAAGCCTGGACTATATTCATGAATTACCTGAATTTGAATATGTGTACATCGTTGATGAGAAAACGCGTTTCCCATCGCCTTTTTTCAAAATAGAATATACACTTACCGGCCAGGAGCATATGGTATATCCTGAATCAGAGAAGGCGCTCGACGTGTATAAGCAGTACTTTCAGTTTTATTCGGATTTTCATCTGATACACCACCGGGAACGTTGGGCTTACTACAAAAATAAAGATCACCGGATTTCCAGGCGAGTGCTGCTCGATGATCATGGTGAGGCGTTAAAGAAGTGCCTTTTCAGTTATGATGCGAGCGGATGGCTATCTGAAATAACCATCCTGGATCTAACGAGGGTTTTTAGCAGGTCTGAACACGTAAAATACCACTATGATCTATCCGGACAATTACAAAGCAAAATCATTCACACTCGTGGGAAATCCAGAATTTATGAAGAATACAAATATGAGGGGGGCCGTCTGAAGGGAAGAAATATCAGGATCATGATCCCCGGAAAGGAAAATTACTTATTGAGTACGACATACACCTACCATCCAAAAGATTACCTGGAAAAATACTATAAAGACCAACTGGCCAATTCAGGAAAGGATTAAAAAAGCATATCCGAAATCTTCATTTTGGTGATGTAATCTCCCTTCAGTACCGGTATCACTTTATACTCATCGAATTTCAGGCAGAAATCGATATCCTTTTCAAGTCCGAGTTTCATCAGACGATTCACATGCGAAGAGTCCTCAATGGCAGATTTCAGGTTATCTTTCGACTGCCGGTAGAGTTTCATAGCCATCAGGGGTACATCTGAGTCGTATTCAAACATTTGCTTGAGCCCATGGATGATCGCCCCGGCAAAAAGTGTATCTTCCATATTTACCTTGCCCTTCCAGCCTGCACAGTGCAAGAGCACATCACAAGGCAGGCGTTCCAGGTAGGTAAGCAATGCGGAATAATTGAGAAAACAACCAATAAGAACCTGCAGGGCACCTTTCGATTTTTTCAGCGTCATGGTGCCATTGGTGGTAGTCATGGCGATACTTTTTTCTTCCAGTTCAGGATTCATGAAGCTGAAGGGCGAATTACCAAGATCAAATCCTCCCACGCGTTTTCCGCCACGTTCGGCCGCACCGATATATCCCTGGTCCATTAGTTCGCGGCACTCGGGCAGCGACTCCACAATGCGCAGCTCGGTAACCCCATGTGCTATCGCCGTGGTAATAGATGAAGTTGCTCTCAGAATATCAATAACCACTACCACCGTTCCGGAAAGATCATACTGGTGGATAAGATCGGGCGAAAGACAGATATCGATTTTCTTCATTTGATTACAATAGCTTTAAGATTGGATGAAAGGCATTTTTACAACCCTTGCTTTGAGGTTTTTATTTCTTACTGATATATATATTTCCGTACCCATGGAAGCGTATTCCGACTTTACATATCCCATACCGATACCGATGCCGAGCGTTGGAGACACTGATCCTGAGGTTACATGTCCTATCTTTTCACCGGAGGCATTCAGGATGTCGTAATGCGATCTTGCAATGCCTTTTTCTTCCAGTTTGAAACCGCAGAGCTTCGTCTCGGTTCCTTGCTCTTTTTGTATTCTCAGGTTTTCAGAATTTGTAAATTCCTTTGTAAACTTTGTAATCCAACCCAGACCGGCGGCAAGCGGCGATGTTGAATCATCGATATCGTTGCCGTAGAGGGCATAGCCCATCTCGAGCCTGAGCGTATCTCTGGCACCGAGTCCGGCAGGTTTGATGTCAAACTCTTTACCTGCCTCCATCACAGCATCCCAAACCTTTTGCGCGAATTCGTTATAAACATAAATCTCCAACCCTCCTGCTCCGGTGTAACCAGTGGTAGAGAGGATGGCTCCATCGGTAATGCCCTTTAATGTTCCTGTGGAAAAAGTGTAATATTTCTGTGCACTCAGGTCATTGTCCGTAAGCTTCTGAACCGTTGCCTGGGCTTTCGGCCCTTGTACGGCAAGCAGGGATATCTTATCGGAAATATTTTCCATCTCCGCGCCCATCGTATTGTGACCGGATATCCAGTTCCAGTCTTTTTCGATATTGCCGGCATTTACCACCAACATGTATTCTTCCGGCTTCAGCATATACACCAGCAGGTCATCCACAATCCCTCCCGTCGCATTGGGCAGGCAGGAATACTGCACCTTGCCGGGTGTGAGTTTTGCGGCATCGTTACTGGTTATGCGCTGAATCAGGTCAAGGGCATGTGGGCCACGGATGAGAAACTCACCCATGTGAGAGACATCAAAAATACCGACGCCCTTTCTCACAGCATGGTGTTCTTCAATTTCGGATGTATAGCGTACAGGCATTTCGTAACCGGCAAATGGTACCATTTTGGCTCCCAGGGCTACGTGCTTGTCAAAAAGCGCAGTTTTCTTCATGATTTTTTTCGGCAAATGTAATACCTAAAATTCGCAAAATGGAAATCAACCGGGTAATTGTCAATTAGAAACCTGCAGGTTCTGTTAAAAATAAAAAAATATATCGGTTGAGATATTGATAAAAAACCTGTAGGTCTAAATATCTAAATCGATGGCGTTGCTCCGCCATCCACACGGATGCTTTCACCATTGATAAATGCTGCCGAAGGCGAAGCCAGAAAGCCAGCCAGCGCTGCAATTTCCGAAGGATCGGCAAATCTCCTCGCCGGGATGCCCCGCTTCATTTCTTCGGCTAACTCCTCAACGCTGATTCCCCTGGCATTTGCTCGATTATTTAGCAAACTATCCAGCCGACCGGTCTGTGTAAAGCCGGGAAGTATATTATTTACCGTAATGCCAAATGGTCCGAGCTCCACGCTCAGTGTTTTGGCCCAGCTTGCCACTGCACCCCGGATGGTATTGGATACGCCGAGGCCCTGGATGGGTGTGCGCACAGAAGTAGAAATCACATTTATGATTCTGCCATAATGGTCATTTTTCAGCATGGGGATTACTGCCTGCAATATGTGCTGATTGCAAACCAGGTGTTGCGAAAAAGCGCTCAGGAAGTCATTTGCGTCGGCGTCGATGGCAAGTCCGGGGGCCGGCCCGCCGGAATTATTCACCACGATATGCAAAGCGGCAGCATTGGCAGCATATTCATTGATCACATCGCGCACCTGGTCTGCAAACCTGAAATCAGCAACGATGTAACCGTGTTGCTGCCCGCGTGTTTGGTCAAGTTCTTTTGCCAGATGCCTTAATGCGCCGATATCTCTGGCAAAAAGGGTGACATTTGTTCCCAGTGAAGCAAGTTCAATGGCGATGGCCCTTCCGATGCCTTGCGAACTTCCGCAGACCAACGCATATTTATTTTCCAGGTTTATATTCATAGTTTAAGCGGCTAATTGTTTGATGGCTAAATTTAAGGTCAGTTTGATGCCAAAACAAACCGGCTAAGCGGAAAAAATATTTTGTTCTGAAGAGCCGTTTGATTTGCCCAATCACAATCGATCATTTTAGTGGGATAAACATAACCCTGGTGATTGTTTATTTAATCGGTACTACTTGTTCCTGAGCAATGACCGGACAACTTGGATCATCTATCGCCTGCCATGCCGATCGATATTTAACCTGCCTAATAACGAGCATTTGATTATGGCTATGCCCTCGCCTTTAAAAATTCTGGTATCCGAAACACTGGCCATTATGCGTAGGAAGTGACTTCATTATATCATATGATTGGCTAATAATATGCGGATTTTGACGAAATTATGCATAGCAATACGCAGGGAGACCGGATGGAAAATATAAAAGAAACCCAACAAAAGACGCACATCTGAACTGTCTGGTTGAGTTGAATGA
The DNA here is from genome assembly GCA_964482185.1 of uncultured Roseivirgaceae bacterium. Lineage (GTDB taxonomy): Bacteria > Bacteroidota > Bacteroidia > Cytophagales > Cyclobacteriaceae > JAAUQL01. The sequence continues at coordinate 5,331 of CAYZWN010000228.1, forward strand.
AGAAGGCAGCAGGGTCCGAAAGATTTATTCAATCACAAAAGCAAGTCCGGGCCATTGCAGTAGGATCAAAGGGCAGAGCGCTGGCGACAGCAATGCTTTTGGGAAGTGTTGCAGAGAAGTTGATAAAGTACAATTTGGATAAGCTAAAAAGCCCAGCTACAACGTGTATTTTCCGGAGGTCTGACCTGGGGTTTAGGGCATGATAATCCTTGAGTCGATCTCAAAGTGTACCCTGTCAAACATAATCATTTTTTGTGAGCCAGAGACCCTGTATTCCGAAATTGCAGGTTTGTTCTTAACTATTTCGAAATGCATCTCGAGTCTTTTCTCGGATACAAACAGCGGATTTCGGCTGTGCAGGAACGCATGAATGAGAAGCGGATTTTTTTGCTGATCAAATTCCAAATAAATCGAATCAACAAGTGTGGTGCGTGTATTTCTACTTGTATAAGTCAGCGTTGAACCCAAATCAGTTTCGGTCTCCGATGCATTATAACTATCCGCCAGAATAGGTCTGTTGATATCTATCAAGCGAAATGCAAGCAATTCCTGCCGCCACACCGAATCTGAAGGCTGGAATTGCTCCACAGCCTGCCGACCCTTGATGGTACCTGTTTTATATAGAGAAGGACCGACCGAGTCGAGCCATGACATTTGCTCATCGATCAGTCCTTCAATATCATAATATGCATCGATTTTCTGCACCCTTGGTTTGGTGTTACTATCGCACGACCAAACAATCATGAGTGAAAAAACGAGCCACCGGATCAAAACGACATTATTTTGCTTTGCCTTGATTTGCCACTGCCTGTAATTTGGCGGCAAGTGCTTCCTGGTCGCCGAGGTAATAGTGCTTGATCGGCTTTAAATTCGAATCCAGTTCGTAAACCAACGGCACTCCGGTCGGGATGTTCAGCTTAAGAATTGCTTCTTCGGTCATTTCGTCGAGGTATTTTACCAATGCCCGCAGGCTATTTCCATGTGCTGCAACAACCAGTTTTTTTCCGGCTTTGATCTCCGGTGCTATGGTGCTTTCCCAATAGGGAACCACTCTTTCCACTGTATCTTTCAGGCATTCTGTCACGGGCAACTCGGCCTCCGAAAGACCAGCATACCGCGGATCGTTACCTGGATAGTACTCACTTGACTTTTCAAGTGGTGGTGGCGGAATATCATAACTTCTTCTCCAGATCAGTACCTGATCATCGCCATATTTTTGCGCTGTTTCGGCTTTGTTCATACCCGTAAGACCACCGTAAAAGCGCTCGTTCAATTTCCATGAACGCTCCACCGGAACCCACATCAGATTCATTTCATCCAGGGTGATCCACAATGTTCGGATGGCTCTTTTCTGAAAGGAAGTAAATGCCTTGTCGAAGGTAAAGCCTTCTTTTTTTAGCAGTTCTCCGGCAGCTTTGGCTTCCTCTTTACCTTTATCGGTCAGGTCAACATCGGCCCAGCCGGTGAACCGGTTTTCCATATTCCATTGGCTTTCGCCATGCCTCAACAAAAC
>CAYZWN010000229.1:0-3084 GCA_964482185.1 uncultured Roseivirgaceae bacterium
GGGCCATCCCCCATTCTCAAAACGATTGCACCATCTGAAACATATACCAGTCCCTGTGGACCAAAATTGGCGCTTTCCCAATTGGCCAGCGTTTCACCATCAAACAGACGTATGGTACCTGGAATTTCAATATTTGCGTTTGGGTAAACCTGTTCTATGGTTGCGGAAGAAGTTGCCGGTTTCTGCTGGCAATGAATTTGCGTTAATACAACTGAAAAAAATAGCAGCGCCAATCGGCATGACTTGATCCCATTCATTTTTAAAAGTATGCTTTTTATTTTACAATAAAGATAATAATTCTCCGCCTTGGTTCGCGTCCGAACTAACAGGGAAAGTTAGCATAATGAATCATGGACAAAATCAACTGTGATTTCATTCGCAAGTCGTTCATCGAAAAAGGTGAGATATACATTTGGACAGCCATCTGTTATGAGCGTAAGTCAGGTTGGTTCGTGCGGACACGAACCAAGGCCGGGGTAGTTGCACCTAAGCCAACGGTTGGCGATTATAAAATATCCTCCGTTGGGCTAAAACATAATAATCTATAATGTTGTATATTTGTACCATAATGGCACACAAAATAAAACAATATGTTAGTAGTAAGTAGTAGAGAATTCAGGCAGAATCAAAAGAGGTATTTTGAAAGAGCTGATCAGGGAGAGCAAATTATTGTTCAGAGAGGAAAGGATAAAGCTTATGCCTTAACTCCTGTTAAAGAAGAAGACCTTTACTTCAATGCTGAAATGGTTGAGCGAATAAAACAAAGTATCGAGCAGGTTAAATCAGGAAAGACCAGGAGCATAACCACCCCTGAACAGATCAATGACTTGTTAGGTTTATGAGTTATGTTTTAGAGTTCTCTGATTATGCCTTAGAGGATATTGAAAAGCATAAAAAGGCAGGAGATCAATCAGCTTTAAAGAAGTTACAGCACCTGCTCAATGAATTACGAGAACATCCAATGACCGGTACAGGGCAACCTGAAAAGTTAAAGCATGAACTCACAGGCTTGCATTCCAGAGGAATAAATAAAAAGCATCGTTTGGTTTACTCAATCAAAGAAGAAATAGCGACAGTGTACATATTGAGTGCATGGTCTCATTATGGAGATAAATGAATCTCCGCCACGATTCGTGAGGACAAGAAGCAAAGCTGTGGCCGGTGTGCCACTGGTCAGGGCGTAGCAATCCACTTCCTTTTATCTCACCTCACTCCACATTAACTGTTTTCTCTTTCTTGGTGCTGCCCGGGAAAGCAGTTTTTCTGGAGATGTCGTAACTGAAAATCAGCAGGATGATAAAAAATATCGCGGCGAGAAGCAGAAATATTTTCTTTGAACGGGACATGATTAATTTTTGAGAATGGTTATTTCAACACGTCGGTTAAGTCTGCGTGTTTCTTCTGATGCATTGCTCGCAACGGGACGCGAACCACCATAGCCTTTTCCTCTGATGCGTTTGCCATCAACCCCATTTTCTGCAAGGTATCTTTTCACCACATCCACGCGCTCCTGGGAAAGCTGCATATTGAGTTTGGAATTTCCCTGGTTGTCTGTATGACCGGAGAGCTCAATTTTTACTCCGGGGTTCTCATTCATCATTTCAATCACATTTAAAAGTTCGGAAAAGGATTCCTCCAACAGATTAGATGTTCCACGCTCAAAGTACACTTTGTTTAGGCGGATTGTTGCACCAACTTCCAGCGGAATCAATTTAAAGTCTTTTGTCGCATCGTTACCTGTCAACAATATTGTTTCTTTTACGCCCATAAATCCGGGAGTTTTGATGTTTACTTCCGCCTCACTTAAACTAATGGGGATTTCCAGGCTATAATATCCTGACTCAAGCTCAGAGTTGGTGTTGAGCGCGATGGACTCATGCATCACATTAATTGCCGCTGCAATGGGCTCTCCTGTTGCTTCATTTGTAATCTTCCCGGAAAGGCTCAATGTTTTTCGCTCTTCGACAGCCTGCTCTACCAGCGCCTCATAGGCTATAACTTCTTCCTGGATTTGCTCAAAATCCAGGTCGATCAGGTGTGCCTTAATGTCTCCATATCCATCGCTGTTCTGAGTGGAAGAGAAATAAGCCAGATTATTTTTTACATCAATAAAGTAATTGAGTTCAACGCCTGTAGAATTTACCTCAGCGCCAAGATTTTTTGGTTTTGACCATTCCGTCCAACTGGTGCCTGTCCGTTCAGAGACGAACAGGTCTCTTCCGCCCCTGCCTCCATGTCCGTTGCTGGAAAAATAAAGAGACTTTTTATCGGGTGACAGGTAAGGAGTCATTTCCTGCTGGTTTGTATTAATGGCCGAACCGAGATTTACGGGCTGAGTCCAGCGGCCATCCTGATAGCGGGATATGTAAATATCTTCTTCACCCCTCGATGCATAAGACTGCAGGGACAAAAGCATGATGCTGCCATCTGCTGAAATACTTCCACTTTGATGGGCGGATTTATTTAATAGGTAATCAACTGAAACGGGAGCAGGTTTTGACCACGCATCACCCTCCCGGATAGAAAAAGCGATTCCATCATTAATAACCAGTCCTCCGGGTTTTTTTTTCTCCCGATTCAGAAACATGATTTTACCGTCCGGTGCAAAACCAAGGATATAATTCTTCAATTCATCATTTACAGGTTTGCCGAGATTTACGGGTTTACCCCATATACCATTGCTTTCGAGTGTGGAAACCCATATATCTCCTTTGTCACGAGGCCCTCCAATGTTCAGACTATCATTTGCTCTGGTAAAATACAGGCTTTTCCCATCCGGGCTTAGTACGGGGTTATGCTCATCATATCGTGAATTCACATTTTGAAGTAGTGCGTTCAGGTCTGATGTATTGATGCCTTGCCCAAAACAATTCAGGGCAAAAAACAAATTGAGCAGGACGATATATCGGTATTTCAACATGGCTTCAGTAAATGTTTAGTAGGCAAAATTATAACGAAAGAACCGTGTAAAAAGTGATTTTGAAAAATTATTCAGCCAATAGGCAATTTTTTAATTCTTTATAATTTCTGAATCATCAGCGGGTAATCTGTAAACTTATCAAGGTGATCTGTCAGGCTCCTGTG
>CAYZWN010000229.1:3094-6741 GCA_964482185.1 uncultured Roseivirgaceae bacterium
TCCTGTGAAACAAGCTTTCAAAGAAATTCAGCTTTTTATTGAGCAGTACCAAAAGGTCAGCTTTTTCAGTTTTCATGTACTCGTCAAGCCCTTTAGCCACATCGTGAAAGACCACACGGTCAAAATTAATCTTCTGATTGTGAACAAAAAGCCCAAGTTCGGATTTAAATTCCTCGTACATGGCTTTGTCGATCGTATCATTGTGGTGTGACACATGCAAAACTGTTACCCTTGCCTTCAGATCATTTGCGATCTCATTAATCTGCTGGATCGCCAGCTTATCTTCTTCCTGGTAATCGGTGGCATATACGATCTTTTTGATGCCGTGGTAGCTCGCATTTTCGGGTACGCACATCACTGTGCAGCATGATTCCTGAATAACGTTCTTTGCTTTACCGCCAAGATATTTCCGCTCATAAGCAGAATGACCCGTGGTGCCCATTACGATCAGATCGTGTTTTTCTTCTTCGGCAATGCCCGTCAGGACATCAACAATTTTTCCAGACTTAAAAATGTAATCACAACGCTCCAGTTTGTTCCGGCTCATCAACATGATCTCTTTGGATATCGCCTTTAATTTTGCTTCTGCCAATTTCTGAAGCTGATCGTACTTTTCTTTGACGTGACTGGTATTTAATATTCTATTGAAATCTGAGGGTGTAAATATATTCAGAAGTGTGATTTTGCTTTTTTCTTTTTCGCCTATGGCAACGGCAAATTCCAAAGCGTTCAATGAAACTTCCGAAAAATCGATGGGACACAGAATCTTTTTCATTACTTAAAAATTAACCTAAAGTTAAGGGATTTTGACCTAAAATTTACTCACCCATTTGTTTTCTTTAATGTAAAAACGCCATGGTTTCAACGCATCTTCACCGGCGTAATCAACGCCAACCCTTGTGGTAGCCACAATTTGTACAGGTGGTATTTTCGGCCCGTTTTCAATCCAGATCAGGTCTTCGCTCAGCCTGCTCCCATTGTGCGCCACCTCAATGCCCAATGCCCGCGTTAGCTTGCCCGGGCCGGATGTGAGTCGCTGATCTGACTTGCCCAAATTGCGTCTCTGCATCATCACTTCTACCCCTTCCATCGGCTCAACAGCCCTGATCAATACGGCATCAGCGCGCCCCGGTTTATTTGTCACAATATTGAACAAGTGATGAATTCCATAACACAGATACACATACGCATGTCCACCGGCCTCAAACATCACCTGGTTTCGGGGCGTTTTTCTTTGTCCGTTGGCGTGGCATGCCTTATCATTATCGCCACAGTAAGCCTCAGTTTCTACTATTTTTCCTTTGGTAAGTTGATTACCGATATTTGTGCAAAGCATTTTGCCCAGAAGCATCCTGGCCATCAACACCACATCATTCCCCCTGAACCAGTCCATGGGCATTATATTGCTTTCAATGTTCATATTATATGAATATCAAAAATCTTGTATTACGATAAAATTGTATTGCAAACCAACAAACTTTATTAATTTTGAGAATTAATCTCATAAAAAAAATACTAATAATCATGAAACAATTAAGCATTAAACTGTTATCTCTGTTATTCGTCTGCTTCTCGTACCTATATGCAAGCGCACAGATTGAAACGCCGGCTTCCAGCCAGTTGGCAAAATTTACGCAAAAAGTCGGACTTACCGATGTGACCATCGAATACTCCCGGCCAGGCATGAAGGGTCGAAAAGTGTATGGTGACCTGGTGCCTTTTGGTGCTGTATGGCGCACGGGGGCCAATATGGCTACAAAACTTACCTTTTCTGATGATGTCAAAATCGATGGAAAAGATCTGAAGGCCGGGACATACGCGCTGTTTACCATTCCAGGAAAGGATGAATGGACGATCATGTTCAATACGAATTACAATCAGGGCGGCACGGCCAATTATAAAGAATCTGAAGATGCAGTCCGGGTAAGTGTAAAACCCATCACCATGGATGCCACTGTTGAAACGTTCCTGATCAGCCTGGAGGATGTAAAACTAAACTCGGCATTGATAGAGATTGTCTGGGAAAATACAGTAGTTCAGATACCATTGGAAGTGTCGATAGATGAACGTATCGAAGCTTCGATTAAGAAAACCCTCAACCCAAGCCCATCTGCCAATGATTATTATGCCGCCGCCGTATATTATCGCGAAGCCGGTAAAGATCTGAATCAGGCGCTTGCCTGGATCAATGAATGCATTAAAATCCATGAAGGCGCAAACAGAAATGTTTTTTGGGTATACAGGCAAAAATCACTCATCGAAGCAGGTTTGAAAAACTACAAGGATGCTGTAAAAACGGCACAATTGTCGCTGGCAAAATCTCAGGAAACAAAAAATGAGGATTACATCAAAATGAATACAGAATCCATCGCCGAGTGGAGCAAGAAATAGTTGTTTATCAGCTCATTTAATATTATTAAGACCAGCTTCGTGCTGGTTTTTTTATGACTTTTTATTTGTAAACCACTGGATGATCAGTGAGATAAACACAACCATCAGGCATCCGATGATATTAAAATTCAGGTAGGCGATCTCGGTAAAGAAAAAACAGTAAACCACAAAAATCTCAGCAAAAACTGCGGCAATGAACACCGCGTGTCCTTTAACAAATTTGATGTAAAACGCGACGACAAAAAGCCCAAGAATGGTTCCGTAAAACAGCGATCCAAGGATATTAACCGCCTGAATCAGATTCTCCAGCAACGACGCAAAAGCCGCGAATGAAATAGCCAGAAGTCCCCAGATAAGCGTTAAAAGTTTGGAAGCACTGAGATAATGCCTGTCTGACCCCGTCTTTTTAAAATTCCTTTTGTAAAAATCTATGGTTGTAGTGGAACCCAGCGCATTCAGTTCGCTGCTGGTGGAAGACATGGCGGCTGAAAAAATTACAGCCAGAAGCAGGCCAATGATTCCCTTTGGCATGTGATCCATTACAAACGAAAGAAAAATGTAATCCCGGTCTGCTGTTTCGGCGTCCGGCTGAGCCATTTGCAAAACACCTGAGGCATCTTCTTCGAGACGCTTCATATCTGCCTCCAACGAATTCACTTCTGAACTAAGCGTTTCAATTGAGGCATAATCTTCTGACTTAAAAGCCGCTATCAGCTCATGAATTTTGTCCCGCTTTTTTTCGAAAACATCAAGATGCTCCTGCTCTATTTCCATGAAACTGGCAGCATATCCTGTTTCATATACTTTTTCTTTCAGTGGTTTATTAAAAAAGACCGGCGGAGGATTGAACTGGTAAAAAAGAAATACCAGTACACCTATGAACAAAATCACAAATTGCAAGGGCACTTTCAGGATTCCATTGAGCAATAATCCCAGGCGGCTTTCAGAAACTGTCTTGCCGGTGAGGTAGCGTTGCACCTGACTCTGGTCGGTTCCGAAATAGGCCATGGCAAGAAAAAAACCTCCGATCAATCCTGACCAGATATTGTATCTGTCATTCATATCAAAATCGAAGGTCACTACATTGAGCTTACCCATTTTACCGGCTACTTTCAGCGCATCAATGAAACCAACGTTTTGAGGAAGATAGCTCAATACAATCAGGCCGGCGAGCACTATACCCCCCATCATGATGGCCATTTGATGTTTTTGTGTCTGACTTACTGCCTTGGTGCCCCCGGAAACTGTATAAATGA
>CAYZWN010000230.1:0-6703 GCA_964482185.1 uncultured Roseivirgaceae bacterium
TGATCCACGAACCGATCGCTGCAGCTTTGGGAATAGGCATAGACATCGATCGCCCGGTTGGATCGATGATCGTGGATATTGGCGGCGGCACAACCGAAATAGCTATCATCGCACTTTCCGGGATCGTGTGCAACCAGTCGATCAGAATTGCCGGGGATACCTTTAATAAGGATATCCTGGATTATATGAGACGCCAGCACAATCTTTTGATTGGGGAGCGTTCTGCAGAGAAAATTAAAATTGAAGTTGGTTCCGCCCTCACCGAGCTCGATGATCCTCCTGACGATTATGAAATCAGAGGCAGGGATCTGATGACCGGTATACCGAAAGTGATAAAAATTTCTTACTCAGAAATTGCTTTTGCTATAGACAAATCAGTCTCAAAAATTGAAGAATCTGTGCTCAAAGCCCTGGAAATATCACCACCGGAACTTAGCGCTGATATTTATGACAATGGCATTCACCTCACCGGAGGTGGTGCTTTGCTTCGCGGACTCGATAAAAGGCTGGCGCTTAAAACAAAATTACCGCTTCATGTTGTGGAGGATCCGCTCAGGGCAGTTGTCCGGGGTACCGGAGCGGCGCTAAAAAATCTTGCTCAACTCAAGGGTGTATTGATGACCTGATTCCGGCATGTATCAATTATTAAAATTAATACATACCTACAGAGCCTTTCTTGTATTTTTATTTATTGAATTTGCATGCTTTTGGCTGCTTGTTCGAAGCAACCCATACCATAGTGCTGCCTATTTTCATTCAAGTAGCGCCATAATTGGGAATATTTATCAAACAAGAAAAAACATAGCCCAATACTTCAATCTGCCCGCAGTCAACGAAGAACTCGCCACTGACAACGCAAGGCTCAGGCTGGTGTTGGCGCAAAGCCAGGTCCCAATCATAGTAAACTCAAAGGCTGATTCGTTAAAGCACACAAGAGCGCTGGAAAACTATGCTTTTCTTTCAGCAAAAGTCATCAACAATTCTACCATGCTTACGCATAATTTTCTCACCATTAACAAAGGAAGCAGAAATGGCGTGGAACCCGGCATGGGTGTAATAAGCGCTAATGGTATCGTTGGAAAGGTTTTTTCAGTTTCTGATCACTTTGCGACAGTATCCTCTGTTCTTAATACCGACGTTTTTGTTTCGTCATATATCCGGAGAAATGGCACCTTCGGAAGCATAAACTGGGACGGCAGGAATATACTCTATGCCAGGCTCTTGTACGTACCGAAGCATATTGAGTTACAGGCAGGCGACACGGTTGTTACTTCAGGCTTTAATTCAGTTTTTCCGGAAAATATCCTGGTTGGTTACGTTCGCGAATTCGAAATCGGTGATTCCTTTTACAATATTGATGTTGAACTTTCCAATGACTTCTCCAACCTTGCATACGTTTACGTTGTAAAAAATCCGCTACGGGAAGAAAAACTGGAATTGGAAAACGAAATACAAATATTCAATGAGTAATCGACTGATTATATCGGTAATCATTTCTTTCTTTATGTATCTGCTTACACAGGCATTGCTGCTTAAAAATTTTGTGCTTTTTGATACTGCGTTTTGCTTTCTCTACATTGGTTTTATCCTGATGCTTCCGATAGAAATTGGCCCTTTGCTGCTAATGGGCATAGCTTTTCTAATGGGTTTTGGCGTGGATTTATTTTACGACAGTATTGGGGTCAATGCCGCGGCCAGCGTGTTTCTGGCATTTTTGCGCCCCTATTGGCTCAATATCATCACACCTCGGGGAGGATATGAGGAAGTCTTAATTCCAAGCATGAAAACGCTTGATTTTGGCTGGTTTTTTACCTATTCCCTCCCATTGATATTTCTCCATCATTTTGCGCTCCTGTTTCTGGAGACCGGTGGTTTTGGCATGTTTTTCTTTACTTTGAATAAGGTTTTTTTCAGCACTTTGCTAACATTTTTTATCTTAGTCCTTACTCAGTATTTGTTTTATAAAAAGACAATCTGAAGATGGAAGACAACAGGAAATATATTTTACAGTTTGTATTCATTCTGGTTGGCCTGATTTATTGTTTAAAATTGTTCCAGTTGCAATTTTTAGATGAAACCTACGGCCCGGCTGCTGAAGACAACATCCTGAGAAAAATCCGTGATTACTCATACAGGGGCATCATTTACGACCGAAAGAATAACATTCTTGCCCACAACGACCCGGTATTCGACCTGATGGTCATTCCGAGGGAAGCCATAGTTGCCGATACGATCAGGTTTTGTAACCTCCTCGGCATCACAAAGGAAGATTTCGAAAGAAGGATGCAGGCTGCCATAAAATTTGACAAATTTCAGCCCTCAGTATTCATAAAGATGTTATCCATTAAGGATTTCGGAAGGTTCCAGGATTATCTGGTAGATTTTCCGGGCTTTTATCCGCAGGTCAGATCGCTGAGGGGTTATGAGCACGAAAGCCTGGCCAACATCCTCGGATATGTTGGGGAAATAAATAGAAATCAGCTTAACAGGGACACAACAAAATCATACAAGCAAGGCGATTATATAGGCATCACCGGACTGGAAGAGCAATACGAATATGATCTTAAAGGAGAGAACGGTGTAAAATATAAAATGGTGAATGTACGGGGGGTTGAAAAAGGACCCTTTAAAAACGGAAAGAACGATTCTCTCTCAGTTCCGGGAGTAAATCTCAAAGCCAGCATTGACCTGGAACTGCAGCAATACGGGGAATGGCTGATGGAGAATCTCGCCGGAGCTGCCGTAGCATTAGAGCCTGAATCAGGTGAGGTGCTCGCCATTGTCACAAGCCCTTCCTACAGCCCGGGGTTGCTCAGCGGAAGGCTCTTCAGCCAAAATTTCTCCGAGCTAACACTCGATTCACTCAAACCACTTTTCAACAGGGCTACTATGTCCGTGTATCCTCCTGGCTCCACCTTTAAACCACTACAGGCCCTTATCGCTTTGCAGGAGGGTGTCATCAGTCCAAACGAACAAATCTATTGCAGCGGGGCTTTGGTTGGTGATCATGCCCCCCCGGGCTATTATGACGTTTACAAAGCAATACAGAAATCGTCAAATAATTATTTTTACATTGTTTTCCGGCGAATAATAAATCAGGGACTCAGTAATAATACATTTATCGATTCCCGACTGGGACTTCAGAAGTGGGATGAATACCTCGACCGCTTCGGGTTAGGCAGGCCTGTCGGCATAGACATCCCTAATGAAAAAGGTGGCCAAATACCATCCCCCGCGCTCTACAATGGTATATATGGAGAAAATTCATGGAAGTGGTCAACTATCAATTCTATAAGCATCGGCCAGGGAGAAATATTAACCAGTCCGCTACAAATGGCAAATTTTACGGCAATCATCGCCAACAGGGGTTATTACTATATTCCGCATGTGATTAGTGAAATAGGTGATACCGGAAAACCCAGGGCCAAATACCAGGAAAAGCATTACGTGGGCATCGACTCCATGCATTTCATTCCCGTAATTGATGCCATGGAGCAAGTTGTGCTTCAGGGTACAGGTTTCAGAGCACAGATTCCCGGCATTGCCGTTTGTGGTAAGACAGGCACATCGCAAAATCCGCATGGCGAGGATCACTCCGTATTTGTGGCATTCGCACCAAAAGATGATCCGAAAATCGCCATCGCAGTTTACGTACAGAATGTAGGGCAGGGCGCACGGGCTGCCGCATCCATATCCGGTTTGATGATGGAAAAGTATCTGACCGGTGAAATCAAGAAAGTCTGGATTGAAGATTTCGTAAAAAGAGGGCATTTTGTGTATTGAGAAAGGAACCTGGCATATGGAATAAAGTTGACTGGCTGGTTGTGCTGGTCTATTTCGTCCTGGTAGTATTAGGATGGTTCAATATTTATGCTGCCGTGTATGACGAAGATGTGCATAAAAGCATATTTGACCTGTCAATCAACTCCGGCAAACAGTTTTTGTGGATATTAACCAGCATATTGATTATCGTCGTCATCATGACAATCGATTTTCGTTTTTACGATTCTTTTGCCTACATCATTTATGGTTTTGTTTTACTTTTGCTGGTTCTCGTGCTTGTTGCGGGTACAAAAGTGGCAGGTTCTACCAGTTGGTTTAGCATAGGAGGATTCAAGGTTCAGCCTTCGGAATTTTCCAAATTTGCCGCCGCACTCGCCATGGCCAAATACATGAGCAAAGTAGGCTATAAGCTGACCAAATTCAATGATTTGGTTCTAACAGCAGGAATCCTCGCCTTGCCGGCCTTGTTAATTCTCCTGCAGCCGGATACAGGGACAGCGCTGGTGTTTGGTAGTTTTGTGATTGTGCTTTACAGAGAAGGACTCAATCCTGCCATAATAGTCATAGGACTAATTGCCATCGCGCTCTTTGTTCTTACCCTGATCTTTGAGCAATCAACCCTGATGATCGGTGTTGGCATTACCGGAGCGATCATAATCCTTCTCGGAAAGAAAAAATGGCAGCGCATCGCGACAATCACCGCCGGAATGATAATAGTGATTGGTGTAATCTGGAGTGTGGACTATTTTGTCGATGAAGTGTTGAAACCCCACCAACAGAACAGGATCAAGGCCCTGATCAATCCGGAAGGAGATCCACTTGGATATGGTTGGAATGTAACACAATCTAAAATTGCTATCGGGTCTGGGGGATTACTCGGAAAGGGTTACCTTCAGGGCACCCAGACAAAATTTGATTTTGTGCCGGAACAAAGCACAGACTTCATTTTCTGTACGCTTGGTGAAGAACACGGCTGGGCAGGTTCAACAGCGGTTATCATCCTTTTTGTTTTTCTGCTTGTGCGCATTGTCAAAATCGCCGAACGGCAAAAAGAAACTTTTGCCAGGGTGTATGGGTATTCGGTGGTGGCTATTTTATTTTTTCATTTCATGGTCAACATCGGCATGACCATCGGATTATTTCCTGTTATTGGCATCCCGCTTCCCCTCTTCTCCTACGGAGGATCTTCACTTTGGGCATTTACCATTCTTATTTTTATCCTCTTAAAAATCGACGCACACCGAATGCAGGTGATGCTGCGATAAAACCACCACGATAAGCGTCAACTGATTTCTATTGACTTTATCACCATTTCACGTCCGCTAACAAGGTGGATGTCGAGGCTGCCACATTCAGGGCAAACCTGAAAATAATCATCTGCCTCAAATTCATGATTGCAGGAACGACAGACGGCAATGGCCCTTACTTCCTCAACGGTAATATTGGCATGTTTTATTATTCCATCTTTTTTTGAGACATCCAGTGCGAAAAGCAGACTTTCAACAACAACACCGGAGAGCTTTCCTATCTGCAGGTGTATGGCCTCTACTGTACTTCCCTGGTTTTTTCTCAGTTCTTCACCAACGATATCAATAATATTTGCCGCAATGGAAACTTCATGCATGGGCCGGGGATTGAAAATTTCTACGATCCTAAAATCATGAATATATATGGATTCTCATACATATTTATTAAATTGTTAGCAATCCGATTGTTAACCTCCGTAGAATTTCCGGCATCTCCGGGTTTTTATTAATTAACAAAACATCTACAATTATGAAAGTTGCTAATCTGCTACAAATTAAAGGAAGTGAGGTTTATCAAATCCGGGAAAGCGGTAAAGTATTTGATGCCCTGAAAATGCTCGCTGATCATGACATCGGAGCATTGCTTGTTTTGGACAAAAAGGACAAAATCGCCGGTATATTTTCCGAACGCGACTTCGCCCGCAAAGTGCTTCAGGAAGGCAAGGCATCAAAAAGCGCAAAAGTCAAAGACATGATGACCAAAACTGTATTTTTTGTAAAACCTGACAACAACCTGTGGGATTGTCTTGAAATCATGACTTCCAAACGCTCGCGACATCTTCTTGTTTTGGAAAATAATCAGCTTATCGGCCTTGTTTCGATTGGTGATATCGTGAACAGAATCATCACTGAGCAGAGATCACACATCGACAACCTGCAAAACTATATTGTAGGATCTGACTACGGATCGAGCATTGATATGGGTAACTGATAGCTGCCTGGAAACCTCTTATTGGTCTTTTTTATTCTTTTTCCCGTAAAAATACAGGGTGTGACTGGTCACCGTTACGTCGAATGTTTCCTCTACTAGTTTTTGAATCTCCCCCACCCGGGGGTCACAAAATTCATAAATCTGCTCCGTGTCAGTGCAAATGACGTGGTCATGTTGCCGAAATCCGTGCGACTTCTCATAAAGTGAAAGGTTCTTGCCAAACTGATGCCTTTTTACCAGGTCGCATTCCAGCAATAAATCAAGGGTGTTGTACACAGTCGCACGACTAACCCGGTAGTTTTTGTTTTTCATATTGATGTACAGTGACTCAACATCGAAATGCCCTTCATGCGAATAGATTTCTTCCAGAATTGCAAACCTTTCGGGTGTCTTGCGCAATTGCTTTTCTTCAAGAAACCTTTTGAAAAGGCGCTTTATTTCTTCAAACTTTTCAGGGGCCAGCATACAGTTTTATACTTGATTAAGTGAAAAATAAAATTAAGGAATAATTTCCGGCTTTGAAATGACTTTAATCACCTCAAAATGAATTAGAATCATCACCGATAAAAGTGCTCAGAGGCCCATTTTGTTTATGCCGAACCATTCATTTCCAATCCTGAAAATAGAAAAACCGTATATTGCGCTCACAAAATATATGGCGCAATTGTTCAGAAACATGATA
>CAYZWN010000231.1:0-6678 GCA_964482185.1 uncultured Roseivirgaceae bacterium
GCGCCACAACACTGACCTACAATCCACTGGAAAATTTCCTGATCGAACGTATTGTGCCCACAGAATACGATTCATTGTTCCGGAAAACACAAATTCACGGAAAGGTGCATGATGAGGGCGCAGCGATGATGCAGGGAATCTCCTCGAATGCCGGACTTTTTTCCAATGCCAATGATTTGGCCAAGCTTTTCGCCATGTATTGCAACTATGGAGCCTATGGCGGGAAACTCTATTTGAAGGAGGAAACAGTAAAGGAATTTACAAGGTGCCAGTACCCTGAAAACGACAACCGCCGTGCATTGGGTTTTGACCGGCCTTTGCCCGAGCCGCACGAAAATGGCAATACTGCCAAATCAGTAAGCCAATCAAGTTTTGGACACACCGGTTTTACCGGTACGTTTGCCTGGGCTGACCCGGAGTACAATCTTGTTTATATTTTTTTATCTAATAGGGTATTTCAGACCCGCGCCAACACCAAACTCTACGATCTGAATGTGCGGACAAATATTCAGGAAGTGCTTTATCAGGCGATGCAGTGAATGGAGGATTGATGGCTTGCCGGGGTACAAACCATGGATTTGATATCGATGCAGTGAGATAAGTGTGATGGTTTTTCAGAGGACAAACCATGGATAAGGAAGTGCTTTTTCTGGCGACAATCTTGCCGTTGAATACCCGGACACCAGCCAGAACATGGAGCTGCTGTTTTTTGCCGTTTTTATTTGGCCTGCCGCATCAATTTTGCAGTATATTTTTTAAATTGACCAGGAAAAACTATTGTTAATTATAAAATCATGAGAGACAAATCAAGGAGGAATTTCATTAAATCGACCGGAGCGCTGGCATTGGGAGGAACCATGGCGCTAAATCTCGGACTGCCAGGGTCTTCATTTGCCATGAACAGCGATACCCTCAAAGTAGGGCTGATTGGTTGCGGAGGCAGGGGAACAGGCGCGGCCAACCAGGCACTCAATGCAGATCCAAATGTCGTACTAACCCATATGGCAGACGTTTTCGAAGACAGAATGAATTTATCTGTTGATAGTCTGAAACAACGGCATGGCGATCGGGTGAAGGTGACCAATGATACGAAATTCGTCGGATTTGAAGGCGCTGCAAAAGTGCTTGAGTCGGATGTAGATGTGGTGCTTCTTACTACACCCCCAAATTATCGTCCTAAACATCTTGAGATGGCCATAGCCTCCGGCAAGCATGTATTTTGTGAAAAACCTGTAGCAATTGATGCCCCGGGTATCCGGCGGGTGCTGGCTGCTGCCCAAAAAGCAAAAGAGAAAAACCTTTCGCTGGTATCAGGATTTTGCTGGAGGTATCACACCGGCAAAAGGGAAACTTTCGGGAGAATTTTAGACGGTGCTATCGGGAATGTTTTGTCTGTCTATAATACCTACAACACCGGTGCGCTCTGGTTACGCGATACACAACCTGATTGGTCGCCCATAAAGAAAAAAATGCGCAACTGGTTATATTATAGCTATTTGTCCGGTGACCACATAGTGGAGCAGGCCATTCACAGTATTGACATGATGTCCTGGGCATTTGGCGATGCCAAACCGGTGAGCGCGACTGGTACAGGTGGCCGCCAGACACGTGTCGAGCCAGAATATGGAAATATTTTTGATCATTTTGCCATCGTTTATGAATATGAAAACGGTGTGAAGGGCTACCACTTCAGCCGTCAGCAGAAGGATTGCTCAAACAGCTATGCCGTAGAAGTGATGGGTGACAATGGTCATGCCGTAATCGACTGCATACGTAACAGGCATACCATCCGCGGTGAAGAGGACTGGCGTTTCAGGGGAGAAGACAACGATATGTACCAGCAGGAACATGACGAGCTATTTGCTTCTATCAGGAAAGGAGAACCGATGAATGACGGCGAATTTATGGCTCAGAGTACCATGCTCGGCATCATGGGCAGAATGGTTGCGTACACCGGTCAAACCATTACCTATGAAGATGCACTGAATTCACAGGAAGTGCTCGCCCCTGATGATATAAATGATTCAACACAGATGGAAGATCCGCCTGTGGCCAAACCCGGAATAACTAAATTTATTTAATGAGCTATGGATAGAAAGTCATTTCTGAAACTTACAGCCGGCGTGACAGCCGGCTCTTTTTTCGTGCCAGGCATACTTGCCAATGCGTGCTCTGCTCCTGCAGGGAAGGTAACTATTAAAAAGAGTCTTAAATTTGGTATGGTAAAAGAGGACCTGTCGGTACTCGATAAATTCAAACTCCTCAAAGACCTTGGATTTGACGGAGTGGAACTTGACAGTCCGAATGATCTGGATAAAAAGGCAATTCTGGAAGCAAGGGATAAAACAGGCTTGCTTATCCCGGGTACCGTGAATTCTTACCATTGGAAATACCCGCTCTCAAGTCCGGATCCGAAGGTGCGCGAAACCTGTGTGAAATCAATGGAAACGGCCCTGCGCGATACGAAGGAGTATGGCGGCAATACTGTACTGCTTGTGGCAGGTGTGGTCAATGATCAGATTTCTTATGATGATGCCTATCGCAGAACACAGGAAGAAATCAAAAAATTATTGCCTGTTGCAGAAGAGACAGGTGTAAAGATTGCCATCGAAAATGTGTGGAATAATTTTTTGATAAGCCCGCTGGAAGCTGCCCGGTATATCGATGAGTTTGAAAGCGAAATGATAGGATGGTATTTTGATGTAGGCAATATCATTCGCTATGGATGGCCGGAGCAGTGGATCAGGATACTTGGAAAACGTATTTTAAAACTCGATATCAAAGAATACAGCAGGAAAAAACAATCAGACGAAGGAATCTGGAAGGGCTTTGATGTAAAACTTGGAGATGGCGATTGCAATTGGCCGGTGGTGATGAAAGCGCTCGAAGAAATCAATTATCAGGGCGGTTGGGGATCGGCCGAAGTGCCGGGTGGAGACCGGATAAGACTGAAAGAGATTTCTGAAAGGATGGACAGGATTTTTGGTAATTCGTGAAGGGTGATTTCCTAAAGAGTCATTGGTTTTCGGTTGACTGATAATGAAAACAATTGAAAATCGTCTTTCGAATCAATGAAAATCTCTCACTGAAATTGGTATATATTGACCATGCTGAACGCTTTTTAGTAGTGAATTTCAATTTTGAACGTCAAAGCCCAGGTAAATTTGCTTTCGAAAATCCGTATTTTTAATTTTATATTAAAAAATTAAAGTGATCAACAACGATTCAAACACATTATCAATTATAAAGGATACTGCAAACAAATTTTTGCCGGGTTGCAGGATTCTGCTTTTCGGCTCTCGCGCCAGGAAAAAGAACACAATTGATAGTGACTATGACTTTCTTATTATCTCGAAAGAAACAATTGATATCCGAAAAAAAAGAACACTTAAGTCATTGATGAGAAAAGAACTGGCTCAATTCAAAATTCCGGCAGATATTCTAATTCAAAGTCAGGCTGAAATAAATTCAAAAAAGGAAATAACCGGACACATTCTCAATCAGGTACTCCTGGAAGGAGTTGCTTTATGAAACAGGCTACAAAAGATTTTATTAAGCAATGGTTACTGAAAGCAAACGAGGATTTATTGGTTGTGCAAAAATTGACAGAATCTGAAATTGTTGCGACTTCATCCATTTGTTTTCATTGTCAACAAGCTTTGGAGAAATTTCTAAAAGCCTTTTTAATAGCAAACAATATTGAAATAAAAAGAACGCATAATATCGAATACCTGCTTGTAGAATGTTCAGAAATTGATAAAGAATTTGCAAATATTGACCCAAAAGAACTAAGTGACTTTGGTGTAGATGTTCGTTATCCAGGAGACTTTTATATACCTTAAGATGATGAGACAATAGAATATAAGAATCTTGCATTTGAAATCAAGCAAGTGGTAGAAGGTAAAATTTATAGAATCTTGTCGAAATAATAATTATCGCTTAATTGTATTCTGTATAAATTCATAAGATAATCCTCGTCTGAATGTTAAGTGGTTTTATCTCATTTAATTTTAAACTCAATAAACAGTGCTCGATTTAGGATTTGTAAGCGCTATACTGGCAGAGAAGACCTTTGAGGAGGTCATAGACTTCGCCTCTCACAATAAGTTTAAATGTGTGGAAATAATGTGCTGGCCCAAAGGCAAAGCGGAACGTCGATATGCCGGTGTTACGCATATTGATGTGGACGAGCTGGATGATGCCAAAGTAGATTATATAAAAGACTACCTGGTCAAAAGTAATATTTACATTTCCGGTTTGGGTTATTATCCAAATCCGCTCGATCCCAACGAAGCACATGCTGCAACCTATATTTCGCATATCAAAAAGGTCATCATTGCAGCGGCCAGGCTTGGCATCCCGGTCGTTAACACATTTGTCGGACGCGACCCTTCAAAGAATGTTGCGCATAATCTTGGTGTTTTTGCAGAAAAATGGCCTGAAATCGTAGCACATGCCGCAAAGTTTGGGGTGAAGATCGGGATCGAGAATTGCCCGATGTTTTTTACCAACGATGAATGGCCCGGCGGCAAGAATCTCGCGACAACCCCTGCCATCTGGGACAGAATGTTTGAAATTATTCGAGATCCAAATTTTGGGTTAAACTACGATCCATCACACATGATCTGGCAGCACATGGATGAAATCCAGCCGATTTACAATTATAAAGATCGCCTGCACCACATCCACCTTAAGGATGTGAAAGTGCACAAAGACAAGCTGGACCGGGTCGGCATCATGGCCAATCCGCTGGAATACCATACACCAAAGTTGCCCGGATACGGCGACGTGCGGTGGGACGCTTTTTTCTCAGCCCTTACCGAAGTCGGTTACCGGGGCCCCGTGTGTATTGAGGTAGAAGATCGCGCTTTTGAGCATTCAGAGGCAGATATTAAAACATCGATTCTTACAAGCAGAAACTACCTCGGGCAATTTTTGGTTTTATAGAATCCTTCCAAAGAGCTTGAATCCAATGTTCCATCGACAGACCATTATTCCGGAAACGATTCCTCATGCTAATATCGGAATTGTGTAAAACGACGAACGGTGAAATTGCAGTTTGGCATTTTACTGCAAAATTTCACTACACCCATTTTCAATCATTAATCTGACCTTTTCGAAGGGATGGTCGGTGCCGGTAAAGTCTGAAGGCAAAAGCACAATTTTACCATCCGGATCAATTAAAAAATATGTCGGATAAAAAATAACATCATTGACAAACGGCATATTTAATTGACTATATTCCCGAACAATAGCATGTCTAAAAAACGCAATACCATTTCTGATTTCAGGGGAGCAAGCCGATTGGCAATTGATGCAGTCAATGGCGTAGTCGATATTGTCGAAGCGATGCACGCCAACATTGCCGGTCTCGGTGGTTTGTTTGGCAGTAATAAAAAAAAGCAGACCGCCGGAATCACAGGTTTGGTTTACAAAAATATCCGGGCGATAACAGGAATTACCGGAAAAAGTTTGGATACGCTTTTTACCAATTTATCGGCAATCGTCGATGAAAAAGAACCCACGCCCAGACATGAAGCCATTTTGGCCGCTTTAAACGGTGTGATTGGCGATCATCTGAAAAGCACAAAAAATCCACTGGCAATTCCCATGAAATTGCGGAGGGATGGCATGCTGATTGCTCAGGACGATTCGCTATTCCGATTATCCGTCGGGGTAAAGAAAAAAATTATGCTCCTGATTCACGGGTTGTGTATGAATGACCTGCAATGGAAAAGAAACGGGGATGACTACGGATCACGTTTTGCCATAGATGACGAATTTGTGCCTGTGTATCTCCACTACAATAGCGGGAGGCACGTTTCTGAAAACGGGAAGGAGCTGAGTGATCTGCTCGAAACAACTTTTGACAATATTCCGGGCGATAAAGAACTTTTTATAGTTGGGCACAGTATGGGTGGGCTTGTATTGCGGAGTGCATACTTCTATGGCAATCAGGCTAATCATAAATGGTTAAAACACCTGAAAAAAATCGTTTTTCTGGGGACACCACATCACGGGGCGCCACTTGAGCAAATAGGCAACTGGGTTGATACCATACTTTCTTCAAACTCATACAGCGCACCTCTTGCCAACCTTGGTAAAATGCGCAGCGCGGGTGTAACAGATTTGCGCTATGGCACCATTCTGGAAGAAGACCACAAAACGCATGACCGTTTTGAACCGGTTGGAGACCGAAGGACGCCGGTGCCACTTCCGTTAGATATAAATTGCTATGCCATTGCAGCGGTGATCAATGACGCTTCGTCAAAATTTGGAGAAAGTATCATCGGAGATGGACTTGTGCCTTTGTTCAGCGCTCTTGGGCGGCATGATAATACAGCACTCCAGCTTCGCTTTCCGGAAAACAATACACTTATTCTGCAAGGGGCGAAGCACCTTGACCTGCTTAGCCACCCTGAAATTTACAGTGCGCTCAAAGACTGGCTGAGCCGATAAATTGGTGGGGAAACGGTATAATTTCTTCAAGAATAATTCTCTTTATCCAGAAATTCAGTAATCCAATTCAGAACGATGGCCCCTCTGTTATACTCTCGCGGATGATATTGCCTCGTATGCCTCATTCATCAATTGCGGCATATTTGATTCGCTGTAACGTCGGATGTCTATGGGAGGATGGATAGTGATATCAATTTTGCCAGGGAAGAGGTTTAAAGT